>PYER01000001.1 GCA_003017855.1 filamentous cyanobacterium CCT1
GGATGGGGGAGGTGAGGTGGGTGAGGAAGGTGAAGAGGTGAAGAGTTCAAAATGCAAAATTCAAAATTTTGAGCTTTGCATTTTGCATTCACCCACACCCATCCACCCATCCACTCATCCACCCGCTCACCCATCCACCCATCCACCCACCTCCTCCCCTCCCAACCTAAACTCTGAGTAAAGTTTTTCCACCGTCCTGATGGGTTGCAACCAGGCAGGTAAGATCTGAAACGAAGCAGCATGGGCGCACTATGACAGGTACTACCTCGATTCGCGAGTCGAGCATAGCAACAGATTTTGCCAGCTTTGCCCCGACAGAAATTACTGGCGATCGCGTACTGGCCGCGATCGATGTGGGCACAAACTCAATTCATATGGTGGTGGTGAAAATTCAGCCGGATCTGCCCGCTTTCACCATTGTCGATCGCGAAAAAGAGACCGTGCGCCTGGGCGACTTCAATGAGGAGACGGGCGGGCTGTCGGAGGCGGCGATGGAGCGGGCGATTGAGGCGCTAAAACGGTGCTGCGCGATCGCGACCAGCCTCAAGGCCGAAGACATTGTGGCGGTGGCCACCAGCGCCGTGCGTGAAGCCAGCAACGGCCAGGCATTTATTGAGCGGGTCTATAACGAAGTCGGCCTGGCCATCAACCTGATCTCGGGCACTGAAGAAGCCCGCCGTATTTACCTGGGCGTGCTCTCGGGGGTGGAGTTCAATGGCGAGCCCCACGCCATTATTGACATTGGCGGTGGCTCTACCGAGCTGATTTTGGGTACGGGCGAACCCCACCGCTTTCTCAGCAGCACTAAGGTTGGCGCGGTGCGGTTGACCGCTCAGTTTGTTTCTACCGACCCCATTTCAGAACCAGAATTTAGCACCCTGCAAGCTTACGTGCGGGGCATGATCGAGCCCAATACCACCGGGCTTAAATCTCACCTTCAGCCCGAGGAACCCATTCAGCTGATGGGGACATCGGGCACGATCGAGTGTTTAGCGGCTCTGGTGGCTAGCGATCGCCTGGGTCTGGTGCCCGACCCCCTCAACGGGTTTCAGATGACCTACGAGGAAGTCTCGCGATTGGTTGAGACCCTGCGCCAGGCCACCTACGCCGAGCGGCTGGAGATGCCGGAAATGTCGGCGCGGCGGGCCGAGATCATCGTGGCGGGGGCGGTGATTTTGCAGGAGACGATGGCGCTGCTGAAGGCCGATCGCATCACCATTTGCGAGCGCGCCCTGCGGGAAGGAGTAGTCGTCAACTGGATGCTCACCCACGGTCTGATCGAAGACCGCATGCAGTTTCAGAAGTCGGTGCGGCAGCGCAATATTCTCAAAACTGCCAAAAAGTACAAGGTGCACCTCGACCGCTCCCAGCGAGTGGCCCAGTTTGCCATGGATTTATTCGAGCAGACCCGGGGCGGTCTGCATACCTGGGGCAATCTAGAAAAAGAGCTGCTCTGGGCCGCCGCCATTCTGCACAACTGCGGCCACTTCGTCAGCCACTCGTCGCACCACAAGCATTCCTACTACCTGATTCGCAACGGCGAACTGCTGGGCTACACCGAAACTGAGTTGGAAGTAATCGCCAACATCGCCCGCTACCACCGCAAGAGCGCCCCCAAGAAAAAGCACGACAACTACCGCAGCCTGCCCACCCGCTACCACCGCCAAACGGTGACCCACCTCAGTGCGCTGCTGCGGCTGGCGGTCGCCCTCGATCGCCGGGGAATTGGCGCAGTGGAGGGCATTGCCTGCCACGTTGATACCGACGCCAACGTGCTGAATATGGACGTCATCCCCGCCCGCCCCAACGATGACTGTGCCTCAGAACTGTGGAACCTGAACTATAAGAAGGACTACTTTGAGCAAGTCTTCGAGGTGAAGCTACTGGCCCGTCTGGTGAACTGAGGCAGCTGGCCTAACCCGGATTATTCACGAAACCGGCCATCAGCGACTGTCATTCCCGTGGCAACGGGAATCCATGGGAGGTAACTTACTCCGGAGTGGATTCCCGCCTCTGCGGGAATGACGAACCTTTCAGTCAGCTCATGAATAATGCAGGCTAAGGCGATCGCCTAGGGGGAACCTCGCTGACCTCAGCCCTGGGTAAGGCTTCTGGATGGGCTTCGGGAGAAGCTTTGAACGGAGTTTCGTCCAGCAGCGGTGCGGGGCTGCTGGCGGGGAGGGTGCGATCGCCGGTTTGCCCAACATTATCTGTGGGGTCGGGGTCAAGGTGAGTTGGCGGCTCCTCTGCACGGGAGCGGCGGGGCTCAGGCGGTTGGACTCGTGGCGGTGGCGTGCTTTGGCGGCGGTTCAGCTCGGTTTGCGATCGCGGCGGCGCACCGTTAGTCCAGGCTTGCCAGGCGGCTCTAGCGCCGGTAAACAGGCTCTTGGTGCCCTTGTTCAGGCGTTGGGCGCCGGACTGGGCGGTCACAATGCTCTGGTTGACCTGCTGCGCGACCTGTCCAGCGCTCTGCACCCCTTCGGTGACGTCGTCGGTCAGCTCCACAATTTCTAAACCCGTCAGGCGAATGGCCTCCAGGGTGGGGGGCAGCTCGCGGCTGAGGGTATCAAACATTTTTTCAGCGCTGCGGGCGGCCCGGCCCAGCTCGCGCATGGCGGGAATGGCCACCATGAGCACTGCCGTCAGGCTAATGACGACCAGCAAAAACGATAGGGCTAGCCAAAACAGCGGGTCGGCCAAAACAAGTGCTCCTACTCCTGCCCAGAGCTATTGGTGGCTATGGGGGTAGCGCTCAGCTGCTCGTACTCCTGGCGGCTGGCCTCTTGCCCAGCGGCGATCGCCGCCCGCAGCCGGGTCAGGGTCTGCTCCCAGTTGACCAGGGCCGTCTCCGAAAGGCGATCGGCCTGCAGGTGTACCGAGGTCGAGAGGTCTTCTACCAGCTCAGGCAGGGCATCGGCAGACTTTTTCAGAATGCGACGGGTCTCGCGCCCGGTGCGGGGGGCCACCAGCAGACCTGCCACCGCCCCCATGGCAGCGCCCAGCATCAATCCGCCAATAAACCCTCCAGATTGCTTGTCGCTCATGGTGTTTTTATCCTGTGGGTAGCCAAACCGTCGCCCGTCCATTACCAAGCTACTTAGTATATCAAGCTAACAGTGGCCTCAATCATTGTACCGATGAGGGCTGGGGCAATCCTATCGTCTTTTAGACAGAGCCGTTTTAACCCTGGGGTTGGGTCGGCGTCCCCGCACTCTGAGCCAGCGATTGGCCATGGGCAAGAGGCCCACTAGGCCCATGACCTGTTCCAGGCGCAGCAGCTGAAACTGAAGCAGGCTGTAGCTCTGCCGCAGGTAGGCCGTCCCCGACTGGCCGCGCAAGATGGCAGGAGGAACAACCACTGGATTAAGGACGTTGTGGGTGTTGCGCTCCCAGTTGACCAGGGCATCGGCTACGGCCCCCAGGGTTTTGCTCAACCGCCACAGCCGCCAGGCCACGTAGAAACAAAACAGCGCAATGACTAGATTTAGGCTAACGGCAACCGCAATCACAACTTTCGCCCTATCCTTTTAACTTGGCTAGACCACATTCAGCTTGGAAGCTAGAGTTTTCCCACTGGCAAAACTTCGCTGAACTTGAATTTGGTTTAGATCATAACGATATTCTGGCATAACGGTATTTTGGCACAGCGACATTCTGAACCAACCGCCGTCTTTGTGCTGTCGTTAGGACGTTTTTTCGTTGGACACCATCGCTAAAACCCTCGATGTCGATCCTAGCCGAGGGGTAGACGAGCCCTCTGGTCGCCCTCATCTGCCTCACAAGACTTTGACGGTGGCGCTGGGCGCGGCCCAGGGCAATACTCTGATCAAGCTTGCCCCCGGCACCTATAGCGCCGCCACCGGGGAACGCTTTCCCATTACCGTGCCCGACGGGGTGATGATTGCCGGGCAGGAATCGACCCAGGGCCAGGGCATTGTGATTGCTGGGGGCGGCGCTGGACCAGGGGGTACTTCGGTAGGGCTGGTGATTCAGGGCCAGAGCCAGCTGCGCGGAGTCACAGTGCAAAACCCCCAGGGCATCGGAATTTTAATTAACTCTGGCGCGCCTCTGGTGAGGGCCTGCCGCCTGAGCCAGTGTAGAGTGGGGCTACAGGTGGCCGGAGCCGCCCGCCCTCTGGCGATCGCCGCGCGCGTGGAGGACTGCGGCGATCGCGGCCTGAGCTTTGTCGACCAGGCTCGCGGCGAAGTGCGGGACTGCACCGTAGAGCGCTGCGGCACCGGCATCTACATCGGCCAAACTGCCGCCCCGCTGATTCGCGGTTGCCAGTGCTCTAGCAACCAGATTGGCGTGCAGGTGGCGGGGTCGGCCAGCCCGGTGCTGCGGCAAACTCGGCTGGGGCAAAACCAGACCGGCCTGGTCGTGCAGGATGCAGGCCGTCCCGATCTGGGTCAGCCCGACGACCCGGCGGGCAACATTCTGCGCTACAACCGCCAGGGCGACCTGCGTAACGACACCCGCCAGAGCATATTGCTGGTGGGTAACGACGTGATCCCCCAGGGGCTAGTGGGGACCGTCAGCCTGGGGGCGAGCCAGCAGCCCGACCCCGCCGCCGTACCGCCGGTCCTGCTCGATCAGCCCGCTTCTGGCGAAGCGCCCGGTACCCCCAGCACCCCAGGGGAAGCCCCGGCTCCCCCAGTCGATGCAATCCCGGCTCCGCCTCCGGCCCCTGTCACCCCCAGCCGGTTTAGGGATTTGGGCAACCACTGGGCTACCGCCTACATCGAGGCCCTGGCCGATCGCGGCCTAATCAAGGGCTACCCCGACAATACCTACCGCCCGGAAGCTCCAATCAACCGGGCTCAGTTTGCCGCCCTGGTGGCCGCCAGCTACAGCACTCCCCCGGTGCGAGGCTCAGTTAACTTTGTGGATGTACCACCTACTCACTGGGCCGCTAGAGCCATCGACCAAGCCCAGCGCCAGGGCTTTTTGGGCGGCTACCCCGACCAGACCTTTCGCCCGGAGCAGGGCATGGTGCGGGTGCAGGCGATGGTGGCGGTGGCGACGGGGCTGAAGCTGTCGCCTGCCCCCGCGAGCACCCTGGGGGTCTACCGCGATCGCGCCCAAATTCCTGACTATGCGATGAATGCGATCGCCAAAGCCACCCAGCTCAACCTGGTGGTCAACGTGCCCGACATTGCTCAGCTGCACCCCAACCGGGTGGCCAGCCGCGCCGATGTGTGTGCGGCGGTGTATCAGGCGCTGGTGCTGCAGCTGCGGGCACCGAGGATTGACAATCCGTTTATTGTGAGGCCGTAGGTGAGTGGGAGGGTGGATGAGTGGGAGGGTGGATGAGTGGGTGAGTGAGTCATCCCAAGTCCGAGTTCAAAAACCCTGGATCAAAACAGGTATCCCGTAGGGGCAAACGGTTGTTTGCCCCGAACCACAGGTATCCCGTAGGGGCAAACGGTTGTTTGCCCCGAACCAATCTAGGGTAAGCAACAGGGCTTAGTGTCAGGATGTGAGGAGGTTAAGTAGCTTTCTCCAAAACCACGAGGAGGCGGGTGGCGAAGATTTGGGGAAGACGGTCGCAGAGGCGATCGATGGCGGTCATCAGCGACAGCCAGGCGGTGGGGTAAAGCTGGGGTTTAGAGTAGCCGCCGGAGGCGACGTAGGAGATGGCGGCGTAGCGCTGGGTGGTGACGACTCGAAATCCGGCTAGGTCGTGAGAAATCCTGGACTTGAGAAACAGGCGGCTGGCGTTGCCCTGGGCGGCGTAGTAATCAATTTGGGTTGGATTCCAGGCTGGGGGGGCGTGCCACTGAATGGGCTGGTTCAGGGCCAGGGGTTCGGGGTGGAGAGCGCCGTAGACCAGCAGGCCCAGCAGGCTGACGCAGGGCTCGAACAAGATCACTCGACCACCGGTAGCGAGCACGCGATCGAACTCCTGAAGCGCAGTGCCGGGGTAGCGCAGGTGGTGAAACACATCAAACAGCACCAGATTAGACAGGCTGCCGGGGGCAAAGGAGAGAGCGTAGGCGTTCTCAACTTGATTGATCCAGGGGTTAGGGAAAATATCGGTGCGAATGCAGCCGGGGATCACGCGCTGAATATCGGCCACTCCGGAGCCCAACTCGACCGTGGGCAGCGGCAGCGGGGCCAGGTGGCGGGCAATGGCCTGGTGAAAAGTTTTGTAGATTGCCCGTAGGGCCGGTTTCTTTTGCCAGGCGTCGGCATTTTTGAGAATTTCTTGATGGTGTCGATCGATGCTTTCCAGCGCCATTCCTGTCTCTGCGTCTCCCTTGAGCTTGGCCCTAGGCCCCATCATAGGCTGTCATTTCCGTCAGCCAAAGCGGCTGGCTCTCCCCATGGCTCCATCTATAGTAGGGTGGGCATTGCCCACCAGCTAACTCTGGCCATTCACCCCCAGGCTTTCTCCCTTTAGTCAGCCATTACATTCGCCATGCCATTCTCCTCCAGTCTCACCACCCAGCGATTTAGCCCCGGCAAAGCTGCCCTAGCGCCCTACCTGGTGCTAAGTCTGTGGGTGGGCCTGCTGCTGCTGTTGCGCGGCCCGCTGCAAAGCCTGATGCCCCACGACGAGGGCTGGTACGCTCAGCAGGCGCGGTGGATTGTAGAAACTGGCGACTGGGTTAGTCAGCAATGGTGGGGTGCCCCAGTGCACGATCGCATGATGGGCATCCAGTGGCTGATTGCCGCCTCTTACAAGCTGTTTGGGGTGAGCGAATGGTCGGCCCGGCTGCCGGGGGCGATCGCCTCGTGGGGCACGGTCATGCTCACCTATGCGATCGGCCTGCGGTGCCTGACCCCGGCGATCGCCCTGTGGGGGGCGGCCATTCTGGCGGCGACCCCGATCTGGATGCAGGCCTCGCGGCTGGCCATTCAGGATGTGCCCCTGACGGCGCTGGAGCTGTTGGGCATCTGGGCGCTGCTGCAGGCCGAAACCCGGCCTGGGCGGCTGGGCTGGGGCTTTTTGGCGGGCAGCACGGTGGGGCTGGGCTTTATGCTCAAGAGCATTATGGTGATTCCGGTGGTGATGGCCCTGGGGCCGTACCTGGTGCTGGAACACCGTCGCCACCGCCACCTGCTGAATCCGGGCCTCTACCTGGGCCTGGTGGTGGGACTGGTGCCCGCGATCGCCTGGTTGGCCCTCAGCGTGCAGCGCTACGGCACCCTGCCCCTGGAGCGCACCTTTGGTCTGCTGGCCAACCTGGCCCAAGAAGACTTTCACAACGTCGGTCCCCTCTACTATTTCTGGAATATTCCGCTCAACGCCTTTCCCTGGCCGCTGCTGGCGGTGCCGGGGGTGTGGCTGGGGTGGCAGTCGTCCTACCCGCGCAAGGCGCTGTGGCTGGGGTACCCGCTGGCGCTGTTTACCCTGCTCACCCTGTTTAAGACCCGCACCTGGTACTACCCGCTGCAGCTGCTGCCGTTTGTGGCGCTGCTGGCGGCGATCACCCTGACGACCCTGGGAACGCTCTACCGCACGGGGCGGCGGCGACGACTGGTGGCGGGCCTGACCTACCTTCTAGCTGCCATTGGCGCGGTGCTGGTGGGGGCGGGGATTGTAGCCCTGGTTCAACCGGGGTGGATTGATGTGGAAGGACTGTGGCGCTACGCTCTGCTGGCGATCGCGGCGGGGCTGGGCTGGCTGGTGCCGCTGGGGGTCTACTGGCGCTCCAGAACCCATTCGCGGCGGGCTGAGTCGACTTCGCTGTGGCTGGTCGGCTGGCTGCTGGGGCCGTGGCTGGCGATCGCGCTGCTCTACACGACAGGCCTGTGGGGCAACTACAACCCCGATGTCAAGCTGGCGCTGACCACGCCCCCCCTGCAGGAGATTGTGGCGGATAACCCGGTTCACATTCTGGCCAAAAGCATCAGCCTAGGTGACGAAGATGCGGTACTGATTACCTTCTACACACCGCAGCCCGGTAGCGCGACCGACAACTGGCAGACCCTAGCGCCGGGCAGCTACGCTTGGGTCGCCGTCCCAGACCTAGAAGCGCTACCCGCCGAGGCGGTGCGCCTGGGCCAGGTACGCGACTGGGTGCTGGTGCAGCTTCCTTAATCGCAGCTTCCTTAATCATTGAGTAAAGCCTCCGTAGAGCTGGCGAGAATCAATGTTGCATAGGCTACAGCCAGGGGCAATCTATGGAGAAGGTCAATTGCTGGTCACAGACCGGCCGTTGGCCAAATTCTCTACTGACCTCGGAGCACGAAATCATGGCTAAGTTTGGAGTGACGATGACGGCAACGGTGGCCCTGGGCGCGATCGCCGTGGCTACCACCGCAACGATGGCCCAGGCGCAATCTCGCGTTGACTGGCTTGCCCACGGCCAATCGATTACCTACGACGGCTACCTGCTAGCCGATGAGGCCGTTTTTGCCGCCTGCGACGACGACTGTACCGACCTGGATATGTTCCTTTACGATGCCGTTACGGGTGAGCTAGTAGCCTCAGATACCCTCGTTGATGCGGTTCCTGTGGTGGTCGCTCCCTACGAGGGCGATTTCTTGATTGAGGTGGTGATGGCTAGCTGTAGCCTTGAGCCCTGCGAAACCTGGACCGATTCAGATGCTGGTTTTTAGGCCAGGCGCGATCGCCCGATCGTTCTAGATTCAACCTTTCACTAACCCCATGGCCCAGACGAGATCGTCTGGGCCATTTTCGTTTAAGTCTGCTTAAATCTGGCGGTCAAATAAACGCTTTTGAACCAAAGAATGCAGAGAGATAAACCGCATAGCGGTGTGGGGCTGTCTCAGATATTGGCTGAACAGCACCCACCCAGCGCGATGGATCGCTAACCCACAAGTATCTAACCCACAAGGGCACCGCGATCTGGGTTGGGAATTTTGGTTAGATTTCCACTGCCAGCGGCGTCGTGACTCCGCAGGGTTTCCATATCAATCACATGGCGAAAGTTACTGCTGCTGCTGTTGGCCAGGGTGTCAAACACATCGTTGATTTCATCAATGCCGACCACCTTAATCTTGGGTGAGATATTGTGTTCGGCACAGAGATCGAGAACTTCTTGGGTTTCGGCAATGCCACCAATTAATGAGCCAGCTAGCGTAATTCGATTGAAAACAAGTGGGCCTGGGGAAAACTCTGGAAAACTATTCATGTTGCCGACAATAATTAAAGCCGAGTTGGGCTTCATGAGGGCAATGTAAGGCGCAATGTCGTGGGCTACAGGAATGGTGTTGATCATCATGTCGAGGCTTTGGGCGGCCTCCTGCATCTGGGCTTCATCGGTAGAGATAACTACTTTGTCGGCACCCAGCTTGATAATGTCGTCTTTGGCATCGGCACTACGGGTAAAGGCCACTACCTCTGCCCCAAGGGCTTTACCAATTTGCACAGCCATGTGGCCCAGCCCACCGATACCGACAACCCCCAGCCGCTGACCCTTTTGCAGGTTCCAGTGCTTCATGGGAGCGTAAACTGTGATCCCAGCACAGAGAATCGGCCCTGCGATCGCCGGATCCAGTGCGTCGGGAATCCGTAATACAAACTCCTCGCGGACAATGATATCGGTTGAATAGCCACCGTAGGTGTTGTTGCCGTCCGGGATTTTGGAGCCGTTGTAGGTTAGGGTGCAGCTTTTAGGACCCGAGCAATAATTCTCTTCACCGGCTTGGCAAGACTCGCAGACCTGGCAGCTGTTGACCATGCAGCCTACACCAACGCGATCGCCTTCCTTAAACTTAGCTGCTCCGTCACCTACGGCAGAGACCACGCCGATAATTTCATGGCCAGGAACGCAAGGGTACATGGTGTTACCCCAATCGTTGCGGGCCTGGTGCAAGTCAGAGTGACAGACGCCGCAGTGGGTAATCTTGATCGCCACTTCCCCCGCGCTGAGCCCCCTGCGCTCAAAGGTAACTGGGCCTAGCAAGCCGTCAGCGCTTTGCAAGCCAAAACCAAATACTTTCATGCTTGATGTCCTATAGGTCGTCGAGGTCGTTACCAAAATTCCGAATGGCTGTGTCGGCCAACGCTTTCAGTCTTTGGCATCCTCAACTTAACGCGAAGACCAAAGCCGCGACAGCGCCTAACGGGAGAAGTGGCCAAAGGCTCAGGAAAAACGTCCCTGATTGCCCCGACGCTAGCGCATCGAGATACTTCCCCAGACGCTCCCGCGTCATCTGAACTCAGGGCGCAGGAGCGCCAGGGGCGGCGTCTCCACGCGGAGCGTAGGGACGATGGGAGAGGGCTAGAGAAGGGTACTGCTGCCAAGCTCCTCAGGAAACCCCTCATCAAAGATTTGCTCCCAACTGTAGGGACACTCCTCCGGAAACTGACCCAAAGGCAAATCTGTTTCAAGAGCCGCATCTTTTCGAGCAATCTGATAGATTTTCTCCAGCCAGTCCTGCGTCTGAATGCGCTTCAAACTCGGTGTATCGCCCAAATAACTCTGCACATTGATGCGCTCTCGCTGAATTGTCTTTACACAGCTGCGCGAGCGTCGCTCGGGTTGAAACTGCCATTTCAGCAGGTGATGCAAAATCAGTCGTACAGCGCTCACCAGCCAATCGCGCTCTCGTCGCCCCAAATCGCTTACCTCGTCGATCAAATGTTCCAGGTCGAGCTGGTCAAACTTGCCCTGCCGCAGCAAATCAGCCATCTGCTCAGACCAGAGCGCAATATCGTGGTCATAGAGGGCCGCTAGATCCGATGATCGCGGCGGGTTAGTGGTCATGGCTTTCCAGCAGGGTTCAGAGTGCGTCTTATAGTCAAGTCTACTTCGTCGTCCTGGGGCTAGCGCGCCAAGGCGTGTCCTCAAACGCTCCAGCGTCATCTTTCCCAGGGCGCAGGAGTGCCAGGGGCGGCGTTCCCAGGCTCAGCGTGGGGACGATGAAGCCTCTAGCTGTTCCTTCGCAACGGCCTCTTGTTACTCTGCACCAGCCTGCTGTTACTTTATGACAGCTCCCTGTTTCTTTGTACCGGCCCGCCGTTACTTTATGACAGCCTGCCGTTACTCTGTAACGACCTCTCGTTACTTTGCAACAGCCTTTCATTACTGTGTAACGGCCTCGTGTTTCTTTGTACCGGCCTGCCGTTACTCTATGACGACCTGCCGTTACTCTATAACGGCTTCTCGTTACTCTGCACCAGCCTGCCGTTACTCTATAACGGCCTCTCGTTACTCTGTGTCAGCCTGCCGTTCCTTTGCGACATCGCGACGTTCGTTTAGAGAAGGGTTAGGTTGCTGGTGCTATTCTGCGTCTGCTTAAATCTACGTTATAAAAGGGGCTATGCCTTCGGTATGCGTTAACTTTCAGCGATTTCTGTCGCTCATATTGAGAAAGTACGCCATAGTTTGTTCAATCAAGTTATTCAAACAGCATGTAGCGATGGGGCAGCGGCAAACCTATGGCATTTGACGCAGGGCGGTTTTTTCGGGCCTGTAACCCCAGCAAAACCCTGAATCTCACCTCCCCTAACGACAAGCAGTACTATATCGACTTCTCCAGCGTGCGGGGCAGCGACCTGGTGCAGGAGCTCAGGCGCACTATTATGCTGTCGGGACAGGAGCCGACCTGCCAGTTGTTTACAGGCCACATTGGCTGCGGCAAATCTACGGAGCTTTCTCGCCTTCAGCGCGATCTAGAGGCATCGGGCTATCAGGTGGTTTACTTCGAGTCCACCGACGATTTGGATATGGGGGATGTCGATATCAGCGACATTTTGCTGGCGATCGCCAAGCAGGTCAGCAAAAGCTTGGAAGAGGCCAAGCTGCGACTGAGCCCCAGTCGCTTTCAGCAGCTAATCAAAAGCACCGCCGACCTGCTCAACTCTGAGGTGACGGGGCTGAAGATTAAGTCTCCAGAGATGGGCGGCCTCAAGCTCGGGGGCGACCTGGGCCTCAGCGCTGAGGATGGCACCTATTCGCTCTCGCTCGGCATTGGCGAAATCACCACCAGGGCTAAAGACAGCAAAGACGTGCGCGCCCTGCTGCGTCAGCACCTGGAGCCGCGCATTAAAACCATTCTCGACATCATTAACGGCGAGCTGATCGACACCGCCAATCGGCAGCTGCTCGACCAGGACAAAGCTGGCCTGGTGGTGATTGTGGACAACCTCGATCGCATTGACAACAAGCCCCGCGTGCAGGACCGCCGCCAGCCCGAGTACCTGTTTGTCGATCGGGGCGACCAGCTCAAGCAGCTGCGCTGCCACGTGATCTACACCATTCCCCTGGTGCTGTCGTTCTCGAATGAAAAAGAAAACCTCACCAACCGCTTTGGCGCTAGCCCCCAGGTGTTGCCTATGGTGCGCACCCAAAACCGCGACAGCAGCCTCTGTGAACCGGGGCTAGAGGCTCTGCGGCAGATGATTTTGGCCCGCGCCTTTCCGGACCTGCCAGCCGACCAGCGCCTGGAGCAGCTGGGGCAAATTTTTGACTCTGCTGAAACCCTCGATCGCCTCTGTCTGGCCAGCGGTGGGCACGTAAGAAACCTGCTGGTGCTGGTCAACGACTGCCTGAAGAAGGCCGACCCGCCCATCACCCAAGCCCTGCTCGGCCAGGTGATTAGCCTGCGGCTGAGCGATCTGACCAAGGCGATCGAGGTCGAAGAGTGGGGCCTGCTGCGGGAGGTGCATCGCACCAAGGCCGTGCGGGGCGAGGGTGAATATCAGACCCTGCTGCGCAGTTTGTTTGTGTTTGAATATCGGGATGCGGGGCAAACCTGGTTTGACCTCAACCCTGTGCTATTGGCTGCTAAGGAACTCACGCCCGATGCCTGACGTTTCGCCCTCTGAGATCGATCGCCACAATCAGCAAGCGCTGGACGAACTCTGCCGCCTGCTGCGCTTTTCGCAAGGGGAGTTTGAGCTAATTTTGGCGGTGTGCAACTCGACCCAGCAGCGGCACCAGCTGGTCGAGCAGCTGCGGCAGCAGTGCAGCATCGCCTTTGCCGAAATTACCCTCGGCCGGAGCACCACCACCCTCTTCACCACCATTCGCAGCCACATTGGCAGCTCGCCCCCAGTGGCCCTGATGGTCTACGGGCTGGATGGCGTGCAGGACCAGCAGCAGCTCTTGGCGGCGACCAACCAGATTCGCGAAGAGTTTCGCCAGTTTCCGTTTCCGCTGGTGCTATGGCTCACCGACGATGGCCTCAAGCACCTGATTCGTACCGCCCCCGACTTCTACACCTGGGCCAACTCGGTTACCTTTGCCACGCCGCCCGAGTTTTTTCTCGCTTTTTTAGATCAGCTGATTGCCGACGTGGGGCGGCAGGTGGTGGAATCACGGGAAAACCGCTTTCTCAGCAATCAGGAGCTGGGCCTCACCCCCGGCTCGGCCCGCTGCCAGGAGCTAGAGACCAGCCTGGCGGCCCTGGCTGAACACCGCATTGCGCTGACGCCAGCCCAGACCGCCGCGCTGGCGTTTGTGCAGGGCCGCATTGCCGACCACAACACCCCAGCGGCCCGTGAGCACTATGAGCGCAGCCTGGCCCAGTGGCAGGCATTGGTTGAGCAAAACCCCGGCGCAGAGGCGATCGCCCAGTGGCGAGAAAACGTAGGCCACGCACAGTTTTACCTGGGCCTGTGGTGGCGCAACTACTCGGTGCGCCACCGCCGCGAGTTTGAACCGGCCTGCCAGCAGGCGTGCCGCTATTTTGAGCAGGCCGTACAAACCTTTGATGAGGCCCAGCGCCCAGAGCTGGCGGCTCGCTACATCAACTACTGGGCCGAAGCCCTGCACCGCCTGGAAGCGTGGGACGCTCTAGAGACGGTTGCCACCAGGGCAATGGCCCTGCACCAGGCTCAGGCCAACCCAATTCGGCAGGCCCGAGCTGAGGGCTTTTTGGCAGAAGTTGACCTGGCCCGTGAGAACCACAGTGCCGCCCAGCGCCACGCCGAAGCCGCCCTGGCATTAATTCAGCCGTTTGCCGACGGCAGTGCCGCAGCCTCGACGGCAGATCGCGATTTTTACGCCTGGGTGAATAGCTTTCATCGCAGTTGGTACCTGTTTTCGTTGGGCAAGGCCCAGATGGGGCAGGGGCAGGTGGATGCGGCGGTGCAAACCCTAGAGCAGGTGCAGCGCATTACCCAGCCGGAGTACGACCCGCAGCTCTACAGCCAAATGCTGGAGTACCTGCGCCAGGGCTATTTTGAGCAGGGCCACTACCTGCAAGCGTTTGAGACGCGGCGACAGAAAGAGGCGATCGAGAGCCGGTTTAACTTTCGTGCCTTTGTGGGGGCGGGGCGGCTACAGCCTAAGCAGCAAATTACTAACCCGGCGCTGCCCACGGGTGGCCACGGCCCTGACCTGATTATGGCTTCGGGCCGCAGGCAGGATGTGCAGCGGCTGATGACCCGGCTGGAGCAGGATGAGTTTGTGCTTACGGTTGTCTACGGGCCGTCGGGGGTGGGCAAAAGCTCGCTGATTGAGGCGGGTCTGGTGCCCACCCTGGAGCAGCGGCGGTTTGGCGGGCGGCAGGTGGTGCCCGTGCGGCTGTGGGGCTACGGCAACTGGGCGGCAGATTTGCTAGCAACTCTCCCCGCCTGGGAGGGGCCAGGGGTGGGTCAAACCCTTGACGCTGAGAATGCTATCGATACCGAAGATTTACCCACCCCGCCCTTTGGGCACCCCTCCAAGGAGGGGAGGGTTTTGGCGGTGCTGCGGCAGCAGACCCATCGGAACCGGACGGTGGTGCTGATCTTTGACCAGTTTGAGGAGTTCTTTTTTGCCTGCGACCAACCGGCAGATCGCCTGCGCTTTTACAGGTTTTTGGGCGACTGTTTGGCCATGCCGTATATCAAGGTGGTGCTATCGCTGCGCGAAGACTATACCCACTACCTGCTGGAGTGCAACCGCCTGACGGACCTGGCGATTATTGACAACAACATTCTCGATAAAAAGTGGATTTACTACCTGGGCAACTTTAGCCCCGAGGATGCTAAGGGGGTGATTGATGACCTGACCCAGCCGACCCCCTATGCCCCTACGCCAGAGCTAGTGGAGCGGATAGTGGCTGACCTGGCGGCAGAAACGGGGGAAGTGCGCCCGATTGAGCTGCAAATTGTGGGGTCGCAGCTGCAGGCGGAGGGAATTGATACCTTGGCTGCTTACCAGGGCTGGCCACACACCGAGACCAACATTAAAGCGGCCCTGGTGCAGCAGTACCTGAACGATGTAGTGCAAGACTGCGGCCCGGCGGCCCACCAGCAGTTGGCGAACCTGGTGCTGTATTTGCTGACAGATGATAAAGGTACGCGCCCGCGCAAAAGCAAGTCTGAGCTGGCTAACGAGTTGCAGGCGTTGACGGCCCAGGCGGCGATGGAGGCAACGCCCTTTGGGCTGGTGCTGCAAGTGCTGACGGAGTCGGGGCTGGTGGTGCAGCTGCCGGAAGCGCCAGAGGAGCGCTACCAGCTGGTGCATGACTATTTGGCGGCGTTTATACACCAGCAGCAGGCCCCGCAGCTAGAGGCGCTGATGGCCGAGCTAGAAGACGAGAAACGTCAGCGACGGTTGGCAGAGGCCGAGAAGGCCGAGCTGGCGGTGGCGAATCAAAAAGCCAGGCGGCGGCTGGCGCTGAGTGGCGGTTTGCTGGCAGCGTCGCTGATTGGGGTGGCGGTGGCGGTGCCGAGTGCAATTTCGGCCTTTCGGGTGGCTGAGGCCAAAATTTCTGAGGCTGAGCAGGCGCAGCGGGGAGCTGAGGTGGCTCGCCAGGCAGAGAAGGATGCCAACCAAGCCAGGGTAGAGGCCGATAAGGCTGCAAAGGCTGCTGCCGAGCGACAGCGCCAAGCGGATCGAGCGGCGAAAGCGGCTTTGGAACAGGCGAAAGCGGCCCAGGTAGCGGTAGAGGCGGCAAAGAATGCCGAAGGTGTAGCGGTAGAGCAGCAGCAGGCGGCACAACGCCAGGCCGCCGAAGCTCAGCAAGCGGCGACAGCCGCCGAGCAACTCAGGGCCTCGGCAGAGCAGCAGGCCAGAGATGCTAAACAACTTACTCGCGCGGCAGAGCGGCAGCAGCAGATTGCCCGCGAGGGTACCCAGCTTGAGCAACGTGGCAATGCCCTACTGCGGCTGGGGGATATTCGCTTTAGGCAAGCAGCAGGATTAATTGAAGCTCTGGAGATAGGGTATGCGTTAAAAACTAAACTGCCTGAAGCCAATCTCCAGAGCGACCGATTAACCTTAGCTAGCTACCCCGCCTACAGCCCTTTGTTAGCCCTACGAGTAACCACTAATACCTTTACCGAGCAGGCCAGCTATGAGGGCTATTTCCGAGGCTTTAGCCCCGATGAGCAAGGGCTTGTGACCTATTCCTCTAGCGATGGCAAGAGCCGCCTGTGGAGCCTCAGCGGCACCGAGCAGGCCAGCTATGAGGGTTATTTCCAGAGCTTTACCTCTGATGGGCAGGGGCTGGTCACCTCTTCTTCCCTGTTTACCTCTTCTTTTCGTGATGGTAAGAGCCGATTATGGAGTCTTGATGGTATTAAGCAGGCAAGCTATGAGGGCTATTTCCAGAGCTTTACCCCTGATGAGCAAGGGCTGGTCACTTATTCTTCTAGCGATGGCAAGAGCCGCCTATGGAATCTCGATGGTACCGAGCAAGCCAGCTATGAGGGCTATTTCCGGGGCTTTGCCCCTGATGGGCAAGGGCTAGTCACCTCTTCCGACAACAAGAGCTATCTATGGAGTCTCGATGGTACTGAGCAAGCTAGCTATGAGGGTAGTTTCGAGGGCTTTACCCCTGATGGGCAAGGGCTATTCACCTCTTCCGACAACAAGAGCTATCTATGGAGTCTCGATGGTACTGAGCAAGCTAGCTATGAGGGTAGTTTCAATAGCTTTACCCCTGATGGGCAAGGGCTGGTCACCTCTAGTGATGGCAAGAGCCGCCTATGGAGTCTCGATGGTACCGAGCAAGCCAGCTATGAGGGCATCTTCAACGGCCTTACCCCTGATGGAAATGGGCTATTGACCTATTCCACAGGCAGCAATGGGTCTGCATCGTATACACAAAAGGGGGTAATCTCCGCATCTGGCGATGGCAAAAGTCACCTGTGGAGTATATCGGGTATTCAGCAGGCCAGCTATGAAGGACTGCTCTTAGACTTCACTCCTGACAAGCAAGGGCTTGTGACCTATTCCTCTAGCGATGGCAAGAGTCGCTTATGGAATCTCATAGGCATGGAACAGGCTATCTATGAGGGTAAGTTCCAGGGCTTTACCCCCGATGGTCAGGCCCTGTACATTGATTCAGACTACGGCACCACTACTCTCAGGAGCCTGCAAGGTGAACTGCTCGCAGAGTTTACGGGCCGCATGACCATTAATTTTTCCGAAGACTTCGATCGCATCAGCGACGACGGCCAGTACCTCATCACCTCCTTAGACAACACCACCCACCGCATCTGGCGCTTAGATAACGGCCTAGACGACCTGCTAGCCCGTGGGTGCAACCTGTTAGAGAGCTACTTCACCGCCAATCCCGACCAGCGCGAAGCTCTGGGTATTTGCTTAGAGTAGTCGGCTCATCGTCCCACGCTCCGCGTGGAGACGATGGCAAACCTAAAATCGCCATACGGTTGTGTACGGCAGGCGAATGGCGTATTGTTTTTGACTAGAGTTGTTTCCGTGCAACTTCATCCCCGAACATTTGGTCGGCACTGGCAGGTGGTGACAACACCAACCAGCGCCTAACCCGTAGACAGGTCTAAGCTGTCCACAGGCTGTGCTTATTTTGCCACCCTGCGTTAGCTCTGCGTCTTGCGGTGGCCGAATATTCGGGGATTCCTACCAACCCCTCGTGGAGGAATCCCCTCAGATGCTACAGATTCAATACTTTGTGCCGTCCCCGTTACCGGAGGCGGCCCTGCCCGTGCTGCCCGACGACATCCCCCAGCGCAGGCGCAGAAGGCTGCGGCTGTACCTGGTCGGCAGCGAGACCGACACCCAGCACACCATCGACCACCTGCACCTGCACCACGCAATCGATCGCATCGCCTGGAACCCAAGGGCGATCGCCGTGCCCGCCAGCGGCGTCCTTATTCAACCCGACCCTGGCGACGTGCTGCGCTACCTGCAACGCGACGGCCTGTTTGGGTAAATGCCTACCTGGATGCCCGTTTCCACGGGCATTCATCGTCCCGACGCTCCAGCGGCATCCATATCAGAGCGCTGGAGCGCCAGGGGCGGCGTCTCCACGCAGAGCGTGGGGACGATGGCCAACTCTGACGATTGCTTTGCACCAACCTTCCGTTCCTTTGCACCAGCCTGCCGTTACTCTGTAACGGCCCCCTGTTTCTTTGTACCAGCCTACCGTTACTCTATGACAGCCTGCCGTTACCCTATAACGGCCTCGTGTTTCTTCGTGTCGGCCTCCTGTTACTCTGCAACGGCCCCTTGTTTCTTTGTGACAGCCTGCCGTTACTCTACAACGGCCCCGTGTTTCTCTGTGTCGGCCCGCCGTTACTCTATGTCGCTACACCCAAAGCTTCCTCTCAAGCGGCAGCGCACCCTCTTATACTAAATCCTGCTTGAATACCCCCGATACCTCTGGGCGAATGCCATTCGCCCCTACGGTTTGGCCTTTTGGGAATCGGGGGTTTGTGATTCGGATTTGCTATTAGGGGTGACACCCTCCGTACTGCTACAGACTCATCAAAACGCCCTTGCCGCCAGCCTTTGCGCCTGACCCATCGCCCAAAAGTCACCCCCTTCACACAACCCAACTGCAACCGGGCCAAAACAACACAGACCAGCCGATCAAGATCCGCAAAAACCTCGGTCTCGCTGGCGTGCGGCGATCGCTACAGTCAAAGAGTAGTTTCAACAGGGACATCTAACTCCATGCCTCGCCAAAAACGCACCTCCAAATACCTCCCCCTCGCCGAAAAACGGAACGCGGGTACCCAGTCCATCGCTAAAGACCTCGACCTGGGCAACGGCATCACCACCGCCGCCTACACCGAGGCGATCGAAAACCTGCGCCAAAAGCTCCACGACTACAACGAATACATTTCTCTAATTGACCAGGCCGCCAACGCGGTTCAAGACGCCGAGCAGGTCGTCCGCGACTTTTCGGAGCGCATCTTGACCGGGGTCGCCACCCGCTACGGCAAAGACAGCGACGAGTATGAAATGGCCGGGGGTGTGCGTAAGAGCGATCGCAAGCGCCCCGCTCGCAAGCCCAAGATGGTGGCGTAGGCAGCGGTACAGTATCTAGATAAAGACCCCACTCTGGTGCCCTAGCTCAGCTTGGGCACCCTGGTTTTGCGGCTCCGCCGCTCCTTTTGGGAGGCAGAGCCTCCGATGAGCATTCCACTGCAGAGCATTGGAACGAGGGAAGCGAATACTGAACCAGCGTTCTAGGCAGCGGCTAAAAGAAACTTTGAAACGGCGGCTTTCTCCCTTTAGGAGAGGCAAAACGTTCGCGATAGCGTTGCGGAGCAAGACGACTCCACTTAGCCACCAAACTTTAAAACTCAATTTAGCAGCAAGGGTGAGGGAATCTAAACTTCCCTCACCCTTGTTTGTTATTCCTGGTTTGAGGCGTATGCGATTTGGCTGACTTGTTCTAGCCCGCCCAGTGGTAGGCGGCGGTGAGCGTAATGGTGTCCTGGGAGGCGATGGATATATTGAGGTCAGGGAACTCCTGGGCGGCCCAGGCTTCGAGGTCGGCCAGCGCCTGGGGGTAGATGTCGTCTGGCACCCGCCACATGTGGCTATAGATGCGATCGCGGTAAGCTTGCATCAGACTGCCCATGGTGCTTTCGCGAGACAGCTCCGCTACCACCACGGTCTCTAGGGTGGCCCCCTGCTCCTGCAATCGCCCCAGCACGTCTTCGGTGACGCCGCCGGTAAAGCCAGAGTCGTGGCCGTAGCCCGCTAAAATTTGCCGCCACTGCTGGCCAACGGCATCGCGGGTAGCGGTCTTGTTGGTGGTGTGGTGAAAGTAGATCAACACTCCACTGGGCTTCAGCACCCGGCGCAGTTCATCCATCGCCCGCGGCCAGTCTGCGATCAGGTGCAGGATGTGAGGGGCGATCGCCACATCAAAGCTATTGTCCTCCAGGGGTAAATCAGTGGCGTCGGCCTGGATCAACGTCAGCCGGTGGGCTTTACCCTCAATCTTCTGGCGCAGCTTGTCCATCATCGCCTCCGACACATCGACCCCGGTGTAGGCGTAGCCCCGCTCAACAATGGGCAGCGCCACCCGCCCGGTGCCGATACCTGGCTCAAAGAAGGTGGTCTCTGGAGTGGCCCGGCCCAGCCTCAGAATTTCTGCCGTAAGCCGTTCTGACACCTCTGGGGCCAGGGTGCGGGTGCTGTCGTAGTAGTCGGCGGCCCGGTCGAAGGAAATGGTCATGGCAGTGGCATTACCGAAAGGATTACCGCTCAACGCTACCAGGATACGGCCAGCGCCCTCACGGCTAAAGCACCGCCATGAGCAGGGCAAACACCATGAGCAGCGCACAGAAGCCGTAGCTTATCTTTTCTGCATCGGCCTGGCTTAGATCCTGGCGGGCACGCCTCATTTGAGGCGCATGCCAAAACCAGCTGGGCTTGGTGTAAGTCAAGACCATCACCACCAGTGATGCAAAGAATAGGCCTGCTGCACTAGCCATGGCGATCGTCCCAGTCCTCTGGCTCCCAGAACGCTAACCACTCGTCATCCGTCGGCCCCCAGAACCGCATCCAGTCTGGCTCCGCAGCCAGGGGCCTGGGTGAAGCGCTGCTGCCAGAGGGCTGGGCCGTGGGCGTTAACGACTCAAAATCTGGACAACGCCGCTGCTCTGGCCCGACTGGATGCACAGCACAGACCAGGTAGGGACTGCGGGCGTTGTAGCGACAGCTCCGACATTGCCGACCGGGAGAAAAGTTGATTGAAGCGTTAACCATAGCCAGGATGCCGTTGCGTCAAGTCTAGCAATGCGACAATTTTAGCTCTGGCCCCTGCACAGAACTCAGTCTGGCCCGACAGTTGAGCGTAGACACCTTCCCCTCTCGTTAAACTAGCCCGACCAAACGAAATGGAACCAACAGAGGCGGAGCATTTGGGCAGGCTTGGAATCTGCTGCCGTGGTAGTCAACCTATGGGCTATCCATAGAGTGCTTATAGATGGCTGATAATTTCATCCAGTAAGCTTTGCTTGATATGGAGAGATGAACGCTTTGGTAGCTGGCGCAGGATAGCCAAAATTTCTTCGCGGCTATACTGCTTCCTCCGAATAGCTCTCACCAAAATACCAATAGTGCCGTGAACACGTAGGTCTAAATTATTTGCAGCTAGCCGAGCTGCTGCATCATCTGTCAAAAAGATAGCCTTGGGGTAATGCTCCATCAGGCTTAAGGCAGCTTGCTCACCAAGATCAAGGGCAAAAGCAAGCACCAGCGATCGCAAAGATGGGTTTGTAGAGAGATTAACCTCTACTATCTCTATCACAAACCCAATAGATTCTAATAACCCAGGTCGATAAGTCGTGACCTCATCCCAGACCTGTCTTGGTACCAAGATTTTGTCAAAGTCTTGAAGGAGGGCGATGCAGCCCAACTCATCAAGATGTATCAGCGGGCCAGCATCACAGATGACAACCATCGCTGCATCAGTCATTCCCGCGCAGTCCCCATTCTACGTCCTGGCGGATATAGTCTTCCATCAGCTCGTCTCGGTGGGAGTCTAGAAAACGACGCAGTGCGCTGAGCATGATGTCATCCATGCTGTTAAACCAACCTGCGTCGATCAACCTCTGGGCCTGAACTATTAAGCTGGTGGGTACCTCAGTCTGCACAGCGGTCGTCGGCAGAGAATTCATAGGCTAATCCCTAAGATTTAGCCACATCATAGCCTCTGGATAGCTCACCCAGCAGAGGCGGTTTGGCTCGCAGGCGGATGCTGCTCTAGCACCTTGGCTAGGTACTTGCCGGTGTAGGAACCAGCCACTTTAGCAACCTCCTCGGGGGTGCCTTGGGCGATCAGCTCGCCGCCACGATCGCCCCCTTCCGGTCCCAGGTCAATGATCCAGTCGGCGCAGCGGATTACGTCCAGGTTGTGCTCGATCATCAGCACCGAGTTACCCTTGTCGACCAGGCGCTGCACCACGTCCAGCAGCTTGTGGACGTCGTAGAACGACAGGCCCGTGGTGGGCTCATCAATTAAGTACAGGGTTTTGCCCGTCGAGCGGCGGGCCAGCTCCGAGGCCAGCTTCATGCGCTGGGCCTCGCCGCCGGAGAGGGTGGGGGCCGTCTGGCCCAGGCGAATGTAGCCCAGCCCCACATCGACCATGGTTTGTAGCCGGGCCTGGGCCTGGGGAATATTCTCGAAAAAGGCCAGGGCCTCTTCGGCGGTCATATTCAGCACATCGGAGATGTTTTTGCCTTTGTAGGTGACCTGCAGGGTGTCGCGGTTGTAGCGCGCCCCCTTGCACACCTCGCACTGAACGTAGACGTCGGGCAAAAAGTTCATCTCGATCACGTTGACGCCCTGGCCGCCGCAGGCCTCGCAGCGCCCCCCCTTGACGTTGAAGGAGAACTGGCCCGCCTTGTAGCCCCGCGCCTTGGCCTCGATGGTTTCGGTGAACAGGTTGCGGATGACGTCGAAGACGCCGGTATAGGTGGCGGGGTTGGAGCGGGGGGTGCGGCCAATCGGCGACTGGTCGATCACGATCACCTTGTCCAACGCTTTCAGCCCCTCCAGCTTGTCGAGGTGCTTGGGAAAGGGTACTTTGCTGCCGAAGTGGTGCTGCAGGGCGGGGTAGAGCAGTTCGTTGATCAGGGTCGATTTGCCCGAGCCGGAGACGCCGGTAATGCAAACCAGCTCGCCCAGGGGAATCTCGACGTCGAGGTGCTTGAGGTTGTTGCGGTGAGCGTTTTTGAGCACCAGCGATCGCCCGTTGCCCAACCGTCGCTCGGCTGGGGTGGGGATAGAAACTCGTCCTGATAGGTAAGCCCCAGTGAGTGAGTCGGCGGCGGTCATCAGCGCCTTGAGGTCACCCTCGGCCACGATCGAGCCGCCGTGGATGCCCGCCCCTGGCCCAATATCCACCAGGTAGTCGGCAGCGCGGATGGTGTCTTCGTCGTGCTCGACCACAATCAGCGTGTTGCCCAGGTCGCGTAGGCGGTGCAGGGTATTGAGCAGGCGATCGTTGTCGCGCTGGTGCAGGCCAATGCTGGGCTCATCCAGCACGTAGAGTACGCCCGTGAGGCCGGAGCCAATCTGGGTGGCCAGGCGAATGCGCTGGGCCTCGCCGCCGGAGAGGGTCATGGCGGTGCGGTGCAGGGTGAGGTAGTCCAGCCCCACATCCATCATGAATTGCAGGCGAGCGCGAATTTCGCGCAGCACCAGAGCGCCGATCTGAAGCTGCCGGGCCGAGAGCTTGGGGGCGTCGCCCTCTTCGCCCACCAGGGTGCGAATGCGCTTCAGGCACTCGCGAATGGAGACGTTAGTGAGGTCGCTGATCGAGTGAGGGCCAATCCGCACGGCATTGGACTCGGGCTTGAGTCGGGTGCCGTGGCAGACCTCGCAGGTCTGGTCGATCAGGTACTTTTCGAGCTTTTGCTTGTGCAGCTCGGAGGTGCTGTCTTTGTACTGGCGATCGAGGATGGGCAGCACACCCTCGTACTGGCGGTGGTAGCCCTTGCGATCGCGGTAGCGCGAGTCCGACTCGATGTAGATTTTCTCCTCGCTGCCGTGGAGCACGATATGCTGCTGCTCGGGGGTGAGCTGATCCCAGCGGCTCTGAATCTCAAAGCCGAAGGCTTGGCCGACGCTGTAGAGCAGCGAGAAGTAGTAGGTGTTGTCTTTCTCCGACCAGGGGGCGATCGCGGCGTACACTGGCAGCGTCGGGTCGGGCACCACCAGGTCGGCAGAAAAGGTGCGCAGGCTGCCCAGCCCGTGGCAATTGGGGCAGGCCCCGTAGGGCGAGTTAAACGAGAACAGCCGGGGCGACAGCTCCTCCATCACCGCGCCGTGCTCGGGGCAGGCGAAGTTCTCGGAGAAGACCAGCTCCTTGGGCAGGCCGTAGCTGCCCTCTTCTTCGGCGGCCTGGGGCAGGCGGTCCGAGATCGACACCACGTTGCTGCCAGGAGCCGGGGCTTCGGCGGTCTGGGGCCGATCGGCCAGAATCTCAATCACCGCGATCCCTTCCGATCGCTTCAAACAGGTCCGCAGGGAATCCGCCAGACGGTCCTCCAGCCCCTCTTTTTTGACCAGGCGATCGACCACCACTTCGACGTTGTGGCTGTAGTTTTTATCCAGCTCAATGTTGTCGGTCAGCTCCCGCAGTTCCCCATTCACCCGCACCCGCACAAATCCCTCGGAGGCCAGGCTGGAGAGCAGCTTTTTGTGGGTGCCCTTCTTGCCCCGCACCACCGGAGCGAGAATCTGAAAGCGGGTGCGATCGGGCAGGGCCATCACCTGGTCGATCATCTGGTCGATGGACTGCGGGGAGATGCTGCGATCGCAGTGGGGACAGTGGGGGTCGCCCGCCCGCCCGTAGAGCAGGCGCAGGTAGTCGTAGATTTCGGTGACCGTGCCCACCGTAGAGCGGGGGTTGTGGGAGGTCGATTTTTGGTCAATGGAAATGGCGGGGCTGAGCCCCTCGATCGCATCGACATCGGGCTTATCGACCTGGCCGAGGAACTGGCGGGCGTAGGCGCTGAGCGACTCGACGTAGCGGCGCTGCCCCTCGGCAAAAATGGTGTCAAAAGCCAGCGACGACTTGCCCGAGCCCGACACCCCGGTAAACACAATCAGCTGATTGCGGGGAATCTCCAGGTCCAGGTTCTTGAGGTTGTGCTGACGCGCCCCGCGAATACGAATCACGTTGTCGTCAATGGCGGCGTGGTGGTGGGCCAGACCGGGGGTGGAGTTGTCGGTTCGGGCGCTGTTGCCATTTTGAGAATGAGCACCACCCTTGCTGGACGCTTGGCCTTTCTTAGCGGCGGCGGTTTTCTTAGCAGAAGCGTCCGATTTGGGCATGTCTGGGGGCTTAGTGACAACGCATGTACCAATTTAACATTTTTAAATACTTGTCAAGGTTCGAACAGCCTAGCAGTTTCAAGCGCTGGCCCCAGCTCTGCCCGTACCTAGTCAAAAGCCTGCCGAAGATTCGGCAGGCTTCTGTAGGTTGGCTCAGGCGATCGCCCTGGCCCGCTGTAATTACCTCACGACAGCGGGGACCGCCGCTGGCTCAAACCCGCGATCGCGCAGATGTCCCTCCCAGCTCCACTTCAGCAAAAATGCCTTGGCAGCCGCATAACCTGACCTGTACAGACTGTCTTTGTCGGCATTGGTCAAATCGAACTGGGTAGCCGAAATATTGCCCGTAGCAATATTGATGATGCGGCCCAGTTCATTCTTGCGAATGTGGTGATTGTCTCGGGCCACCTGCATGGTCTCTACCATGGCGCGCAGAATGCCCAGAGCCCCTCTGATCGGTTTGGCAGACCCAGGGGTGCCGGGTTCACAGTCCTCCAGGGTTTCCACCAGCCGGAAGCCAAAGGTCGGACAGCGGGGCTTTTGGCCGGGCTCGGCATCGTAGATCCACAGCGGAAAGTTGCTCAGCACGCCGCCATCAATAATGGTTGAATCTTGCAGCTGCCCCGGCTCAAAAAACAGCGGAATGCTCATCGACAGTCGCACCGCCTCAGCCACCGAAAACTCGGTGGGTTCCTGGCCGTAGAAGTGCAGGTCTTCGGGCAGCACCCGCATTTCCTGACAGCTAATGTCTGAGATCACTACCTTTAAATCTCGCTTTTGGTACCACTCCAGGTCAGCGGATTGGGTTTGCAAAAATGGGGCGAAGGTGGATAGTTTCTGCTCCAAATGCCCAGACAGCCACTTTTTGAAGGGCTCCGCTGAATACTGGCCCCGGCGGCGAGCGATCATCAAACGCAGCAGCATCCAAGGAAATTGCTTCAGATCATCCGATGGTGAACCATTCCAGATCAGCCAGCTGGTCTTTTGGCTGAGAATCTGGCCTTCGTAATCCAGGGGGCCAAGCACGTTCTGCTCTAGCTGATCGACGGTGAAACCCGCCGCTACCATCGCCGCCGTGATCGCCCCGGCGGAGGTGCCCGCCACCTTGCGGAATTTTATGCCAGCGTCGGCAAAGCAGCGTAGCGCCCCGAGGAAGGCCGTGCCCTTAACGCCGCCGCCCTCAAAAACGGCATCGACGTAGTACTGGTCGTCATCAGCAATGGGCAAATTTTGTTGAATGTGAGCAATTTCAGCGGAGGTGAGACGCAGGGTGGTGTCTTGGGCAAAAACGGCAGACGGGTTCCAAGTGGTCATAGTGGGGGCTCCTTGAAAACAGATTCACCGGACGATGGCTACACCAGGGAATGAACGATGGGCATCGCCGCATCCTGATGCTGAAGAGTGATTCAGACAAAAACCAACTGATTCCAGAAAAAGAGTTTCCCGCTAGCGCTTTGCTGTCGAATTCTCTGGGGCGCAGCGCAGCTCCACGGCCACCACCGGGTAGCTATTGGAGGCTGCGATCGCCCCCTCTAGTCCTGGCTCGCGAAAGGCTGCGGTGCTGGTAATTTCTCCCGCCTGACCGAGCGCCGCCGTATAGACCAGCGCCTCAGTGAAGCGTGCCAGAGAGCCGTCCCCGTTGACGACCTGTGAGCCTGTTCCCTGCATGACGGGCC
The DNA here is from genome assembly GCA_003017855.1 of filamentous cyanobacterium CCT1. Taxonomy (GTDB): domain Bacteria; phylum Cyanobacteriota; class Cyanobacteriia; order Phormidesmidales; family Phormidesmidaceae; genus Nodosilinea. Next base: position 26,598 of record PYER01000001.1, read on the forward strand.
GCTGCCCCTCGGGGAGCGCTAAGGTGTCGTACCGCTCCTGAGAGACGGAAAACTCCGGAAACTCGGTGGTCAGTACAAAGGTCGGCTCAGTGCCTTCGGGAGTTGGCCGCGTAGCGTTGACGACCAGCGCTAGCTGCCCCTCACCGGAAACCTGCGGCTGAGCGTCTTCGTTTAGCTGATGTTCCACCTCATAGGTGACCTCGACCTCGCCATCTTCTAGCAGCAGCAGTCGACCCGTCACCTGGCTCAGCCCCCAGAACTCAATGTCCCAAAGGTAGAGCTGAGTACCATCGGGGAAGTTCAGGATCTGCTGGTTTGCGATCGCACATCCGACCTCCCTATTGCCAAATCCAGTGCAGGCAGATGCTGCCACAGTCAGCAGGTTCAGGACAGCGCAAAATCGATGAAAGAACATAGCAAAAACGCCCTGGGCCGCAGCACAACCCGACCCCCAGCGGGTTCCTAAAGTTCCAAAGGCAGGCTTACCGGGCCGCTACAAACCGCTCCCGAGCCACATCCCGCAGCCGCTGAATATCTTCTCGACGGCAAATTGAGAGGGGCACGGTGCGCTTAATCTCGTCAAGCAGCAGGGCAGTGTCGGCGGGGCGATTTTCGTGCAGAGCGTGGTAATGGGCCGTGATCACGGCCTGCTCGATCTCGGCACCGCTAAAGCCGTCGGTCGCGACGACCAGTTCCTCCAAGTCAAAGTTCTCCAAGCCCTGCCGGCGGCGCTCCAGGTGAATGTGCAAAATATCGCGGCGCTCGTCGGCCTCGGGCAAATCGACAAAGAAAATTTCGTCAAAGCGGCCCTTGCGCAGCAGCTCGGGCGGAATCGCCGACAGGTCGTTGGCGGTGGCGACCACAAAGATTTCCTGGGATTTTTCCTGCAGCCAGGTGAGAAAGTATCCAAACAGGCGCCGGCTCAAGCCCCCGTCGGCCTCACCGTTGCTCTGGCCCAGGCTCTTTTCGATCTCGTCGATCCACAGAATGCAGGGGGCCATAGTCTCGGCCATGGTGACGGCGCGGCGAAAGTTCTTGTCTGACTCGCCCACGTACTTGTCGTAGAGGCGACCGGCATCGAGCTTGAGCAGGGGCAAGTTCCACTGGCGGGCGATGGTTTTGGCTGCCAGCGACTTGCCGCAGCCCTGAATGCCGACGATCAAAATACCCTTGGGCGCGGGCAGGTTGTACTGGCGAGCCTGGGGCGTAAAGCCAACTTTGGCGTAGCTGAGCCAGCGCTTTAGCCCCTCAAAACCGCCTAGCTGGGCCAGGTTGGTCTCGGGTGGAAAGTAGTCGAGCAGCCCCTCTTCGTGGATGACGCGGGCCTTGCGCTCGAGCACGCGCTTCACGTCGTCCGCGTTGAGCCTGCCGTCATGGAGGGCGGCGTAGGAGACCACCTTGCGGGTCTGGCTCAGGGTCATACCCTGGAGCGCTTTGACCAGGGCATGAATGTCTTCGGGGGTCAGTTCGACCTTGACGCGACCCCTCAGCGCCCGCACCACGTCAGAGACGGCCCCGTACAGCTCTTCGGGCTCGGGTAGCTTGATGTCGAAATAGACGGCATCGTGGGCGATTTCGGGGGGTAGCGCTTGACTGCTGCCGCTGATTACCAGCGTAGAGCGGTGGTGGGAAAACTGGTCGGCGACTTCCCGCAGCTGCCGCGCCACCACCGGATCTTTGAGGTGGGCCGCAAAGTCCTTGAGCCAGAAGATGGCCTTGAAGTTTAGATCCTGAATGTGGCGCAGCATGTCGAGGGGTTCGGCGGTTTTGGGCAGCGCCTGACCGCGCTTGCTGCCGGGGGGCGCGTACTCGTTTTGCCAGCGGTTGTCGGGGCTCTCGGGCGATCGCATCAGCCCCTGGGCAACGCTCCATTCAAACACCGCCATCTGCATATCGCTGCAGGCTGCCTTGATTAACCCCTGCACCCGCTCCTCCTCAACGGTGTCAATCACCACGATCGGGTGAAAGGAGGTCACCAGGGTTTGAAAGTGCTGCACGCTGGATTTGAAGGACATGGCTGCCTAAGATAACGCTAGGGCTAAGGTGCCCGCTTCTGCTTACACTTGCTGCACGGCGGATTCCGGAAGCCCAGTCGAGCGCCCTAGTCGAGCACGTCTATGCCCTGGCGAGCGTAGCGAATGCGCAGCTTGAGCCCCAGGGTGATTTGCTTCATCACCCAGTAAAGGCTGGCCAAAATCAAAAACGTGACGAAGATAACGGCCGCCGGTTGCTTTGAGGTCAGGGCATCAAGGGTATAGGCAATGACGCCAGTGGGGTCAATCACCAGATCCCAGCTGTTAAAGCGCAAAAACCGGCCCAGGTAAATGCCCACTGCACTGAGGGCGTGAATCGTCAGCTCGAGGGGCAAAATCAACGCTTTGGCACCGTGCTGCTTGAGGTAGGCGGCCAGGTTGAGGATCGAGACGACGTAGGCTTCAAACCCCAGTAAAATGGCGATCGCGTGAAGGGGAATGAACACCAGAGCCACGACCAAAATGCGAATCTGTCCCGAGCTGGTGCCTCGAATCAAATGAATAATGTCGGTGAGCACGTAGGGCGCGTTGGGCAAAAAGACCAAAAACACCACCAGCCCAACCCACCACAGCCAACCCTGGGGATCTTGCTTGGTCTTGAAAATCTTCAGGCTGAGGAGACCGGCAAAGGCCGTCACCGCCAATAGCCACAGCAGCTCAAACCAGGAGAGCAAACCGCCGTTGCTGTTGTCTCTGAGCAGGTTGAAGAGACCCTGCGCGGCACGTGGGATGCGAGGCCCCAGCCCCAGCACGCCAATTATCCCCACCAGCACGCAGGCGGCCAAAAACCATCGGTTGGCTAGGGTCTGACGACGAAACAAACTAAAGCTCAGCAGCAGCGGAATCGCCGCCAAAAACAAGTTCCATAGAATCCAGCCGCTGTAGACGTTATCAAAGGCGCTGATAATGTTGGGCAGGAGCCATCTCATCGGGTCTCAACTCCTAAAGCAGAACTTAATTTAACCCAATCTAAATCTTCAAAGGGCACAGTGTCCTTTCCTGAATAAGTTGAGGTCATTTGCGACGCGTTCGCTTTAGGAATTGTGCCCATTGCCCAGCAGCACCCGCGCTATAACAGGGAGAGTCTTCTTAACCGCATCGCTATGCCAGAAACTCCCCAGCGTCAGGGCAATACCACCGAGCACCTACTGACTACCCCCCACGGTAGCCAGCCCTACACCGCTTCGGCCCAGTGGCAGACGCTCTACGAAAATGACAAACCCGTGGCGGAGCTGTTCCACGTGGCGTACACCATTGCCGACCAAGACCCGGCCCAGCGACCAATTACCTTTGTATTTAACGGCGGTCCTGGGGCGGCCTCGGCCTACCTGCACATGGGCGCTCTGGGGCCACGTCGGGTCGTGTTTAACCCCAACGGCAGCTTGCCGCGTCCGCCCGTACAGGTGGTCGACAACGGCGAAAGCTGGCTGAGCTTTACCGACCTGGTGTTTATCGATCCGCTGGGCACCGGCTTTAGCCGCACCCTGCCCAAGGAGGGCGAAAAATCTGAGCAATCAGAGGACAAATCGGCGGAAAAGTCTGGGCAGAAACCCGCCGACAGCGCCGACGATAGCGCCAAGAAATTTTGGACGGTCGATCGCGACCTCAATGCCCTGGGCGAGTTTATTCAGGCCTACCTATCGACCCACCACCGCTGGCTGTCGCCCGTGTTTATTGCCGGGGAAAGCTACGGCGGCTTTCGGGTGGCGAAGCTCTGTCGCAAACTACAGCAGGACTACGGCGTGGGCCTGTGCGGGGCGGTTTTAATCTCTCCGGTGATGGAGTTTATGCTGCTGGAGGGCAACGACTACAACCTCAGCGGCTGGGCGACGGTGATTCCGTCGATGGCGGCGACGGCGGTCTACCACGGTCGAGTCAATACTACCGACAGCCCCGCTGCCCACGGGGCCAAAGCCGCCGAGTTTGCCCGCAAAACGCTGATTCCGCTGCTGGCCCTGGGCCGTACTGCCGCCGCCGAAGACCAGCAGCGCGTTTTTGGCCAGCTAGCCGAGCTAATTGGCCTGCCCCCGGAGGTGGTTCAGCGCCACCGGGGCCGCATTGACATCACGGTGTTTGCCCGTGAGCTGCTGCGCCACCAGCAGCGCATTTTGGGCCTTTATGATGGCTCGGTAACCGCGATCGACCCCTTCCCCGATCGCGTGCTGCACGAGGGCACCGACCCCACCCTGGAGGGCATCGATCGCCTGTTTACCGGCGCTATCAACAGCCACCTGCGCGCTACGCTGGGGGTCAACACCACCCTCACCTACAACCTGCTCAGCTTTGAGGTATTTAAGGCCTGGGAGTTTTTGCCCGAGAGCGACTACCGCCAGGGGTTTGTGGGCTCCGTGGACGACCTGCGGGTGGGCATGGCCCTCAACCCCTACCTGCAGGTCTACATCACCCACGGCATCTACGACCTGGTGACGCCCTACTTTTCGTCGAACCACCTGGTTGACCAGATGGCGCTCAACGACGAGCTGCGCCCCAACCTCACCCTGCGCCATTTCCAAGGCGGCCACATGTTCTACACCTGGGATGAGTCGCGGCGAAAGTGGTTTGACGACATGCAGGCCTTTTATCGGCGGGCCACCCGTGGCTAAGGGGACGGTTCGGCGCCTGCTCCCTCCAGGGGTTGACTCCACTGCGAAACACGGCTGACATCGAAATCGAGGGCAATCTGACCCAGTTCGGTCAATCGCTGGTCGGTGGCCAAAATGAAGTCTGCCGGGGTAGGGCTGTTGGGGGTGCTGGGTTGAATGGCCCAGTAGCTCAGCACGGCATTGTAGAGCTGGGTGTATTCGGTGTAGAGCTGGCCGTTGAGCTGAATATTGTCCTGGAACTTGAAGATCAGGATCAGGTTGCTGTGGAAAATGACCAGCCCCGAGGACAGGATGAACAGGTTGATCAAGGCGTTGTTGACCTGCTCCCAGCCTACTTTGCTGATAAAGAACAGGCTGATTGAGGCCAGTCCAGTCGCCAAACCCACGGTGCCCAGAGCAATAAAATTGAGTTTGTAAAACAGCCCCATGACCTGGACATGGGTTTCAACCCGCGCCTGAATTAGCATGAACTGATCGACCATACGCGATCGCTCAGCCGCCGTAGCCTGAATGTTGGTGACCAGCGCCTGGCTGTCAGCCCGGGTTTTGGCAACGGTATTGAGGTTGAGCCAGTCACGCTCCTGGCTGCTGGCAAAGGCAAACATCCAGACGTTGAGGCTAAGGCTACCCAGCAGCAGTGTTCCCGCCAGGGCCAGGTGCCCGACCAGAGTAAGCTGATTGGACTGGGGCGAAATCAGGCGAGTCAGCCAGGGGGACCGAACAGACTGAACGGCTGGGCGGTCTGGCGGGCGATCGTCGGTGAGGGGGGAAGAGGCTTCGGCCATGGCCAAAGAGGGCTCCGAAAAGATGGGCAAGCCAAAGGGCTAGGCTAAGGCTTCCCCAGGCGATCGCCGTTATCTCCAAAAAAAAAACCGACAATTCCAATGGCTGGAGCTGTCGGTTGGTTGTGTGTTCCCTGTAGATGACTCGGCTAAAGTTGAGTCAACCTTAGTATTACGGGAAGGTTCCTGAAAACCTAGCTAATTTGTCACACCGGACTGTGAGATCGATCACACAATTAAGCAATTTGACGGAGGCCAGGGCCACATGGGGTTTGCTAACCGTGAAGACTCCTGACAATGAATTGCACCGGAGCGGCTTTGGGGCAAGAATAAGTTGCACCGGGGCGAGGCCAACGTTAAGGAGACTACCGTCGTGACCAATCTATCCACAGGCTCGGCGGCCATGGGTCCGTCAGAGGCCCTGGCCAGCATTGCGCTGGTGGCGATCGCCGCCGATGGCTACCTGGCCGAGCGCGAGGGGCAGGATATGACGATGCTGCTCTCGCGTATGGCGCTGTTTAGCAGCTATTCTAGCGAAGCCCTACACCGCCTGTTTGATACGCTGCTGGTGCGCCTGAAACAGGAGGGTCCAGGCATACTGATCAACCAGGCCAAGGGGGTGCTGCCCCCAGACCTGCGGGAGACCGCCTTTGCGATCGCCACCGATCTGGTGCTTTCCGACCGCACGGTTACGCCCCAGGAGCAGTCTTTTTTAGAGGATCTTTGCGTCATCCTAGAGATTCCCAACTCGACGGCTCAGCAGATTGTGCAGGTGATGACGATTAAAAATCGGGGCTAGGCCCTGGTTAGAACAGCCTTCCAGAACGTCGGGTAGATTTAGAGATTTTTGCCGATGTAGCTGTATGTTCCCCCAGCAGAGGGATGTCAGAACCGTACTTTGTCCAGGCCCGTCGGAGTGCGGCTGCTTTTGATTCTGGAGGGTTGACAAGAGCACTCGATTCGTAATCGAGCGGTCGCGGGTTCAAATCCCGCCATCGGCTTCCCTTTCAAATGACTGAAATGCCTTGATTCCAAAGGGTTTGGTGGCTTGACTGCTTAGTGTGGCGAGACGCATAGATTCTTGAAATTGGGTGTAGATGGACGTCTTTAGGCTATTTTTTGGGGTAAGTTTGGGGTAATTAACGGGGGTCTACCACAGTCCACTTACCCCATTCCCCGCCATGCCTTCCCCCTCAACGACCCAGTCCAAGTCTCGCAAGGCCAAGAAAGGCACCGTCCAGGTCAAGAACTCCAACGATCGCTTGCAGCTGGTCTTTAGCTGGCAGCGCAAACGATACTACTTCAGTACCGGTCTGCCCGATTCCCCCATCAACCGCAAGCTAGCCGAGCAAAAGGCTCGTCAAATCGAATTGGATTTCGTTTCGGGCAACTTCGACCCCAGCCTCGATAAGTACCGGCCCGAGGTCGAACAGTCCCAGTCCCAACGGAAAACTCCCGCGACTCCCAAGCTGCTCGACCTCTGGTTGCAATACATGGAGTACCGAACTCCCAACATTTCGCCGACCACCCTGAACAGCACCTATGAGCCCGTCGCTGCCCACATCCGCAAATGTAAGATTGACGGGTTAAAGAACCCGCTCAAATTTCGCACAGAGCTCCTGAAGGCCACTACTGAATCGCAAGCCCGCCGATCGCTGATGCAAATCTCAGCCGCATGTGATTGGGGCCTCAAACATAATCTGATTCAGGAGAATCCCTTTTCGGGCATGTATCTGGACATGCTCCAATCAAAAGCGCCACCGCCTGTGGCATTTACCGTCGAGGAGCGCGATCGCATCATTGCAGCCTTCGTCAACGATAGCCGACCAGGCACTGACTATCGGCACTATGCACCTTTCGTCAAATTCCTGTTCTGGACGGGGTGCCGCCCCTGTGAGGCTATTGGGTTGCGTTGGGGCAGTGTGCTACCCGATTGCAGCCGTGTGCATTTCCATGAAAGCATCGTTGAAATTTCAGGACGTAAGGTCAGACGCAAAGAGGATAAAACAGCGGTCAAACGCTGGTTTACCTGCCCCGATAATTTAAAGGAACTCTTGCAATCCATTCGGCCTGAGCACCCAGATCCCGAAGCCTTGGTCTTTCCATCGCCCAAAGGCCACTCTATGACCGCCAGTAACTTTCGCGATCGGGGGTGGACGGCCATTTTGAGCGACCTGGGGCTGTCGATGAAAGAGGGCATCAAAATGACCCCCTACAACTGCCGCGACACGTTTATAACCCTTCAAGCGTTGCAAGGGCATTCCTCAACTACCATTGCCCGTTGGGTGGGTAATTCAAGCAAAATCATTGAAGAGCGGTACCTAGACCGGATGAGATTGGATCATCTCCGGCCTACCAATATCTGAATGTTATGGCGGGCTACTATGAGATATTTACGCTCGAAACTCAGCAGTAGACCCGCCCTTTGTGTGAAGGAAGTATTTAATAAGCCTGAAAGACTTACAGGACAAGGCTTTCAATTTGTCGCTTTTTAAGTGATAGTCAAATGATAGTCAATTTAGTGTGATAGTTAATTCCTGAAATCCCTGCTGTAAAAGGGTTTGAGCGAATTTGGGCGAGATTGGTCTTTTTTGGATAGGTTGTGCGATCGCTATTCCCATTAGTGGATAGCCTCCTTTGCCTTAGGCCAACACCATCAATGATGGAAACAGCTAATCTTTTGTTGAGGAGAGATTGGATCCAATCGAGAGCAGGTGGATTTGGACAAGAGATTGCTTCAGCGGTGTATCAGCACCGATATCTAGTCAGGCCCAATACCAAAAAACTTCCAGCATCAACTCAGCCTTAAGCTTGACCCTGAGCTAAAATTGGATCACAATCCAGGATGTCATCCAGTTCGGCGACTGTTTTAGAGCTTTTCCGTCCCTTCAACATGCCAAGGTGCCGCACATATGCCCAGGCGACCTCGTGAATCCACAGATGACCAACCTGTAAATTCTGGTAATAAGCCCAGAGTGCGCTTTATCTTTGAGCCCGATCGCACTACCCCCAACGGCATCACCTACTCCTGGCTGATCCACGACACCTACAACGGCAAGGAGAAAGCAGCTACTGCTACCCGTGCTTTCTGGCTGCCCTTCGCTTACCGGCACTCTGGCAATTACTCCGAGGCGGAGCTACGCGACCTGGCTCAGCAATCGATCTGGCAGATGGAAGCTCAGATTCAACACTTGCGAGAGGAATTCGACTTGGGAGTAACTCGATCTAGTTCCACTGAAATGGTCGGGGCACCTGACGCGGAGAGTCTACAAGCAGAGTCTGCTAATACCCCAATACAGCCGGTAACTGTTTCAGCTCCTGCGGGTGACTTGCTCGACGAGTTCACCGATGCCCTATGAGTGAACCTCAGTTGCCAAAGGAGCCCGAGACCGAGAAAGGGCGATTAATGCGCCAGCAGTACCTGGCGCTGGCCAAGGCTTCGCTCAAGGATGCCAGGGACTACGAGAGCCTCTACACCCGCTATAGCGACAACCCCACGTCTGCGCAGGGGTTGGATCAGGAGGTGGCTAGAGCTGCCCTACAAACTGGCAAGTCGCCGCGGCAGGTGATTCAACTGCTGGCCCAGGGGCCGTTTACTCAGCAACAGATTTTGGGATTGTCTGAGGAGGAGAAAAAAGAGGCGTTACCCAAATTGCTCCAGTACGCTCAGGCGACCGTGGATAGCCTTCAGCAGCAGCGGTATCTGGAATATGCCTGCTCGGTGACGGGGAAAATTCAGAGCTACCCTGATCTCTACCGGGACTATGTGAGCAGCGATCTGGCAGCGATTCAGCTTGACCAGAAGGTGACGGCGGCGGCGCTAGGGGCTGGGGAATCGGGGGAGTCTGTAGCAGCTTTGTTGCACCAAGGGCCGTATGCTCGGTTTCAGCAGGATTTGCAAGGGGTGGCCCCACCTACGATTGAGCAGTATGCCCGAGGAACGGTGGCTCAGGTGCAGGCAATTCAGGCACTTCAAGTAGGGCAGTCGCAGCGGAGTATACCGCGCTCTAGAGGGATAGACCGGTAGTGCCTTGCTCCTACCGGAGCATTACTCGTCGAGTTCGCTATTGATGTACTGATTGACGAAAGCCTCGGCGGCTTCTGGGCTCATAGTTTTTAGGACGCGGACTATTTCCAGGATGGTGTCCCCAGTGGGGTCAATTTTGCCGCTGCACCAGCGGTAAACGCTGTTGCGCCCAACGCCCATGGTGGCCGCAAACCGATACTGCGTGATGCTGTACTGCTCCAGCACTTGCTTGAGAACGTAGCCTGCTTTGCCCATATTCTCATCATTTCAGAGGAGGAGTAGGCAAGCGAATCCATATATGTTGACGCACCCATATATGGACACTATGATGGCGGTAGGATATTTCGAGGCTCACATCATGTTGGCTCCCCAAGGATTTGTTGGTTCAGAGGTTAGCGGTGCAGAACATGACCTTTTGATCAGCGTTGAAATTAAGCAAAAACTGAGCAACTACCCTCGTCCCGACCGGGAGCCCGTAAAGCTTTTGGCGATCGGGTCTAGGGAGGCAATTCAGGCTATGCTTCAACAGATGCACCTATGTGGCTTTGCTGAAGTCTTTGAATGGACTGATTTTATGCCAGCACCTACTCCAGAAAGGCCGCTGCGGTGTCGACCGGGCGAATTGATGAGGATGTTGGTGAAGTATTTTTCTAAAACTTAGATAACCAATGGATAGTCTATTGGGTGCCCTCAAGCGACGACAAATCAACACCATCACCTGACTGCCTTAGCTTTCGACTACCTGAGGATGGCCCCATTTTAGATCGAGATAGGCGACGGCTTTCCAAGAGTTCGACTACTATCGCCTTTCTAGCAAGATCACTTTCTGCTTCCCACTCCTGCAAAAAGCGTTTTAGCGCTACGGTAGCAACGTCTTGGATAGAAGGCGCTGAGCTTTTATACTCTCCTGCGAGAGAAATACTGATCTCCCTTAACTTCTCGTAAAGCTCAGACGGAACGCGGATATTTGACGGCAAAGTAAAAGGTACCTGGCAACGCCAAGATTTTAGGAGTTGCCAAAGTTTCTTGCTACCATGAAATCATGTATACATGTTTGCTGAATTGCGAATTGTCCTAATTCTTGCTAGAGAGGCATAGTGATGGAATTGTTGCTTCAAGCGGTGCCGGTTAAACGAGGGCTTAAGCGTAATCAGAAAAGCTATGTGGCTACGTTGTCTTTTGGCGACGTGGTGCGGTTGATGGAGGACGAAAGGTTGTATGTGCCCAATGACCCGGATTTGGCTGACTTTGCCCAGCGCAAATTAAACCCAGTGCGGGTCAACAACATAGCTAAGTACATCCTGGATACCTACAAGGATGGCAGTACTTTCTTCCCGGCTATCTGTCTCAATATTCAACCGGATCCTATCTACCGGAATGGAACGATTGTATTGCCCTATGATTCGACATCATTACGATTAACAGATGGACAGCATCGCTGTTGCGGTATTCATAGAGCAATTAAGTTGCTACGGGAGGAGGGGGCGTCGGAGGCCGCGGAGGTGTCTAGGTTGGAACTGGGGGCGTTGGTATATGCGGCGTTGCCTCTGGAACTGGAGCGTCAGGCTTTTCGTGATCAGAATCTGTTAGCGCAACGTCCTGGGAAGTCGTTGGCTCATTTGTTTGATATGCGATCGCCAGAAGTTAGAATCGCAAAAGAACTTTGCAAGCGGGTACCCCAGTTTCGCTCAAATATCGAAATCGTTGAAAATGGTTTGGGTAAGCACAATCCTAAGCTAATGACGCTTTCGACGTTGGTCACAGCAACTCAGCACATGTATCCTCGTCTTAGCGCCGAAGATCCGCTGGAATCCAGAATAGACTGGGCGATGACGTTTTGGGCCGCTGCTGCGAGCGCGTTGCCAGATAATCCTTGGCGAGTACTCTCTAAAGCCGAAAGAAAACAGCAGCGGGAGGACACTATCGTGGGAGCCGCAATCGTATTCCAAGCTTTGGGACTAATAGGGCGAGATTTATTTGCTGAAGGTATACCGGCAGAGAATTTGGTACAGTGGCTAGCCCATTTAGCTGAGGTTGATTGGAGCAAAGAAGAAGATTTTTGGCTCCAGCGGGGAGTCACTCAGGTTAATGCGAAGGGAGTACGCATTATTCAAAACACAAGAACTACAGTTGATTCTTGCTATCACGTGTTGCAGGAATTACTTGGTGTGACACCTAAAGAAGGAGTTTTAGCATAAGAAATCAACTTAGCACTTCTTGAAGAGCGTTACGATGACCAAACCGTTCAAAATCGTAGCGCTCATCCCACCAAAGCCAATTGCTTGAATCAGCCCAAACGCTATGCTTTTTGAGGATTTCCAGCCGGGAAAGGGCAAGACCACCAAGAACAAAGTCAGGGCGACTCCAAGTGAGTAAGTCATCAAACTCTTGGTTTGACAGGCCAAATTTGAGCCCCATCGGCATTGCTTTTTCGGCCTTGAGCAAGCCACCTAAGGCAATGTATCGGTAGCCAATATGCCGATATTCGCTGATTAAAGACGATAAAAAGCTTTTGGGCGTGTTGAAATAAGGAAGTAGAGAGTCGATCTGAGGGACATCTATAAAAGACCAGTTGTATAGTGCATGCCCTGCTTGAACCACACCAATTAATTGATAAATTCTAGATTTTTTAAGATACTCTTCCCAGGTTATTCGGGCTAAATGAAGTGATAACAGAGGCTCATTTATGATGTCTGGGGCGAAAACATAATCCGGAGAAAACTTGTCGCACCTGTCTAAAAAACTAGCTATCCAAGCTTGGAGATCTTGCAAATCAGAAAGAATCGTCTTTCTTACCCAGCGCTGATTTTCAAAAACGGAGATATTGCTCTTGTACCAAGTATTCTTGCCATCATCAAAGACGCCACTATCAATAAAGAAAGGCTTATTCGTTTGATGAAGAGCACTCAAAAAATTATCGGATTCAATAATGGTTCCCAAAATACCATAATCGCCTTCCAGAGCCTTGATCCGATTTAATAAATTCATCCTATTAACAGCAAAGATGGGCATGAATTTTTTATTCATTTTATTTGCCTGTAGTCTTTATCAGCACAAGCTTGGCAAAAAGAATTCTGGTAATTATCTTAGCCGAAAATAGCCTCATTGTCTATTTTTAAATGATTTGAGTAGACCTATTTTTAAGGCTGCAGTTGTGCATTCATTTTTGCCCAGTTTACTATTTCTCTAACAACTCCACTTTTCCCCCGGCAGGACATTGGCAAAACTCTTCCACTCAATGAACTAGCTTTCTCAAGTTCAGAGATTATATTGCTCAAGTCATGACCCATATAGCCAGTGATAACGGCAACCAGATCACATTTTTTTATTCTATTTTGGACACTGCTACGGCTGATATATGCCTCGCTAGAAGGGGCTACTTCAACCACTTCTTGTACTTGATAAATCGAAGTCAATTCTCGTACCACTTCGCGTCGAGTTGCTTCATGACCACCGACCAATGCTAAACGTAAAAACGAAAGGTCAGGTGAAGTCTCTTTGCTGTCCTCAGAGGAGTGAACTTGGATGCCAAGCTTTATTGCCTCATCCTTGCTCTGCTGCTGGTATTCAATGAGTTGAGGAACGGTTTCTGGGCTGAGGTAGTGAAGGGCACGTTTCAGATTCTGAAAAAAGGGTTCTTCGGAACGCCCCTGTCGTATAGCGTTGTCAATTTCATCGATCGCAATTCCTTGGTACTCATTAGCCAGACTCAAACGTAGTTTTGGCAAAAGGGCAACATAGGGCTCAAGCCCTTCCAAAATTTCAAAGTGCTGCCTACGGTTGATCTGTTGGCTAGCGGAAATACCGCGTAAGTGGGCTAACTCAATCTCCAGGTCATCCACCCGTTGCTGGTTGGCCAACCAATCTAGCCAATCGGCATAGGCAATGATGAATTTATCCAATTGATATATTTGTTTCCAGAGCTTTGCTCGCTCTTTCAGGATGTCCTCAGCATTTGGTAGAGTAGCAACTCTTGAACCTGCTACCTCAACACACTGCTCGTAGTAACTAACCTCTTGCTCATCAGATATATTGCCAAACCCTCCTAAAGATGAGAGTGTTGCAATGTTAGCTCTGTCTTCAGGTAACAGATGCTCAGGAGCAATGTCCATGAGAATTAAATAAATTTCTGCTGCATTTTCAGGATTACCCTCTGTGGACCAAAGACGAGCTAAAGGTAGTAGTATTTCATATTGACGCTCTCCTGCTTGCCAAGCACTCTCTAAAAGGGGTCTAGCTTGAGATTTCTGCCCCATTGCATAGAGAGCCGCGCCTTTTAGTCCAGCTAAAGTGGGAGGGAGCGCAGCAATTGGTTCTGGTAGAAAGTCAATTACTTCTTTAAAGCGGCTACTAGATAGCAAGATTTCTATCTGCCGAACTTTGACAGTATCTTGATCCTTTTTAGTTTTAGCAGGAATTGATTGATACAGTTCTAAAGCCTTGTCTTCCTCTCCGACTGCAGTATAGGCAGCTGCCAAATCAAGTGAAACAGAAGTTGATTGAGGATGTTTAACCTTCAATGCCTCTAACTGAGGAATACGCTCTCCAGGTTCCACCTTCACTAATTGAGACAGTTGCTCACTAAGAGTAGCATCGGCTACTTGTTCCATAGGCTCTTGCGGCTTAAGTGCTTGATGGAGAATCTGCCGTACTCCATCAGCCTGACGAATCCGCTCTAACTCGGGTAAAAACTCCTGGGCAATCTGTTGAACTGTATGCAATATTTCTAGCTCATCTTCTTGCTGAGCTAGCTGAAGATGAGCTACTACAATTTGCTCAACTAATCTACCTGACACAGGCAACGCCAAAACTTCATTCCATCTAGTTGAGCATAATTCAACAATTTTTTCTGACTTTTCCGTACGGGCATATAAATTGATCAAAGCTCTCAAGGCATTGCTATCGTTAGATGATTTTGAATTAAGTAGCCTTTCCTCTAGAGTTATTGCTTGCCCACCAATAACTAATCGTTCAACACTAGCTGAGTCAATACCTTTGTCTGTAAGTGTAGCAGCTGAACTTGTCGTATTTAGTTCTTGAAGAACTCTACGGAATTCTGATTTCCATGATCTAAAATTTTGAGTTGCATTCGCTTGTACTACAGCATAATCAGACGCTATTTGAGCACTCCCTTGGTTGTAGGAGGACTCAATAAATAACCATTTTTCACGTAGCTGTTCCTCTGTAGTATTTATGTAGATAAAATGTGTATACCAAGTGGGAAACTGTGGGAAAAGCAGCTTAGAACCAACTTTAAAGTACTTTTCAACTGCTCTGTAAACCTCTTTGGCTTGCAGTTCACTAACGCATTTTAGTTGTAGCCCAACCTGTTCAGGTCTTCGAGGATTTGGAACAATCGCATATTGAGGAAATTTCATTAGAATAGCACCGCTTCTTCAAAATGCTGTATACAGATTTGGCGTAGTTGAGCTATGCTCCGTTCATCATGACAGTAGGTATATAATTCAGCGTTTTGATTAACCCCGCCATCAGTCAGGTTCAAAGAGCCATCAAGCCCACCATAACGACCCACGTAAGCTTTGGCATGCAATGTAGATAGAACTCGCACTTGAATGCGATCGCTGCGGCTAGCCAACAATTTCAACGAAGGGTGATAGTCTGTGTCGCTGCCAACGGTAATGTAAATTCTTCCACCATTTGCCGAGATTTGATGGAGTACGTCAAATAAGTGCAGTGAATCCTGCTTGGTCTCTACAACCTCCTGAAACGAGACGTAGTAAGGATTGGCGAGCCGGAAGTTTGTAACCCAAGGCGCAACAATCCAAAATTCATAGTTACGTCCTAACTGAGAAGCAAGCACCTCATTTAGTAAGAAGTTGTAAAACATTGCCTGCCCACTGGGCTGAAACTTTGTTGATCGCTTTGCCACGGGATAGACCTCACTCAATAGGACGTACAGTAACTTCAATGATGGGCGGTTGATTGACCGTTAGGTCAGTGGGATAAATGGTCCGAATATCAGTAATCATGGGATAGACCATACCCAAATCTGTGTCGACTCCAGCATCGGTTAGGTAACTGATCGCTGCACAAAGAGAGGAAAGGCGATCGCTAGGGACACGAAGGTAAACTGCCTGATACCCTTTCTCCAGCAGGAGCCGAATCTGCTCAGAGATAGGAGTGAGTGATACTGTTGGGTCACCAGTGCCATCATCCAAGTTCAAGGTTTGGTTGGAACGGACTTGAGCTAGCCAGTCGCTGAGTAGAGAACGGTTTAGGAGATTACGACTCAGTCCAGGAGCTTCAATATCGCCGCCCCGATCATCCAGACAACTTGGGCAGCTACAGCGGCAATTTATCAGCATCCGCCGTTCTACGGCTGATTCAAATGCTCGACGTACTTCTGATGTGTTCGAGTTGTATTCAAGTCTATACAAGCGAAGCAAACGAGTGAGTTCAGGATACGGCGATGGAGTATCTGGCTGATTTAAAGCGGATGCGACTGCGCGATAGAGGGTAGCTCTTGCTTCTGCAAAGGATGGCTCACGACCAAATTGTTGAATACAGACAGGAAGAAAAACTTGATTGATTTCTCTGAAAATACGCCAGTTTATCAGGCGGCTTCCGTCAATTTGCTGAGCGTAGTCAGGGATGAAGACCCTGAGTAATACTTTCAGATGTTTCTGCTGAACAATAACCTGCATTTGCTGCCGGACTTCAGACAATAATGCCTCGATCTCAACTTGGCGATCGCTAGAGCTACGAGCTTGAATCAGAGCGTCAACAAGTACCTCACATTGGGCTAGCCAATCTTCGGGTTGAGACAGTAGATGACGGAGAAACGCTTCTTCCTGGGCAGTGGGGCAATAAGTCATTCGGTGCGCCAGGGTTGTCCAGAAACGGTCTGGATTCTTCCGAAGCAAGTCTTGAGTTGCCCGCATTACACCGATACCACCCATACCAATTTCATAAAGCCAAATGCGATTGTCAGTCCGGTTATCAAAGTCAAGCCGCAGCCTCGTCCAAGCCGACACATAATTTAGAGCCTCTACCCCTGCTACCTCCTGAGCAACTTGATTCAAAGCCTGAGTCAGACTGTATTGGAAACTGTCATAAAGATAGTCTTGGTAAAGATTTCCGTTGGTTTGTATCTCCTCATAGAGATCCAGAAAGACTGCCAAATAATTGTTAGGACTGGTAATCAGTTGCAGAACGGCTTCACATTTCTTTGGCGAAAACTGGTGGATTTCATTAATAGCTTGAATGGAGCGGTGATTAAACTCGTTATTGCCTGCAACAAACCAGTCTCGCATCCCTTCTAGAGTGCCTCCTTGCTGGTGACACCAATCATCTGCAATGGTTAGAAGGACATTTGCTAAGTTTTCCGCAGCAAAGTAATTTTCCCTGTACTCATCCTCAATAGTCAATTTCGTGATAAAAGCATGACGAATTGCATTACTACGAAAATTGGTGCGAGTAGAAGATGAGAGTGTGACATCTGAGATAGCATTGGGTTTGATTTCAACACTGATACCTTCAGTAATGAGTTGATACCCCAAAGCACAGTTACTCATATCATTCTCAGTGGCTGTAAAGCCAACAACCCCTCTGATGTCGTCTGCTCTCGACTCATGGAATTTCAACGTATACTGGCTACCGAGAATAATGCGACGAACATCCAGTAGATTCAAATTATCCGGTTCATCACTATACAACACAATTTCCTGAACTAAATTTTCCCCAAGACTGTCACATGAGACAGATTGATCGCTTGTTTTGAGTGTGTATTTAGCCGTTGGGGTATCACCTATCGGACGGACATAGATGGCACTGATGGACTGTGCTGAGCAAGAGTGCGCTAGTTGAACCATATCCTGTGGTGCATCTTGTGGACTACGGCATTCACACAATTCCCCGGTATTTGGATTGCAGTACCAGAACGAAGAGTTGTAATCCTGGCTGAACTGTTTGGGTTCAATTTGGGTGGGACGATAAACTGTCAAAAAGTTTCGACTGCGTGGCGTAATCCCAACCAACTTGAGTGCTCGTTTAGGCAAATAAGCTGTGCTTGGGCTATTATCAAACTGGTCTTTTGAGGTGTAGTACTGGTTCAGAGGTAGCAAAGACTGCCCGTCTGTAAGGAGAGGTGGTATCCATGTCGAGCCTTCGCCACCCCGAAAGGTTACATTGCCTGGAATAGTTTCACTGATAGCCAAACTAATACTCTCTGGGTTAGGTCGTTTGTTAAAACGGTGATCATCAGGGCGATAGTCTACCCGAACTTCTGGCAAATTGATGTCTGAAAAAAGATTGTCAGGTAGATGCTGAGTTAACATCTCCCGTGCGTTAACTGTTGGCTTATTCTCCCGATCAAATTCTGGATGTACTGCTATCATCAAGCCTTCGCAAAAAATGCTCCAGAGGAGCCCATCCGAGTCAGGATCACCTAAAACTCTTAGCAAAGCATCGTTATCAACTATCGCGAACGATTCCTGTAAGTAATCCTTAAAAGCAAACATCATGTTTGCATTGGCTGTTTGGTCTAACAGGTATTGATAACCCTGACGCGACAGATTCTCTAGATTGAGTTCTACACCCACAAGACTTGCTCGGTAAGTCAACCAATCAAATAGTGCATAGAATCCATGAATTCGTTGAAGATAGCGGTTTTGGGCATTCAGAGGTAGCTTCTGAAAAGTGGGATCTGTCAGTAGATGCTCGTTGCGAAACAGAAATAAATCCGTTGGTTTATAAGGGCTAAGAACTGTAGCAACAATCGGTCGTGTGCCTACTTTTCGCCCACCCCGGCCCTTACGTTGAACAAAGCTGGCAACGTTAGCAGGTGCAGTGTATTGAATAACACACATGAGTGCTTCATCGTCGTAGCCAACTTCCAAGGCACTGGTTGTAATGACGAGATCATCTTCTTCTTCAATGACAATAGAGCGATCGCTCCCTGACTTGCGCTTGATATTGAGAGGCTGACTACGTGCTTTATCTTTTTGACTTAATACCCACCAGCACTCCCCAGCCTGAAAGAGAGGACAAGTTGGGTCAGGAGTGCAACTATTTTCGCAATTGCAGTTGTACTGGGTAGTAGGACCAAAAAAATTAGGAAAGAGTAGGCGATTAAAGGGTGGGTAACGGTAGGCATACAAGGGAACATATCTGATTGGGTAGGCATCATCAGTGGGTGCGATTCGCTCGCTTTTTAATTGTTGCCGTCTCTCAATTTGGTAGTCCTTGACCTTTTCAGCATCTTGCATCTGATACAGCCAACGGCCAACGATATCTAAAGATTGCACAAAACCGAAAGTACGATAACGATTCAAGCTACTACCTGCTACCGGTTGTGGCATCGTATGCAGCACACACATTGCTGCTTGAATTAATGATGAAAGAACCGCTGTATCTTCGGTATCTTCAGCACGGGCAAAGATAAAACGCTCTGCCCCAATTATCTGCATCTCATTATCCTGAGGATTAACCTTCTCAATCCGCATTGGGTCAATACCGGAAAGCTCGGAAAGGAATTGTTTAGGATGGGCGATCGTAGCACTCAGACCAACAAAGGCAAGGTTGGCTTGTTCTTGTCGATCTCGCTTACCCATACGAATCCGTGATAGGAGTCGGCGCAGCAAAAGAGCAACTTGAGTTCCTGCTGTGGAAGTTTGCAAGTGGATCTCGTCCAGCATTACCACAGAGGGCGCGCAGAAAGTTGTAGTCCCGAACAGGTACTGGTATTTTGAAGAGATTAATCGCCGATGAAGAGATTCTGTAGTAGCAATTAGCAGATCAGGTGGTTCCTTCTCCATCAAATCCCGAGCAAATTTGATGAAGGGATATGTCTTTTCACACTTAGGGCAGGCTAAGACTTCAGGTTGAGTCGGACGAGCAAGAAGTCGTTGAGGAGTTGTATTGCAGTCAAAACCTGAGGTTCCTACACAGTAAGCAAAAGGTGATAAATAGCCTTGATAATCTTCCCTAAAATTCCAACCTTTTTGCTTAGCAAGTTTTTGTTTCTGAGAGTCATCTACCTTTTGAAAATCACTTACTTGATAAACAGCTGCACCGCTTTCCAAACCTATGGTAATGGCAGGAAGGTTGTTAACAGCTAGTACTTGGTTTAGGTGATAGAGGACCTCAATGAAATCTGTAAGTTGGTTTTCTGAAAGTGCTATCCGTGGATAAATACAAATTGCTTTGACTCCGATCTTTCCACGAAGACAACGTTCAAGAACCATTTTGGCTAACACTGGGAGGAAAAAGGCATAGGTTTTTCCAGCCCCTGTACTAGCAGTAACAACAACACCCCGTTCTATATTCTGTTGTGAATCTAGTTCGATCGTTTGCAGAATAGCTCTGAATGCTTGGCGCTGAAAACCACTCACCTGTTGTAGTTTAGCCAGGGTCTGCTCGATCACTGTTAACAGAAGACTAGCAGTCTGTTGCTGCTCTGAATTGCCGTAGAGTAGTAGCCCCATACACCGTCTGACAGGGACATTACGTCGTGGAACCCGGCGAGATACAACACTAAACTTTACGTCTTCTATAAGTCGCTTACTTTTACTTATGCGATGTGCTATTTTAAGATTGTTTTGATTAACAATACGTTGGCGGAGTTTAGTCAGAAGACGGACTGTTTCTGTTAGCCGACTACGGAAAATCCATTTTTTGGGTAGTTCTTCTTGATTAAACCGTATGATTTCGAGATTCTCTGAAAGCTTCTTTAAAGCACGATTTATTTGAGGTTCTCGTTCTTCTAAAGCCAAAGAAATATCTTCAGACGGTTGAAAGCTTTCAATAACTTCCTGCCCAGTTAATGTAACATCGTAAATTCCGTAAGCGACTTGCTCAGATTCTCTTTGTTCAATGAAAGTTAAAACTTCGTCTACCAATTTTAATAGAATATCAGTCTCCACAGTCTTACCCCTGAATCGTATAGTTTGTATCAAATTGGTATAGATAAGATCGAACTTCCCGAAGGATACTTGCACTTCCCTTAGTGTTAACCCTTAGCAATGGTAATTCACCTCTATTTTTTTCTATAAAGTTAGTTGCTGCATGTTTAGCACTAGCGGTTACCATAATTACAAGATCGTCATTCGTAACCCACATTTTTAATTGATCGCTACCACCTTTAGCATGGCTTAAGTGTACCTTGATTCCTTCACAAGCTTTTTCAAGGAAAGCTTTGACTCGCTGTGCTACAGGTTCAGTCAGTGTATAAATCAAAATTGTCTTATTGGTGAGCTGCTGTAATATACTAGTCTCGGTTGGCTCACCAGATATCTCTTCCTGAGGAGGCAAGTCTGGGAAGGAAGTTTGTAGATTCAAGTCTTGAACTAATGCTGCAAATAAGCTCCATTGAACTTCATCAATACGGCCAGAAAACTGTCGAAGCGTTGTTGCCGCTGCAAAGAGTAATCGGGATCGAATTTCCTCTTCTGGACAGGGTTGTAAAACCAAAATGTTGATGAAATCTAGAACCCAATCCACTTTTGCTGGAGAGCTATATTGATCCCATAAGTCAAGACCATAACCGACAATTTCTTGATAAGTACTCTGGTTAACACCTAAGTAAAGCAATGCGATTACTAGGTCATTGAACAGGCCTAAGTCAGGATCGCCCCCTTCACAGTTGAATGCCAGTAAGTCCAATAGATAGGCATAGATGGGCGCAAATTCTCGACGAGGATATTCATCGTCACTTTGAAATGCTCCTAAAAAATGGGGTAGGGCGTTTGCCAAAGTTTTTCCTGACACCGTATCTCCCCCTACCATCTTTAACAAATTCGCGAATTTTTGAGTGGCTCCACTTTCCTCGAGTAATTGGGTAATATCCCACTCTTTTTCGCCTCGTCGGGCTATGTCGAGGGCTAAATCCCAGCCTGGATTCTTCTGAAGCTGCTGAAGCCAATTGAGCCAATTGTCGGGAATTTGTTCTGTTGTTTTTTCGTCCCCACGCAGGTGCTTTAAGCAATTCTGACCAAGTCGAGTATTGCCTAAAGCTTCTTGGTCTTCTGTGGAAAGCTGCCTATAGGCGTTCAGTGCTTCTCGTTGAGTATCTAATGTTTCTAACTCATAAAAGACTTGGAACAGAAGTTGAGCTTTTCGTAGTGAAGGGGGAGCTTGAGAGGCAAACTCAAATACCTCATCCCAAGCTAGCCTTTGTCCGGCCTCTTCCGCCTCTTTTAAAGGATCAGCGACTACGGTTGAGGGTGGTGCAGACTGAGTTGGTGAAATATTAGCCAACTGCTCAAGATAAGCTTGGTCTTCCGCTCTTAAACCTGGAATGCTGAGCAGTTCATCGCGTAATGCCGAGTTTGGTGTTTCGCCACCTACGGCCAGCAGCATAAAAGATTTCGCTATTTCGGGTTGGCGGCTATTGGCCCGAGCGGTGTATAAGCTGCTGTATTTGGGAAAAATACTTTCGTGGAAATAGGTAACTGCACTCTGAACAGCCTTGGTTGACTCAAAGCGATAAAGCTCCTGTTGGTAAACAGTACGAATGAGCGACTGAGTCACCTCGTAAGGGCGGCGGGTGCCTAATAAATCGGGCAGTTCTGGTAAGGCGAGCAGTTCTTCCCATTCCTCTAGGTCGGAGAGCATCCGTACCTTGAGGAACAGCAAGTTTTGAGGATCTAAGCGATTGTGGGTTTTGAGATAGTGAAGTTGATGCTCAGCGGCGGGGCGATCGCAGGCCTGCAGCGCCATATAAAAATCTCGCAGGACGCGACCTGTGGCTCTTGGCGTTTCATAGGTTTGGGCTACCCGGCGATCCAGCACCTGACGCATTAGTTCTAGGGCTTGCCAAATCTCACGGGATTTTCCATCACCGTCAGAATCTCCCTGAAACTTGAACGCCAATCCCCCTGTGAAGGCGTAGATAGAGGCTTCCACTGGGTCGCCTAAGTTAAGTTGGGCTCGTTGACCTCGAAATGTAGACCAAGTAGGGCCAACAAAAGCGGTTAGATCTTCTCTAAGACCCCTTAGTTGGCGCTCAGATTGGGCTACACCATACCAATCAGTTCCTTGGTCATGCCCATAGGGCAGCACAGAGGGCAAACCTTGCTCAAGCCGCGCAATCCAGGGTTGGAGCATATGGGCAGAACCGTCAACAGACTCAATGGCATTCAGCTTGATTTGATTGTCATCACCAAAGAAACGTTCTAAGAACTGGTGGGTGTCTAACTTGATTTCCATACCCTATCTTTCGCCTCCCCAACGGTCTCTGAAATTTAGCTTTTGTTCTGAAATGGCCTCTAGGGCTGTTTCATAAATAAGCGTCTCCTCGTTGACGGTGATGCCGTTGAAGGTGAAGTTCATGGAGCCAGCCAGAAAGAAGGCATCTGACAGCATTCCTTTCGTGTGGAGTTCCTCGGCCTGATGGATTCGTAGGTAGTTGTTGTTAGCTAGAGTGCCCAGGGTCTCTACAAAGCTGCGGTTGTGGAGGTCGGGGCGAGTGGCTACGCAGACCGTCGTGCCCAGTTGGGTTAAGGTAGCTAACACTTGCACAAGGCGAATTTTGGATCGGGGCCACGATGGCTCTAGGGCTAGAAAGGTATTGGCTGTGTTGTCGATAATGGGAATATCGGAAACCCAGGGGGATACTAGCCACAGGCAGGCACTGGGGGCAATGAGTTCTGCCACCAGGAGTGCCTGAAGCAAATCGGGCAGTTGCCGAGAGCTAAAACGAGAGTGAATGGTTCGGCTCACTGCAACGTCTCCCGAATGCGAAGGCGGGCAATATACCCTTGGGAGGTTCTGCGCATCCCTTCTACAGCGGGATACAAATTGAGAAAACCAACATCTACAGGCTCCATCATTATTTTCAGCAAGGCACCTTTTAGAGCTTGGCGGCTGGTGGAGCGAGCACTTAGGGAAGCGGTACCCACCGTTCTGAGGGCTTCATTGACCTGCTCTTGCCAGTTGAGTTCTTCTAGTTTGACTAGGGTTTCGGCGGGTTGTAGAACATCCAGCAGAATTTCGCGATCGGCCTCGGGCACAATGCTAAACGGGTTATAGAAGGAGACAGCCCGGTTGCGGATGACACTGCCCCGCAACCACAGACGACCATACAAAACCTGGAAACAAACGTAGGGATCTTGGCGAGCACCGGGGGGTAAGGCCTCGGTCAACTCCGGTTGGGTACTGGCCACATAGGCAAACACCCGCGCATCGACTTCAATGCCTAACCGTTCTTCTTGCTCTTGCCATCGTCGCAGTAACTCCCTGAGTTGATGATCAGTAGCCGTTCCACTACCGGGCGACAGAATGCGGGCGTGAATTGCCGTCATAACTGCCGGAGTGATGAGAATACCTTCCCCTTGCAAGACTCGGCGAAGGTGTTCGCTGGCTTGGGTGAGAGTATGGTGGGAATCGGCGGATCTTACCTGGGTAAAGACAGACTGTACCGATTCACTGGTTTCAGATAGCTCTAAAAGGGTAGTAAGTTCTGAATCTACGACCTCAAAGTCTGAAGGCTCTAGAGCACTCTCGACCAATCGCAGAAAGCCAATAGGATCTTCGGTATAGCGCTGGAGAATTTCTTCAATGACGCCGCTGCCTCCTGGGCTCGCTTCTGTGAGCCAAATTTCCTCTAGGTCTTCTGCCAAAGGAGAAGATCCTGGGGGGCGCGGGCCTGAGTCTAGGTCGAGCAGCAAATCTTCGGAGTCGAACTGGGGGCAAAGCTGACGGCAGGCTTCTAGGATTGCTCCGCCTAAGGTTGCTCGGAAGCGTTGTCTAGCCCAGTCGTGCCAGCCCTCATCGGGCTGTTGCCAGAGAATCTGGGCCAGGTCATTGAGAACCGTTTGGACTTCTGCGCTTGAGGCAAGCTCTCGAAGTCGTTCATGGGTGGGTTGTCTGCCAGGGGGCAAGTTAGGAGCTATCTGATCGCTTAAATCGGTGAGCCCATCGGTGGTGGTCTCGTCAGAGGTTGCCTCATCGCTGGGCTCTTCTACGCTGAGCGTTTGGAAGATTCGATCCAGTACAGTGGCCATTTCCTGGCCCAGATCTTTTTCTTGGAGAGTCTGGTAGGCATCGGGTAGAGAGACTTCATTCTGTAGAGCGTAGGCCACCAGCATAGAGAGGTAAATTTGGTAGAGCCAGTCGCGCTGGAAAATATTGGCGATGCCATCGAGACGGACATCGTGTCGAACGCGATGGCGAAAGTATGACGTGCGAAACGCGTGAACCTTGGGTCGGTTGGCGTCGTAGGGGCTAAGGGTGAAATCTGCGGGAATGCGATAGTGAAAGACGATGCCGTCTACGGTTTGGGCAAACCCAACTCCGGCAGGTTGACCATTGGCAGCTTCCACAAAGCGAATGGAGGTTTCCACTTCTTGGGTCTGGCGATTTTTCTGAATTCGCAGGTTGGCCTCAGACCCCATGGCAAAGCGACGCACCTCCAGAGGGTTCTGCTGGTTGTGGGTAAAGTTATATACCGCGTCTAGAATGCCGAGCCAAAATGAACCCTGGGGCAAGTCCATGGGAGTACCCCGGTCTGGCGGCATAATTTGGGTATGCCATTCCAGTTGGGCGTTGGATTTATCGCTGACCTGGGGTGGAATTTGCTCCACCTGCAAAGTCCAGGGGCGAATGCAGCGAATGTCAGTAATTTGGTCGTTTTGCCAAACCTGGAAGGTGCCTGCTTCTTCGTATTCGGTGCAAATCTGCTCGATCGCCAGGTTTTGCACCCCACTTACCAGGGCTGCTGGAGCAATCCAGTGGCTGATCTGTCCTCGCTGAATGCCGAAGCGTCGTGATACGCGCCCTGGGGCGAAGGTTTTGATCGCTTGCAAAATCGGTAGGTAGTATTCCTCTGGCTCAGTAGAGCTTTTGGTAGGAGGCGGTGTGACGATACGGACTTCGGGCAGCAGCAGGTCACTGAAGAGGTTGGCGGGCACAAAGTCTGGCAGGGGTTCTCGGGTGTGATAGTCCAGTTCAGGTTCACCCGGCAGTTGTAACCGCTTCCATCCAGTTTCGAGGCGTCGTAACAACGTAGGTAATACCCCTGTCATTAACGCTCTGGGTGGATCCCATAGAATAGGTTGAAGGTCTTCGTTGGATAGACCTAGCGCTTCTTGAAGGTAGGCTTCTAGGGTCGTGTAGGCTTCTCCACCTTCAAGGATATGACGGATGATTGCCACGGCTTGGCTCTGGCGCTGCTGCCAGGAACCTTGGGCGGGGCTGGCAAAATCTTTCCACACGCTACCGCGAGGAGTGGCGGGCAGTTGCTGGGCAACCCAATCCATAAAGGCAAAGGCAGCCTGGATGCGGATGACATAGCGGTTAGACAGAGGCAGCAGGCGTTCTTCAAGGATGGGGTTGAACAGTAGGTCGTAGCTCTGGTAGGCAATGCGATCGCGTCCATAGTCCGACAGCACAACCACGGTCCAAGGTCGCATGGTGCGGCGGCGACCGGCTCGGCCCTTGCGCTGAAGAAAGGAGGCCATGTTGCGGGGGGCTTTGTGCTGGATGACGGCTCCTACGTCAGGATCGTTGAAGCCGACTTCTAAGGACGCAGTGGCGACAATTATGTCTGAGTCGGCATCCACTCCAGTGTCTTGGGAACTGGTACGGGTGATTTGTAGAGGATTCTCTAAAGTGTGGCCAATCTCTTCGCACAGGTACCAGGATTGTCCAGATGGAAGGCGATCGCTGGCATCAGGATTACTGTGGGTGCGGAGAGCCGCCAGGGGTTGCCTGCGGGCTATTGGTCGTCCCCAACTGGATCTAGCTTCGGCATCTAGCAAGTTATGGAAGAGACGGTTGGTGACATCTAAATCGTCGGTGAAGGCAAAGACCCGTGACCCGTAGGCTCCTTGACCGGGGGAGGCATCCGCCGGATCGAGAATTCGGCGCAGCAGCATGGCGGTTTGAATGCTGGTGGACAGTAGGCTGGTGCCGGAGACGGGGTCGCCTCGGAGAGCTAACAGATATTCCATGCCTTCGGGCTGAACATCGCTGCCGGGAGCAATTTCTTCCACGCTGCCAGGGGCCAGGCCGACTAGCTGAGTAAAGAACTCGGCGGCGCTTTGGAGAGTGGCGGAGAGCCCGGTGAACTGAACTTTCTTACCGATCACCCGTTGCCAGCGGCGCAGCAGGTAGGCTACCTGGGCACCGTGGATGCCGGTGTAGGTGTGGACTTCATCGAGTAGGACAATCTGGGGAGGCTTGGTAGCCCCAACTCCAAAGATATGGCCATATACTGAATCGCCCATTGAGCGGTTGAGCATTTCGGTGGTGGCAAAGAGGATGTCGGGCGGAGTCTTGGCCATGCGATCGCGGGTTAACATCACCTCGTCTTCTGTGACCTCGGCTCTGCAGTTGAGGTCAAGGCAAACCAAACGCTCTCGTTCTTGCCCAATGTCTTCTCGTCGCCAGCTAAGGACACCTTCACACTGAGGACAGCGTAGGTAGGGACAGGTAAAGCCACCTCTTTCAGCCTTCCAATTGCCCTTCAAGCTGTAATCTTCTGGGTTGGCTTTTCTGGGAGTTAAGCCGAAAAAGGCTCCAATGGTGAGTTTTCGTTGCCCGGCCTGGTGCAGAACCGCATCGAGGCGGCGGGCTTCGAGATAGGTTTCGGAGAATTGGTCTTTGAGCAGTTCTTGGCGGGGATAGATAGCCAGGGCCTTTGTCCAATAGGCGTCTTTGGCAGAGTTTTTTTGAACAAGGCCTGCGAGATGGGTGAGAGCTGGCAGGTAAAAGGCAAGGGTCTTGCCGGTGCCGGTGCCTGCACAGACGATCATGCCGCGACTTTTGGTGCTTTTGAGGTCGCGCAGCATGCGGGTGGTGGCCCGGAGTTGGAAGTCAGCTAGTTGAAGGGTGCGATCGGGGGAAACCAGCATGGCCTCTAGGGCAGAGTGCTGAGTTGGGGAAAGGAGTTTGTCAACTTCGAGGTGCTGGAGAACGGCTTGGGGCTCTAGGATGCGGGAAGGGTAGAGGCGCTGACGGAGGGAGAAGCGATAGTCAGCAACGAGGGTAGGGGCGGTTTGCCAGTCGCGCTTGGGGAAAAGCTGGCGCAGGCGAGCAAAAAGGCGCACGGCCTCGGCCATACGGGTGCGGTAGCGGCGGCGACCTCTCAGGTTAAAGTCAAAGAGGAGCTTGCGCTCCTGCATAACATCAATAAGATCCCACGGATCAGCATCCAGACCTGATTGATCAATACAAGATTCCGACAAGTCTGTGATTTCGTCCTCGCTGAAGCCGCCATCAACAACACCCCAAGTTAGGAGTTCGACTTCCTTAAGTTCTAGTTGGTTTAGGAAGACTTGAATTAGGGTACTGAGATCTTCGTCCATGGGTTATTAAAGCTAAATTTAGAGCACCTAGTCAGCTAGTTTGATTTGAAATAGACGGGTAATTCCTTTGTCTCTCAGCCATGCCTCGACCTCTGGAGTTAGGCTATCTAGCGAGGCCCCAACAGTAGACGTAGCCTTAAGAAAGTTCAAGACGGACTCTGGCACTTCATTTGACTTAAGGCTATCCCAAGCATCAGATAATTCAGAAATGAAATCATCTACTTGCTTAAATTGATTTTCATTTGCAGGAAATCTTATGTTTTCTAAGCGCATAAGGATGCTCTTAACCTTTTGCACGGTTGGTCTAAAGGTCGAGATTTTTTCTAGCAGATCGAGAAGTTCTCGATTCGTTGTCGGCAGTTCTTCTTTTTTATATGTATGCCATGCCTGAGATAGTTCAACCTCAAGAGAATCTTTAAGAACTTTGAACTTAGAATTCAAAGCTGCAATTTTGAATTCTTCTCCGACGAGAAACCCTTTATCTTCAGAAAACTTGCTTAGTGTGGCTAATATCTCTTTTGAAAACTGATCGGCTTTTTGGTCAACAGTAAACTTGTTTATGCCTTTAGCGTTGAATGCCTGAAGAGCTATTACTAGAGGAGATAGTTCTTTAACAAGTGCCTGAATCTGATCTTCGCGATTGCGAAACTTTCCTAGATCCGTCGCATATTTCTTCAGGAAGCCGATATCCTGAGCGTGCTGACTCATTTTTTGGCAATCTTCTAGGAGCATGCTGCTTCTCCTTTGATTTCACTAGCCAGTTGCTGCAACTCTAAGAGCGATCGCTCAATAGCCACATAGCTCGCTTCCAATTCCCCACCCTCTGCCGTTCTCAAATCGGCCAGGTTACTTTGAACTGCTTCCTGCGATTTATCTACAAATTTCCGTGCATAATCAAGAAACTTGGTAATGACTTCGACTGGTCGTTCTGGCAAGCTGCTGAGCAGAGGTAGCAGCGTAGCGATTTCATTCATGTCTTGGAGTTTCTGCAGCTTACTTAGGTAATCTTTCAACCTGGCTCCTTTGAATTCCTCCATCACCTTTTTTAGGTCGTCTCGGTTAGTCCCTCTGAATACCCCAACCTCTGTAACTCTCTCAACAGTCTGCAGAAGTCCCTTAACCACTTCTGCCTGGGAGAAATCCTCACCTAACTCCTCTAAGACTCGTTGGTAAATAGCAAGATGGCGATCGCGCTCATCCCAAACGGCTTGCTCCAATAGTTCATCCACCTCCTTTCGTGCCTTGCTGATGGCATCAAAAGGAGAATCTGAACTAATATCAGAGATATCTACTTGAGGTTTCCAAGTTGCGGCAACTGATTTAAGGGGGCCAACTAACTGAACGGCATCAATTACCTGTAAGACCGACCGACCTCCCTTCGTACAGGGAATTCTGCTTTCAAGAACTTCTCGCAGCTTGGGTTGATGCTTTTTTAAGCTATTGAACAACTTTTGCCAAGTCCCCGCTCGGTTTGATACATCGACTTTTTCTAAGTCGGTGAAAGCAGCATTAACTAAGTCTTCTAGAGACGTAGTCGTGCCTCCGGCCATACGACCCGCGATCGCCAGCAATTCTACTACAGACGGCACTGGATCCCCATCTACACCTGATTTTGTTGAGCACTTGGGTACAGACTGAAGCACATACTGACTCCAGTCTTCTAGCTTTCGAGCGTAAACACGGAAATATTTAGCTCCATCTTTAAAGTTCCAATGTTGATGGTGATTGTAGAGTAATAGAGCTTGAAGGGCGATTACAGTATCCCCTAGATCCTCTGAGCTAAGGGGTAAGCGTAATTCAATATCTTTAACTAAAACAGAAGTTGCTGCATTAGAAAAAGTGATATTGCGTTGTTTAAAGAGTCTATTAACAACATGTGATCGCAGGATTAATTCTGCATCCCAGTCAATGTAAGAATCTATAGCAATGAAAAGTTTAGGACGTAGTTCAGTAGCTACACCTGGAGGTAATTGAGTACCATTGCGCCAATTATCTAAATCACGAATGTAACTATCTATTTCTAGTGGTGGAGGTAGTGGAGGTAGTGGAGGTGGGTTAGGATCTGGTGGAGGTGAAGGTAAAACGCTCCGACTAGGGACATTGGGCAAGTCAAATGCCGTGTGAACTTCTGAGGGTAGATTGCATAGCTCAGGACTATCTGACCAGAAATTTAGCAATGCTTCACGACGATCAGCATTCACCGGATCTTCGGTCTTGATGTCTTTAACTAAGATAGCGTTGAGTTTGCTGCCCCCAAAGTGATCCAACAATAAAGTTGAGGGAAATTGACCCTTCTCCAGATCAGAGCGATGGTACTCCAGGGTATAGCGCAGCACGTCCTTAATTAACGTGCGTGGATTAAAAACACCTTGGTTGGTGCGTTCCCGCATTATTTTGAGCGCTGTTGCATTGAATGGATACAAGCCCATGCCATCAACAGCACCGAACCCCGCATGGCAACTGCTTTGATGTTCACAGTCAATACAGGCGTTAGGGATAGCTTTAATGGGCTCTCCAGTTTCTTCATCCACATTAGTCAGCCAATCTCGAATATCCGGATCCTGCAATCGAACTGCATTTAAGTAACGAGCTGCTAACTGCTGGACATCTGCAGGCGTTACTAAGGATTGTTCGCCTACAGTTTCAACGTCCAGATTCACTATAAAATCTGTACGTGTCCGTACTGTGTCTACTAATCCCTGAAAGTAACCCGTTGTACAAGCCAGAGCCGTTCGCATTGCACATAGAGGTTCTCCTTGCCCTTGCTGAGAACGCGCTAGTACAGCTTCTAGAACTTCGCGATCAATACCTTGGAGTTTGGCAAAATCCTCAATCAACAGAATTAGTTCAACATCTTTTCGAGCCAAAGCTCGACGTACATCTAGCATCAGTCGCTGTAAGTCTTCACGCCCCAGATTCAAGACTTTAGCGATTGCTTCATCCAAGTGAATATTAAGCCATGCTACTGTGGCTTTCTGAATCTCATCATTGCCGATTAAAAAGCTGTAAAAGTCCTGAGCCTGGGCACTGGCCTTAGTAATGTTAAGGACATTTAGCGGCAAATCTTCCAGAGAAAACTGCCGTCGCTCCTCCACAATTTCAACTGATTCGCGGCGACCCAGGATATGTATTACCAATCGATGGATGATGCCTTCCTTCTTTAGCCAGTGCTCCCGGAAAAACGGATCGTGGAGTAGTGCTGGTAGGGACTTAATCAGGTAGTCCTGTTCATCAGATAGATTCGAGGCATCGTGTCGTCCACTGGAACCAACGGCAATTGCCAGGTTAGCCAATAGTTGCTCCCGTGCCTCAGCCTCTGTCAGGGTATTAGCCGCTTGCCGCAGTCGGTTCCGATACTCATCAAACTCCGGCCCTTCAACATCCGCCAAGATCAATTCAATGATGTCTCTCAGATTAGTCCCTACTTTGGGGATCAGCAAAACCCGGTAATGCGGTGCTTTCCGAATACTCCGAATTCGGGTATAGAGCCAACGAATCAGATGCGATTTGCCAGTGCCAGACGTTCCCAGAACGGAAACAAAGATAAAGTCAGATGTTGACAGAAAAGTCTGGAGAAATTTTTCTTCACTATAGGTTGCATTTCGCTGTGCCTCTTCGATGCTCTGGAAATGCATTTTGACAGGCGAGTGAGTTGCCAGAAAAATGTGTTCTTCAGGTTGAGTAGCCTCCACATCCATGACTTTACGAATCATCTCAGGCTTCCAGCAGGCATATTTGCTAAATGTCATACCTCTTCTCCCTGAACTGATTGATCAATCCAAGTGATATGGGAGATACGACTATCAACCCCATCCTGCAAGACCGAAACCGTGATATCTGAAAGTCTTTCTAACTTTATCTTCCCTTCTTCTTCTAATCGTCGCAGGGTCACAGAAGTTACACTGGATAGATAATTTGACTCACAATCTCCTAGCTGATCGTCAATTTTCTCCCGAAAGGTGCCCGTTTCAAATACTGGGCAGTATTTCCCAAGACGATTGATAAATTCTCCGAAGGGAATGTTTTTATCTGCTACACCTTCAAACAAGGTACTTAAGCTTTGTCTAATATAAGCCGTCGGATCGGGTACTAAAACTGGATTGCCAGATAGAGTATTGCGCCAACCAAACCCCAGATAA
Source organism: filamentous cyanobacterium CCT1 (assembly GCA_003017855.1). Lineage (GTDB taxonomy): Bacteria > Cyanobacteriota > Cyanobacteriia > Phormidesmidales > Phormidesmidaceae > Nodosilinea. The sequence goes on from PYER01000001.1 coordinate 58,448, forward strand.
CAACTCCAGTCCTCAAACTGTCCAAACCGAGCATCATTAAGCTCTAATAGCTCTTCTCCAACTTGATCGCGGAGTTTTTTCTGAGCTTCTGCCCAGTTCCCTGGAGCTACGAAAAAGTCCTGAGCCATATACCAAGCTAAAACCCTGGCGAAGTCATGATTCTCAGTTAATTCTGGTGTATTGAGCAGCAGTTGGGCTAGGGCAGAAGGTAATACATTCTCTTTCAGATTAAGTTTTGGGTTAATGGCGACCTCTGAGCCATCTTCGCTCTCTTCCACAAGTCCCATTTTGATGCACTCCCGAATAGTAGCCTGCACCATCTTTCGAGAGAGTTGTCTATCATCACCCCTGCTAACCAGAGCTTTTGGTGAGAGCAGAGCCTCTAGAGTCTCCCGTTTCTCTCGTTGCCCTTTGGCCGCAAGCAAGTAACGCACCACCCCTTTGACCCGACTGGGAACAACATAGGGATCTTTTAAGATACTCATAGGCCAAGTTCTCCACAGAGCAGATCAAGTCGGAACCCTCTACCAGGCCAAACATCGCGAACTAGTCGATGAGGCGTTGTAGGATCGGGAGTGTTATCTGGCAGAAAGACGATTAGGGGAACCTTAGAACGAGCAAACTGTTGATAGTCAGCTATTGGTATCATCGCAGAATCGTAATATAACAAAGTTGATATTTGGGGCATTACAAAGGGTTGGTAGCCTTCAAAGCTAAAAACTACTTCTCCATCGAATAGTAGATAGAGAGTCTGGGGAGCTACGACATTTACAATGCCTTCTTTTACTAAACGTGGAATGAGGCGCTTAATGAGGCGCTTGCGATCGCGCTCCGCTTGCCGATCCAGATGCAACGAATAGAAAACCCCTAACAGATTTTCTCCATTCAGCAGTGCTTTGAGCGCCTCTCCCAGTCTGGAATGCGGCGGCTGCCAGATCCGAAACGGTGCAGGGGTAGCTCCTTGAAAGGGTAAGACCCCCTTATTCCGACAAAACGGGCATCCCCCGCAAGAGCGTTCTACTGCTACACTCCTTCGGGGGGGCTCAGACCGGGATGGAATACTATAGGCCTCTGAGAAGATGTCAGACAGACATCGCTTTGATCGCAGAGCTTCTTTCATCAGGTTGAAGCTATGGTACGCCCACTGTTGGCGCTGATTGCGAGTTGGCTCAACCTTTTCTTCCCACACCTCAGTCTGGAGATGCTGCTCATCGCGGATTTGAATAGTGCGATAGCTGCTGTATTTCTCGATCGCCTGTTTGAAGTCTTCTTCAGAATCAAACTGAGATCGTTGAGGTGGTGGCTCGGCATCAATTGAAATCAGACCAGCTCGACTCATCAGAGTGAGCGTGCGAATGTTCCAGTCCTGATTTCTAATGCTGCTCGCATCCAGGTCAATGTTGTAAGGAGGTGGAACATTAATGGGAACCTGAAATCGTCCATCTGGCAATGAACGCTTACGAGAAAACATCTCCTGCCATCGTTGCCTACCCCGATCGCTGGTGATATAAGTAATTTCCCCAATGGCGGCTGCGTCCTGAAAGTCTTGTGCGGTGTAAAGCACCAGAGATAGGGTAGCTTTACCATCACGCCCACCCCGGCCTACTTCTTGGTAAAAGCGGTCAATGGTCTCAGGAATGCAGACATGGATCACAGCCCGCACATCTGGCAGGTCTACCCCCAAGCCAAAGGCTGAGGTCGCTACGACAATATCGATCAGCCCATCTTGCCACTTGTTTAACAAGTCTAAACGCTCACGCTGACTTGACTTGCCCGTCATCTTGGCGCAGCGCCTATATCCAGATTGTTGAAGGTATCGATGCCAATGGTCTACATCATTGACCTTGCTACCGTAAATGATCAGTGGCCGGGGTAGGTGAGCCACAGCTTCCACCAGACGTTCTCGGCGTTCCGTTTCATTGCCACAGTAGGCAAACCAGTAGGTAGGCTCAGGCCGAAGCTGTACCGAAGAGACAATTTCAAATGGCCCTGGTGCTCCAAACAGCGTTTCGAGTGTATCTAGGCAAGATTCTGTGACCGTGGCGGTGAGTAGCAAGGTGGGGAAACCTGGCAGTTTGTTGTCGCGGCAGACTCGAAGGAGCGATCGCCGGAAGCCAGCCAATTCCTGAAACTCTGGACGAAACTCATCTCCCCATTGCTCAACAATGTGGGCCTCATCGATGACCAGATATCGGAGAAAGCCTTGCCGGGCAGCCTCGTAAACACTGAAGGACAGAGACTCGATCAACCCCTCAGGACTGGTAAAGACAATGGGTTGGGTGCCCTGGCGGATGCGATCGCGAATTTCTTCCCGTCGTTCTTGCCCCTCAATAGAGGTATCGCTGTAGTAGGCGGTGGCAATATTTGTTTTTGTTTGGGCCTTAAACGTCCGCTCCTGATCGATGGCCAATGCCACAGTAGGTACTACTACAATCGTCACTCCTACTACTGGTTTTGAGGCCAACCACGCAGGCAAATGGGCACAAAGGCTCTTGCCCGAACTGGTGGGAAGATTAACCACCAGCGTAGACTCAGGAGGCGCAGTCAAAATTGTTCGGATTGCCTCTCGCTGACCCACGCTTTGGTAGGTCTCATAGCCCAGTGCTTTAAGAAAAGGATCGCCTGGGACAGGTTCATGGCTCCGGCGTCGCTCTTCCTTAAATAAAGGGGTTTCAGGAGACACCTGCTCAGCCTGGGGCAGCCATTCTGGGTACCAGGGCTCAGCGCTGACCACAAAAAAGTCAGGCCCCTTATTGACCACCGCTATACCGCTGCGCCCCCAAACCTCTCGCTGGGTTGGAAACGGGGTCTTTCTTGGTACCTTCAGACTAGGAGAGGCTCCGCCCTGAATTTCCATCTCACGGCGCAGCAAATGACGCACTAAAGCAGCAATGTCCCCTTGGCCTAGTGCCTGAGGTAACTGTAGTGCCCTTACCAACCGGCGTTGACAGGCTTCTGCAAAAGCCATTTCATCCAGAGGGGAGTTAGCGCTACTCCTTAGCCAGTCTGCTAGATCTTGAAAGCCTAATTCCATCACTCAGCTTCCTCCCCAAGCCGAGGAGGGCGGTGACCTGCCACTATGTAAAACCCAATGGAGTCTAGGGAAACGCGGGGATTGATCATGCCGTCCAGAAGAGCGTTCTTAAGCGCTGCCTCTATACTGGCCTCTTCAGCCAGGGATTGCCCAGAGCCCATCTCATTTTGTCTTTCTAGGCGTAGGGTTAACTTTTCTACCCGTTCACTGAGTTTGCGATCGGCATCTTTGGCGTAGCGCTGGCAGTCGCTAAGGAAGGCTTCGCTCCGCCGCAGGCTTGCTTCTGATTGGGTTCTAGCCCCTTGGCAAAGGGCTTCCCAGTCATCGCGACTAATGAACTCATCGATAATATCCAACCGTTTTTTGGCCAAGTTGTAGTCTTGCCGGGGTTGCCCCTTGCCAGAGTAATTGCGTTCTAGGATAGCTAAGAGGTGCTCATCGGTTACAACCTGCATACGGGTATCTAGGAATAACGTTCTGAAAAAGGGAGGAAACAGGGCATCTGCTCGCCGCTGTATGGCGCGGAGGGAGAGATTTTTCCACTGATGTTGCTCAAGCAACTGCTTAACTCCTGACAGGTCGGCTTCGATCACATAGTCAAAGCGAAACCCGATCCACTCCAGGCCTTCGTCAGCGGGCAATTCTGGTGCGTGCCGCCAGAGGGCGAAGGCTCGACCTCGGTCATCCCACTTCACGTAGTCATTCAGGGCATCGATGATGCCTGCGCCAACTCGATAGAGCACCCTGCCTGGGCGGCGGTTGGCCAGGCGGCGGTTGTAGGTGCCAGGCTTATTTAACTCCTCTGGCGGTAGAAAGGTGAGAATGTCGTTGACCGGCAGCAATGTGTTGGTGGTTGGCTTGTACCAGAAGAAATCAATATTGTCGGAGTCCGTAAACCAACGCTTAAATTGCAGCGCGTCGCAAACCCATCCTTCAGTCGCCCGTTGTATCTCCTTGTGGCGACCGTCGTAATCATCGAGTAGGGCGAAATACTCGGCAGCATTCCTATCCAGAACATCAATTTCATCTAGGGCATGTTGTTCGCCAATACTGACCTTCTCTGACTCGACCTCATTGTCAACCACGTCGATGATCCGTTCTAAACCATCTGCCCCTTCCTGAAAGAGCAAGGTCTCGAATTCCGGCAGCTTACTGTCAACGTAGAACTGGAGGCTGGCAATGGATTCTTTAAACAGATTGAGCCCAGACCCCAGGAGAACAACCCAGGCGCAAAGCGGGTCATCCGTAGCTTGGGATCCACTAAAGACGACATACTTCATCGAATGCTGTAAGCCGATCCGGTTCATCCGGCCATGGCGCTGTTCTAGGCGGTTAGGTGACCAGGGCAAGTCAAAGTGAATCATGTAATCGGCGAACTGGAGGTTGTGGCCCTCTTCGCCTGAGGCATCGCAGACCAGTACAAAGCAGCGGGGGTTGGTTTTGAATTGGTTCTCCTGCTGCTCGACGATTTCAGCGGATTGGCCTATCTCTAGGGTGGCGATCGCAGCGTCACCAAACTTTCTCCTCAGGTGCTGGGCAATGGTCTGGCCTACCTGGGTATAGCCCGTAAACACAACCAGTTTGGGGATATTAACCCCTCCTTTCTCTCGCAGGTTGGCAATTAGATTTTGGAGATGGTGGATGCGATCGCCCTCCTCCAGTATCTCCCTCAGGATTTCTAGCAGCTGCTCCAGCAGGCCATCTTCGCCAGCGAAGTGGGGGGTGTCGAGCAGCAGCCTTACGGTATCGGCTCCAAAGGCTTTGGTGACTTCAGCTAGGTGTTGACCTTCGAGGCGGGCGGCGATCGCCCATTCCAAAACGCGATGCCAACTACCTCTGGCCAAAAAGAAGACTCTGTAGAGGCGGCTCAGTTGTTGCCTGTATTCACTATGATCTTCAGCTACCCCCAGGGCTTGAATCCGCCATTCGTCCAGGTACTCATGCAGGCGCTCGGCCTGGTCATTGTTGTCAAACTCCATCTGAAACAGAGCATCAGATTGGTCGATCAGCACATCTTCCACTGAGTCGCGCCGGTTGCGGAGCATCCGGCGGTGCAGGCGGTAGGTGTCGCTAATGTGAGTCCGAATGGCGCGGACGGTGGTGGCCCGTTCACTGGGCTCAGTGGCATCTGACTCTAGCTGGGCTTGTAGTTGATCAACTAAGGAACTGAGACGCGGATCCTCTGGAAATAAGCCTCTCAGTTTGCCTAGGCTGGTTTTTAAGACAAAGGAGGGTGCAGTCTCCTTGAAGGAGAGCAAGACTCGCCCAATATCTTGACGTTTGCGAATCCGCTCTTTGAAGCCGTCTAGATCGTTAAGGCTATAGGTGGCACGGTCGAGCAGGTGGAGCATGGCCAGAAAGGCTTGCTCATGGTTGAGCGCGGGTGTAGCGGATAGCAGCAGCACCCCTTGGGCACCGTGGGCCAGTCGCTGGCACAGGGCAAACTGTCTCTGCTCGGAGCTTTGGGGTGAAGCCGCCATCGCGGCGATGTGATGGGCCTCGTCGATAATTAGGAAGTGAGGCGTTTGTAAGGTGACGCGATCTAAGTCTTCTGCGGCGACCAGTTGCACTTCATTGGTGAGGTAAAACTTATCGGCCAGTTCTCGTCGCCACTGCTCTTGCAAAGAGCGCGGCACGATCGCTAAGGCGCGGCTATCTGGGTTATCCAGCAGGAACTGTCTGAGGATGGCTCCGGCTTCTATGGTTTTGCCCAGGCCAACTTCGTCGGCCAGCAGATAGCGCTGGATGGGGTCTTCTAACACCCGGCGCACGACTTCGACTTGGTGGCGGTAGAGGGCTATATTGGCAGAAAAGAGCCCTGGCATACCGTGACTGATGGCCCGCTGTTCGGTTAGGCTACGGACAAAGGCTGAGCGGTGGGTATGGAAGTAAGGCGTTTCGTGGCCTTTGAGGATCAGGATGTCGGTGGGGTCATCGATGGGGTGGTTGCAGCGGACGTAGATTTCTTGCTCGGAGGCATAGCGGTAACCGCTGTTTGGGAGATCGATTTCGTAGCTTTGGCGGTCTGGGTGCCAGGCGAAGACTCTACCGACTTGCCAGCGGCCTTCGTCTTCGAGCCAGAGGTAGCAGCGGGTGTGGCGTTGAAGTGTAACGGGTTGTAACGAGTTGAGGGGGATGCTTCTTGAGATTTTGTGAGCGATAGACACCCAGTAATGGATTTCTGCGGTTGAATGGGTGATAGAGACAACCTTACCGACGCCTAGTGGGCTAGAGCTTGCCTGTACTAATGTACCAATTTGCAGGGTTTCCAGGCTGGGGTGGTGGGTAAACATGTTCAATAGGGAGGCTTCTAGCTTATAGGTTTCCCAATTCAGACACCCTTCCTAAGGATAGATACTTTTTTCAGACAAACATCAACCTTCGGTATCGGGCATGGCAGGCGAGGCGCTAGACGTTTTTATTTCCTACTCGCGACGCGACGAAGAGCTCAAGGATGAGCTGGTCAATTATCATCTCAAGCAGCTCCAGCGAGAGGGCAAAATCCGCACCTGGCAAGACCAAGATATCGAAGCGGGAACGGAGTGGGCCAAAGAAATCCAAGCCAATCTAGAAAAGGCCGACATCGTTCTGCTGCTAATTACCCCCCACTTTTTGGCATCTGACTACTGTTACGAAACCGAGATACAACGGGCGGTGCAGCGTCACCACGAAGGCACAGCCAGGGTTATCCCAATTATCTTGGAACCTTGCGGCTGGAAATATAGCAATTTTAAACAGCTCCAGGTGTTGCCTAAGGACGGAAGACCTGTTACCAGTTGGACTGATCAAGACGAAGCCTTTTTTGATGTAGAAGAAGGCATTCGCCAAGTGGTGGATGCCTTGAACGATGAGCGAAAAAAGCAAAAGAATGTCGAGCGACAACAGCGAAATGCTGGATCCTTACGCCCTTTGAAACCACTGAACATATTTATTTCCTACTCGCGACACGACGAAGGGCTTAAGGATGAGTTGGTTAACTACCATCTCAAACTGCTTCAGCGGGAGGGTAAAGTTAACACATGGCAAGACCGCGACATTGAAGCCGGGGCAGAATGGGCCACAGAGATTAAGGTCAACCTGGAAAAGGCCGACATCGTACTACTGCTGGTGACCCGCCACTTTCTGGCCTCCGACTACTGCTACGGACCCGAGATGCAGGGGGCCGTGCAACGTCATTATGACGGTACCACCAGGGTTGTCCCAGTTATCCTGGAACCCTGTGGTTGGCAATATAGCCACTTCAGCAAGCTCCAGGTACTCCCCAAAGACGGCAAGCCTATTACGCGCTGGGACGAGAAGGCAGCAGCCTTTTTGGATGTGGAAAACGGCCTTCGCCAAATTTTAGATGGCCTAAAGGCCCAGCCACCAGATGCCGAAAGACTGAGGCAAAAACCCGCAAGAGTAGGAAGCCTTGAAGAAATCAGTGGTCTTTTTAGAGATCGTTATAAAATACTTAAAGCTTTGGGTCGAGGAGGTTATGGGACTACCTATTTAGCTCAGATTACGCCACTGCGAGGAGATTCTCTCTGCGTAATTAAGCAACTTTCTCCTAAAACTCAAAATCCACAATTTTTAGAAAGAGCAAAAGTTAGATTTCGAAGAGAAGCTAGAATCCTGGCTAAACTTGGATCCCACTCTCAAATTCCACAATTACTCGATTATTTTACAACGAATAATGAGTTTTATCTCGTTCAAGAATATATAGAAGGAAACACACTTTCATCTGAAGTTCGAAGTAGTGGTAAAAAGAATGAGACCCAAGTAATCGATTTTTTGAGAGAAGTAGCACCTGTTATTAAATTTATACACAAAAATCAAGTTATTCATAGAGATATTAAACCTCCAAATATTATTCGCAGCGACACAGATCATCGACTAGTACTGATTGACTTCGGTTCTGTACGCGAACTTCTGGTCGAGGAAAACGACTATACGATTTTTCAGTCTTCAGATAGTTATTTCGTTGGTACTCCTGGATTTGCTCCACCCGAGCAATTAGCGCTAAGGTCAGTTTATGCCAGCGATATCTATGCTCTTGGAATGACGTGCATGTATCTGTTGACTGGTTTAACTCCTATAGAATTTGATCAAGACCCAGTTACAGGAGAAATACGTTGGAAAGACTCGATTGATATTTCGCCAAATTTTCGTCAAATAATCCAAAAGATGATTAAGGCTGACTTAGCTGAACGCTATCAGTCAATTGATGATCTTGAAAGAGATCTAATTAGAGTTAATACTGCAAAAAAGTCAAGAACACGTGTAAAAAAGATTCGAAATGAGATCTTTGGTGAAAAAAGCCGACAAGATCATCATACTATCTACCTGAAAGTTCCCTTAGAGTCCATTTTGATCGGAAGCGAGTTTGAGGTTTGTGTTGGATTAGGTCTAGAGCCAAATGATCAAGTTGAAAGCCTTGAAATTCAAGTTCCTAAGCACGATGCGTTCGGCAAAGAATTAAACTTTCTTCTGTCATCCTCGGACTTCCAGATTGGAGGGTCTAGTGAGGCTAGTCTTCCTCTTGGCTCTGACTTGCTTGCAACAAGCGGTAGAGCAGTCAGATTTCATCTAACTGCTCTACGGGCAGGAAGCTTAAAACTGTTCTTAGAAGTTTACCTAAACGAAGAATTTAAAGGAAAAATTCAACGAACATTAGATGTACAGGATTTTGTTGAGAATAGAAGATCTGTAAGCAGACAACTGCTTCACTCTCGACCAGTTTCGCATCCAGATCTAATACTTCAAGTTCAAGGCTGCCATAGCGATGATTTGGGTTTTCAGCTAGATTATCAATTAACTAGCCTTACGTCGCTCAATGCCTTAAACGAATTCTCTCCTTTCTCCAAAGTTATCCAAGCTAATTTGCGAGAGAGATTTAGACACGAACTATCTTTGACTGCTGAAAAAGCTCATGCTGAAGTCGGCCAGTCTAAAGAGCAGTTGTCTGCCCTATCTTCTCTAGGGCAGGCTTTATTTCAACGCTTGCTACCGCAGGATATCCAAGATGAACTGCGAAGCGTTCGACGCTACTCCCGGCCTGCCAGTCTCATGATCTTGGCCGGCCAAGCTACACGGCTACCTTGGGAAATCATGCATGATGGTCAACATTTTCTGGGCGATCGCTTCATCCTAGGGCGCTGGCCTTTAGAAATTAGCGACAAACGTCCTTATGAGTTTGCCATTGGGTCGGTGAAATTGGCCCACTACGCCAATGTTGAGCGACCTGATATGTGGCTTGATCTCCTAGAGTCTCCTGGATCGACGCCACCATCGGTCATGCAGCAGGGCATTTTTGAAGATCTCGGGTTAGCGGAGGTGCTACAGGGGTTGCACCTAGTACGGCAGGGTGAAAGCGGTAACGACGTGGACGCGAGAATCGATGCTCCAGTAGCGATCCAGGAAGCTCCCACCACAGAGGGAGTGGAAGAACAGTTACGACCAGGGAAGCTCAACCTACGACGCAACCGCCCGATTGTGAGTTTAGGCTATCTACAAAATGGTCATAGGGAATTGACCAATATTGAAACCGCCTGGGTGCCTGCGTTTTTGAGAGCTGGTTGCAGCGCATTTGTCGGGTCGCTGTGGTCGGTGCGCCCTGAGGTAGAGGCTGCTTTTATCAGTAACTTTTACAGCAACCTGTGGGCGGGCAATAACCTGGGTTTGGCCTTTTACAAGGCTAAGCAGATGGCTCGGGTGGCTGTACCAGAGTCAGTAGACTGGCTGTCCTACGTGCTGTATGGCGATCCGATGGCGCGACCCTACCGACCTGTGGAGGGGCGAGGCTATGCTGTGGTAGAAGCCGTTGGTCACGATCTCGATCAGCCAGTGGCTGCTGGTTCTACCCTGCGATTTCGGGCTAGTTTGCGGCGAAAACCGCCTATTTGGTACGAAAATCGGCTGATGGATGTGACTGAAGCCCTAATTTTCGATGATTTGAAGGTTTACATCGCGGCGTCTGGAATTGAGGTTAAACCGAGTGATTGTATTGAGATGAGGCGTACCCCCGATGGAGACTATCTAGGTTGGTTTAACCTGTCCATTCCGTCTGGATTGGCTGGACAGACAATTTTAGTGCAGGTGCACTTTGAAAATGGGGATGACCCTATCCAGAGCCAGCGGTTGACGCTGAAAGTGGCGGAGGCTTAGCAAGAGAAGTAGATGCAAGGAGTTGTTAGCCCAGTTTCGCTACCACTTGGCTCTCGGGAACTAGAGATTGTTGTTCAGCCAGACTCCTTTTCCATTGGGCGTCACCAGTTCAAGCGACCCAGCGACGATGTGCTGGAGATGTTTACCGAAGGCATTCTCGATGTGTTCGATTATCTGCGTCGGGCCAGCAAGCACAGCATTGACCTTGCGCCAGAGGTCTGCCAAGCCTCTCTCGTGCGCTTGGCAGAAGAGGGCCGTATGGCCTACAAGGAGTTTTTTGGCGAAGATCGGCCTAGCAAGATTTTGGCCTCTCGCCTAACAGAAGGGGTTGCCCCTACCTTTGTTTCAGAGTCCACAGCCTTTCCGTGGGAGGTGCTGTTTGGGGGCACCGAAGATGACTACGAAGCCGGGAATGCCGATTGTTTCTGGGGGTTCCGCTACACCCCAGCCCGCATTCTTGACTTCAGCAAAGACGTGATCGACTTTCCGCCAGAGCAGAGTTCTCCGTCTGACATGCTGTTTTGTCTGCACCATAAACTCATGCAGGCCCACCAGCACGAGCGCCCTCTGATTGAGCGGATTGTGAGGGGTACTCGGGCAGACCGCTTTACTGTCTTTGGCCCTCGGTGCTCGCTGGCCGTATGCGAAGGTACAGCCCTGAAAGGTGACGACCTGCTTAAGTATTTGTACAAAGCTCGTCATAACATGCTGCACTTTGCCTGCCACTGCCAAAAAAGCCCCCGTGGCGATGACATGCTGCTAGTGTCGTTTATCAACGAAGAGGCCACTGAGTCGGAGTCGCCTATTCTGGAACTAGAGACTCGCCGGTTCTCGCTGCGGGATGGTCAATTTCTCTACCAACCGCTGATTTTTCTCAACGCCTGCCAGTCTGCCGGTGGGCCAGATGACCTGAGTCGCACATTTAACTTACCAAAGTATTTTATGCAGAAAGAGGCAGCGGCGGTGATTGCGACGGCATGCCCAGTGCCAGACTGCTTTGCAGCAGCGTTTGCAAAGCAGTTTTACGAATACTTTTTGAAGGGTGCGGTGGTGGAAGATGATGCTACTGGGCAGGCGGTAGTTAGACTAATATCGATTGGGGAGGCACTGAGACGAACTCGTCAGCATTTTTTGAAAGAGCATAACAATCCGTTGGGCTTGGCTTATGGACTATATAGCCCATCTCATTATCGACTAAGTAGCTTATTAGGGAAAGAAATGTCTCAGGTTTAATTTTATTGCAAAGCTAAGTTGCCTAATATTCCTTCCTATTATCAATTTAACTTAAGTTGAAAAATAGAAGCTTGCATAGGTCATATCTAGCTTAACTGAGTAAGGATTAAAAGTGTAGATGGTAAAAGACAAGAGCAGCGAAGAAAGAAAGCACTCTAGAGAGACTTCTGAAGATACCAGGCTTTTTTATCAAAGCCTTGATAGAGCCGTCTCTGAAGTTCTAAGCTATGCTTCTACAGGTCGCCATCCGACATTTCAAGCTATTCAATATTATATATATAGATTTAGGCTAGAAGGGGCGCTAGAGGCTACATCTGTCATAAATGAGGCTTATTTGAGAGGGCGATCATTTATAAATAGAACCTCTCAAAGGATTGAAAACCCTAATGCTTGGCTCAAAGCAACAGCTTATAATATCGTTAGGGAAAATTATCGAATTGAAAATAGAGATTCAGCATCAGAAAATTACCAAAATTCAGAATTATTTGTAGATAGTAGCAATTCACTTAGCAAGATAATTGAAGCTGAAGAATCTTCAAAGGTCAAAAGTGTCTTGAATAAGTTGCAGGAAGAAAACCCTAAATACTTTGAAATCATAGTCTTAAGACTTGTCAATGAACTAAAATGGAAAGAAGTCAGAGAAGCTTTAAGGAAGGGTGGAGAAAATCCAGTTCCTAGCGAGAAAACACTGAGAAATAGACTAAAGGAAGCAAGATCGAGATTTCAAAAGATTTTTTATGAGTATCAACTAGATCTTAAGAATATCAGCCATATTACACCAAACAATATTCCCATCGCATCTCATTTATTTGTTGGTCGATCTGAGGAATTAGAAGCTATAAGTAAAATTCTAGAAGATGAAGTTATTGCTATAATTCAAGGAATAGGTGGAATTGGAAAGACAGAATTATGCAAGCAGTATGCTATTGAACATCTCTTTGACTACTCAGGAGGCGTTTTCTGGGTACTTGTATCAGACGCAGAATCAAGTTTTGTCGATCAGATTATAAGCTTCTCTAAAAAAAGCTTAAAAAGTGAAAGTAATTCTATAAATACCGAAGAAAATACATTTAATTTATCTGCATCAGAAGGAGTAATGGAACTTGACTCGACCTCCAGCACTGGAGGTCGAGTCAAGTTCCAAGGTACATATTGGCCAGTTGTGTGCCCTTATAATGATGCTATCAAGAAAGGAGAAAGAGTATACATAATTGGGCGGTCAGGATTAACTCTTCAGGCAGTCACAAGAAACTATTGGGAATGGAATATTTGGCCACCAGGAAAAGTTCTTATTATACTAGACGATGTCAGCAGATATGAGCAAATAAAGCCATATCTTCCACCTGCTGGATCTCGCTTTCGAGTACTTGCAACTACTCGTCAAGACCCTGGATTAGGCTTCTTTAGAAGACTTAAAAAGTCTATCGTAAAAGAGACGCAAATTATTAAGCTATCAGCGCTAACAGCAGAAGACTCCTTAGAACTGTTATCTAAAAATGTTAATGAAGGAATCTTGGCAGAAGAGCAAGAAACAGTTCTCAAGATCTGTGAATATTTTCGCTTTCACCCATTGGCTTTAACCCTGTTGTCAAGTTACATAAACAATTCTCCTGGAATATCCTTAAGACAGATTCAAAGTAAACTAGAAAACCTATCTATCAAACCTGCCACAGGATTAGGAAATCTGGAGAGCAGTGAATCATTAGATAAAATGTTTGAAGAATTGAGCATTCAGCTTCAAAAAGAAAATGAGGTCCGGTATGGCTTGAAATTCTCTTCTAGCAAAGGTATTGTTTTAGAAGGAGAGACGTTTAAAGTTCATTTGGAATTATTGACTTTAAGTAATGATGCTGACGATGAACTTACATTTTCCACCTCAAATAAACATGATCGTGGAAATGATATTAATATACTTCTAAACGCCCCAGGGTTTCAGGTAGAAGGAAGCAATGTCGGGAGTTTACCACTAGACTCAACCTCCGAACCGACTGATAACATTGGTCGGATTGCTTTTAATCTGACTGCTCTATATACAGGAGATAGAAGTTTATCTGTTGAACTTTACCGAAATTGCGAATTCATTAGAAAACTTGAAACTGAAATTTATGTGAGGCCCCTTAGCGAAGTTGGATTTCTGAAAGAGTATATTAAAGTTCGCACTCGTCCTATTGCTCAGCCAAGTTTCATCTTTAATGTTAAACCTGTTTGGCATAAAAATCGTTTGTCGTGTAGGATTCAATATGAATTCAAGATTTTGGACAATTCTCTAGTCAAACTAGGTGACTTAAATATACTTTCAGAAGAAATACCAGTCAGCTTATTTGACAAGGCAAATCAAATATTCAAAGAAGCATTAAAACATGACTACACTAACTCTTATGATGAATTCTTAAAGCATATTAAATATTTTGGCCATGAGCTGTTTAAGAAGCTTGTCCCTTTTGCTATTCAAGATAGAATTCGCCTGATTCTGTCATCACGACAGAACGTTTTTGCACTGTTTTTGATTGATCAAGAAGCCGCTATTCCATGGGAGTTTCTAAGCGACGGAAATCATCTTCTAAGCGAGTGTTTAACCATTGGAAGATGGCTTCAAGATATGAGTAATTCTTGTTGGGAAGAGGTGCCCATTGGTTCAGCTAGTGTTTCTTATTTTGAAAATGTTAGAAAACATGGTGATCGGGCAGAGATCTTGAATTCTATGGGCTCGCCTAATCCACAAATTTTGCCCAGCGGAATGCTAGATATTTTATCGCTTTCTGAATCTATTCGAGGTCTACATATTCTTCGAAGTGATGAGTTTGATGAAGAATGTCAGCTATCTGAAGCACCAATTTTAATCTCAGCTAAAGATAATATCAATGCCTCTGTTGAACAGCAGATTCAAACTTCAAAATTAAATATTTATCGGAATCATCCATTGGTTACTCTGAGCTATACCCGCGAAGATAAGCCAAACCCAACAGATATAGAGTATTCCTGGGCACCTACTTTCATCCGCGCAGGAGCCAGTGCCTTTGTTGGCCCCCTCTGGTCGGTAGACCCCGCCGTAGACACCGCCTTTATCAGCACCTTCTACACTCGCCTCTGGATGGGCGATGCCCTCGGCCAAGCCTTCCACACCGCACGCCAAATGGCCCGTACTGCCGTTCCAGAATCCTGCGATTGGCTAGCCTACGTCCTCTACGGCGACCCCATGGCCCGCCCCTACCGCCCCGTCGAAGGCAAAGGCTACGCCGTTGTCGAGCCCATCGGGCAAGACATTAAAGATCCCCTACCGCCAAACCAGTCGCTGCGGTTCCGCCTCACCCTCCGCCGCGACCCACCCGTCTGGCACGAAGACCGCCTCATCGAAGTTGCCGAAGACCTAGCCTTCGACAACCTGCAAGTACACATTGTGGCCTTTGGCCTAGAGGTAAACCCCACCACCGTAGACATGAGCCGTACCCCCAACGGCAATTATCTCGGCTGGTTTACCCTCAGTGCCCCACCGACCATGGCCGGAGAAACCGTGCCTGTACAAGTTCACTTCGCCGACGGTGCAGAGCCTATCCACAGCGTCACCTTTGCGCTCCAAATTGCAGCGGAGGAGGATGAATAACCATGGGAGGCATCAGCACGTCTATTCAACCCCAGTCTCTGTCTGCCTTCTTGCCCATCTTCGTCAGCGATAAAGAGGCTTATACCATTCGTTGGCAAACCTTTGAGAAAACCGCCACCGACGATGAACTGCTGAAGTTTACCGATCAGGTGCTCAACGTCTTTTGGAAGCTCGAAAAAATTGTCAAGCGCAGCAACAGTCTAGATATTGACCCAGACCTGTGCCAGGCTTCTCTAGTGGAATTGGCCAAATGGGGACGCATTGCCTACCGCAAGTTCTTTCAAACCAGCCAGGCTAGAGAACTCCTGACCAGCAACTTTCAAATGATGGCCAATATGGGGGTTGAGTTGCCTGCCCCCACCTTTGTCTCTAAAAAAGTGCTGTTCCCCTGGGAGGTGCTCTACGCAGGGGATACCTACCACGACGGCAACCCAGAGCATTTTTGGGGACTACGCTACACCCCAGCTCGCATCCTTACCCCAGAGCGCGACATCTCCCAGCATGTGATGGAGCAGGCGTTTCCTTCCGACATGCTGTTTTGCCTGCACCACCGTCTGCGTCAAGCCCACACGATTGAATGGCCTGCCATTCAACGACTGATTATGGTAGCCAACAAAGGCCGCTGTAGCTTGCTCAGCCCCATTAAACGACTGCTGGCCATTCAAGATGGTGAAACACTCCTAGCCTACCTAGACCAGGCCAGCCACAACATGGTGCACTTTGCCTGTCACTGCAAACCCGACGGCACCGATGCCGATACCCTGCTTATCTCCTTGCTAAAAGACGATATCAGCTATGACGATGCTGCCCCAGACGATACCCAAGTTATTGAACTGGGCAGCATTACCTTCTTAGCCGCCAACGAGGGAAAGTTTCAGCGGCGTCCGCTGGTGTTCCTCAATGCTTGCCAATCGGCAGGCGGGGCCGACCAACTGCGCAAGACCTTGAACCTGCCCCAGGAGTTTATCCGGCGCGAGGCCGGAGCAGTGATCGCTACAGCCTGCCCAGTGCCTGACGTGTTTGCAGCGGCCTTTGCCCGACAGTTCTACAGCTACTTTCTATCGGGGCAAATGACTATTGGCCAGGCACTGCGGGCTACCCGCTGGCACTTTTTAGAAAAGCACCATAATCCGCTAGGGTTAGCCTACGGGCTCTATAGCCCCGCCCAATATCGCCTGGCCCAACCCCCTATGATGGGAGGCGTTGCCTAATGACTGACCTTCAGCAAGCCACCATCGACACCCTGTTGGCGCAGCTCAAAGATTTGCGTCAGCAGATTGTAGCCGCCAAAACGAAGATAGCACCGCTAGAAGACGACCTGGC
The DNA here is from genome assembly GCA_003017855.1 of filamentous cyanobacterium CCT1. Lineage (GTDB taxonomy): Bacteria > Cyanobacteriota > Cyanobacteriia > Phormidesmidales > Phormidesmidaceae > Nodosilinea. The sequence continues at coordinate 74,785 of PYER01000001.1, forward strand.
CCAGGTGTATCTCGAATTCCAAGCCACCGTTGGCGGGCTACGGCGGCAGACCGCCCGGTTTCAGGCTGAAATTGATACCCTGCGGGAGCAGATCGATAGCTTTGGCCAAGACTTAGAAGACGATGCCTCCTTTGGAGACGATGCCTTTCCAGCCTTTGACCTGACTAGTGACCTGGATAGTGAGGCAGATCCAGAAGCAGTGGAAAAAGATGTGCTGCTAGAGCATCTGTTTCAGGTGCTAGACCCCATGACCAATGAAGACGATAGCGAGTTAGTCGCCACTCTCCAAGGTCTGTGCCAAGATCCGCTGGTGAGCCTGGCCGACGTGCTGCAAACCCTGCCCTGGGGGGCGGTGTGGACGCAGCGGGGGCGACAAGAGGCCCTCGCCGACCAGCATCGACGGCTTAACGGTTGGGCTAAGGCCTTGGTGCAACAGCTAGAGGTGCTGCAAAAACGGATTGAGGGACTTCAGCACGATCCGCGCCAGGGTTTGTTGCAGCAGTTCACCAAGGGGCCAGAGGTATGGCAGGCCTTTTTGGCTCAGTACGCCGAGCAGCAGCGCGATCAAAATGCTGAGCTACGGGCTGAGTTAGAGAATCTTCGCCAAGAGTGGACACGAATGACCGAAGGTTCAGAGAGTAAACGCTTAAGATCAACCTAGCGCTGACATCGGGATTAGGAAGCTATGACCCAAACCAGAGATACAATCATTCTGCCCAGGGCTTTTCCTGACCACACTCAGCTCCCTGACTCTGATGGCAGTTTTGTGAAAAATTTTCAGGAGCATCCCCAGAGCATTTTCCTAACCGATTCCATTGGCCCGGTGCTGCAACGGCTCCATCCCGATGGGCGCTACGTGATTGGCCAAGACTGCGGCATCTACTGGCGAGAAACCGATCCCCCGGAAAAGGGGGCAGAGGCCCCCGACTGGTTCTATGTGCCCAATGTGCCCGCCGATTTAGACGGACAGATCCGCCGCTCCTATGTGCTGTGGCGCGAGTACATTGCGCCGCAGGTAGTGCTAGAACTGGCCAGTGGCAATGGGGCTGAGGAGCGCGATCGCACCCCCCTCTCCCAAACTCAGCCCGGCACCAAACCCGGCAAATTTTGGGTCTACGAGCAAATTATCCGGGCTCCTTACTATGGCATCTATGGCATTGGCGATCGCAGTCTAGAGGTATACGAGCTTCTCCACGGCTCCTACCAGCCCATTCCCCCCAACGAGCGGGGGCACTATCCCATTCCAGAGTTGGGGGTAGAACTGGGCCTATGGGAAGGTCGCTACCAAAACCAAAACCAAGTGTGGCTGCGGTGGTGGGATGACCAGGGGAATCTGCTGCTGATTGGCAACGAGCGTGCCCAACGAGCAGAGCAAAGCCAGCGGGAAGCGATTCCTCGACTGTTGGAGATGGGGCTGACCCCAGAGCAGGCGGCTGAAGCCTTGGGCTTGCCCCTAGAGGATGTTCAGCGCCAGGGAGAAGGTTGATGGGGCAATCGCAGAGCCATGACTGACCTACACGACCGCTCCGATCTCCCCATTGCCTTGGGAGGCGAAGACCTACCGATTCCGGTTGCTGATGTTCAACCTCGTCACGAACGGGCGTCGGCAGTAGCCTACCCGGCCTGGGCCACCTATGCCAGTCAGCGCCATGTGCGCGATTTAGCTATGGCGTCTCGCCAGGGCGATATCTGGCTGGCGACCGGGGGTGGCGTGCTGCACTGGTGGCCCGATCTAGAGCGCTTTACCCGCTACGGCAGCGAGCACGGCCTACCCGGTAATGCGGCGATGGCTATTGCGGTGGATGGGAAGAAGCGAGTCTGGGTCGGTTGTGGCGATCGCCTGGGGTTGTATTACCTAGAACAGGGGCTGTGGCAGCCCTACACGCCTTTGGGAGCACTCACCATCTGCCGTCTGACAACGGATAGTTCCGGGCGACTGTGGGTATCCACCACCGATGGCACCTTTGGCATCGACCAGCCCGATGCAGCACCAGTGGTGACCCTGCCGACCCCTGGGGATCCCCCTCGGGCGATCGCTGCCGTGGATGACACCGACCTCTGGCTCTGCAATGCTCAAGGCATCCATAAACGGGAAGGCGAGGGCTGGGTGCGCCAGAGCGAGTACGTTCGACCTGAAATTCTCAAGCTGGCACGGCAGGGACAGTATCTCTGGGTAGCAACCTTCTACGGATTAGAGCGGGTAGATCTTGATACTAGCGAGGTTTATCGATCAGAGCAGTGGCCTGCGGGAGAAGTCACTGCCCTTGCCCCTGCCGCCAACGGCCTTTGGATGGCCTGCCGAGGGCAGGTGGGCCTAGCCACCGAAAACGACTGGCGACCCATAAAAAAACTCCCGATGGACGCTCCCATTGTGGCTCTAGGGGCTGGTAGCGAGGACGAGGTGTGGATTGGCAGCCACAGCGGCCTCTGGCGAGGAGACTTTAGCGATATTCAGTTTCAATCTAGCCAAGCTGCCCCCGATGACATTGGTCTACCGGTGGGTAATAAACCTCCGGCCACCTTCAGCAATATGGTGCAGGCCTTAGCCATTCCCCAGCAGAGCCGTCCTGAACTGTGGATGGGCACCGCCCAGGGGCTCTTTCGCTGGAACCTGGTGACCGACGTGTGGCGACGCCAGGGGCAGTTGGGGCAAGATATTCGCGCTGTGGTGACCGATGGCCAGGGGGAAACTTGGGTCGCCAGTTGGACGGAAGGATTAAGCTGCCTGACGGCTGAAGGTACTATAGACAACGCCCCCAAACTGCCCGACCTCGATCTGGTGCTGGCGATGGCCCCCAACCCCGGTGGCGGCTATTGGGTAGTGGGCATGAACGGCCTATACCAGTATCAAGGGCAAGAGTGGAAGCTGGTATTGCCTGCCCAGGCTCTGAAAACAGGCTGGATTCAGGCGATCGCCCAGGCAGAAGCAGAGCAGGTGTGGGTAGGTACCTCCGCTGGGTTATTTCGCTACTTGCCCAGCAAAAACGACCTACAGCCCGTGCCAGGGGATATTAGCAGCGCCGATATTCGCACGCTGCTGGCTCTGCCCAAGCGCCCCCTGCTAGTGGGAACTCAGCGGGGCCTTTACTGGAGCAAAGTCAAACAGAAAGCCAAACAATGGCACCAGGTGGACGCTTTGACTCGTCGAGCTATTACAGCTCTGGTTTGGGATCCACAGGCTAAGAGGTTGTGGGCCGGAACGGATAGAGGCTTGTACCGACTGAAACCGACGCAGCAAACTTGGGAAGTAGTGGATGAATTTACCGTGCAGACCAGCGGCCTGGCCGGAAACCATATTTTGGCTCTAGCCCTTGGCCCTAACCCAATTGGGAGCAGTAACCTGTGGATCGGCACTCCCTGTGGATTGAACTGTTTTAGCTATTAAAGGAATCTGGGGTTTACTTTTGATTAAAACCGGAGCGGTTAAACTTTTGGATAACTATGGTGGAGCAGCCTGTGGACGAGGTAGACATTCTAGGTATTGACCTAGGTACAACCAACTCAGCCATCGCCATTTGGGAAGCTGAGGTGGAGCAGGTGCGGTTGCTGCCTAACGAAGAGGGCGATCGGGTTATTCCGTCGGCGGTGCTGTTTGACCCAGAGGCGCAAGAACCCACCGTTGGCAAAGCCGCTCTGAAACAACTGTTGCTCCATCCTGAGCAGGTAGTCTACTCGGTCAAGCGCTTTATTGGGCGCACCTTTAGTGATGAGTTGGTCAGCCAAGACCAGCGGCTAATGACCTACGCCATTCAAGAGGCCCAGCAGCGAAAGGTAGCTGTGCAGGTTGGCAAACTGCTTCTTACCCCGCCTCAGGTCTCGGCCTATGTGCTTAAGCACCTTAAAGCCAACGCCGAAGACACGCTAGGGCGAACGATCACCAAAGCGGTGATCACGGTTCCTGCTTATTTCAATGAGTCTCAGCGGCAGGCCACGAAAGAAGCCGCTGAACTCGCCGGGCTGCATGTTCCCCGCATCATTAATGAGCCTACCGCTGCGGCCCTGGCCTTTGGCCTCAAAAAAGAACCCCAAATCATTGCGGTCTACGACCTAGGAGGCGGCACCTTTGATATCTCAATTTTAGAAATCAAGCCCGGTGGCCTATTTCGCGTCAAGGCAACGGATGGAGATACCCACCTGGGCGGTGATGACTTTGATGGAGCGGTGACCCATTGGTTAAAGCAAGCCTTTGAGTCTCAGCATGGCGTGTCGCTACAACTCGACCAAGACCGCAATCTTCGCGCTCGACTACAGGACGCAGCTCGGTCGCTCAAAATTGCCCTGACCAAGACGGAGCAGCATACTGTTGAGTTGCCTAACCTCTGTACCGTTAACGGCCAAGCCCTGGGGTTAGAGACCACCATTACCCGAGCACAGTTTGAGCAGTTGCTGCTGCCCTTAATTGAGCGATCGCTGGCCATTTGCGACTCGGTACTGGCCAAAGCCCGACTCAAACCCGAAGACATTCACCAGGTGCTGATGATCGGGGGGCAGACTCGCACCCCCGCTGTCAAAGCGGCCCTGAAAACCCGCTTTGGCTGGACTATCAATGACTCGGTCAACCCTGACGAAGCAGTCGCTCGCGGTGCGGCAGTACTAGCTGCAAGGCTGCAAGGCTACCTTCGCGATGAGGTCACCCTTTGGGATGTTACACCGCTTTCTCTAGGCATTGAGTTAGCCAATGGCAAGATGGATGTGATTATTCAGGGCAATCAGCAGATTCCCATTACCAAGTGGCGCAAAGGCCCACAAGCGTTTACGACCCAGCGAGATGGACAGGAACGCATCCGCTTTCGGGTGTACCAGGGGGAACGGCCAGTGGCGATCGACAACACCCACATTGGCGACGTGGTGCTCAACCTGGCCACCTCTCGTCCCGCTGGGGAACCTAGAATTCACTGTATGTTCAAGGTAGACCACGACGGCATTCTCCATGTGCGAGCAGAGGATGCCAGTACCGATGGAGAACCAGTGGAAGCAACCTTTGACCATGTGTATCGCTTGACGCAGGAGGAGGTGGAGGAAAAACTACGAGAAGCTGAAATTTACCAGGAGGCGGATCAGGCCACTGCTCGTCTGTTTTTGCTGGAAGAAGAGTTGCAGCGACTACGGCAGGTAGCGGATGATGAAGGGAGAATGCAGGATGCCCTATCGACATTTGAAACTGCGATCAATGAGCAAAATCTTGATCAGGCTGAGGCTCTGCTCTTAGAAATCAAGACAAATTTCCTGAAAGTTGCTTCGTCTATATCTCAAAGAGATTAAGCTTTTCAAACATTTTTGGTTTACTTGTAGGGAGATAGAACAGTGAATATTGACAAAGAAGCTACTATTGAAGTCATCACCTTAGAAGACGAAAATTTATCTCGCTCTGGACGCCAAGAACTAGTCAGCAATCCAATGTCCGTGAGCAATCTCCGGCAACAGTTTAAGGAGTTCATGGCTAACCTTCAGTCTATCATCGAAGAAGATGTAGAAACTAATGGAGCATTTCATCTAAGTGAAGTGCAATTTAGTGCAGAAATCACAACTAACGGAGAGTTTAAATTAATGGGTACAGGAATTGGAGTTGAAGGTAAGAGTGCTGTAACTTTCACATTAAATCGAAGGCAATGAGTTTGGATGAAGATTCCAGAAAATCTGGCATTTTTCTAAATAATAGAATTTTCCACTCAAGCACCCCGTTCTATAGCAGATCAGCTAAACGCTTATAGAAGATGTAAGTGTTGTGAAAGCCTCTCCGCCGGTTCCGGTTGTTGTTTCGGAAGATAGCGACCTCAATACCAACTTGCTGGCAGATCTTGCAATCACAAGCTTTCCATGGCTTATCTTCCAGCATTTCAAAATATTTCTGCCGCCGTTTGGCGCGTAGCTTCTCCAGTTTCTCAGGCTTATCCTCATCCTCTGATAGATCGAGTGCCTCATTGTAAGTTGCTGCAGCATCCAGGGCGGCCTCAATACCTAAACGGCCAGCATCATATTCTCTTAGGGCAGTCAAAGCGTCTTGCTCCAGGCCCTCCAAAGTCTCAAAGTCATAATGTCCAACATTTAGCACTTTTTTTGCTCGGTTACCAGTCACAGGCGGCACCCGAATCGCCATGTAATGCCTGCCTGACAGAGTATGGTAGTTTTTGTCCGAAGACAACCAAGCTTGGCGCAATGGCCCAGCGGAGTCAAAACTGGTAACGCCCAGGTGTTGAAATATCGGTACAGCCTCAACCCGTGCCACCCCAAATAAGTGAATGCGCACATGGGGTTCTACATGGGGATGAATAGCTTTGAGCACCGGAATAATTTCTCGGTTTTGAGCACGGGCTAGCCCGCCGATCGCGATAAAGTCATACCCCATCTGAATTAAGGCCTTAACCGAGTCGGCATAGGTTTCTGGATTCCAACCCTGGGCTACACCGATGGGTTTAAAGTTGTATCGTTGGGCTTTGTGGCGAACCAAAAAATCTTCGGCGTTCTTAAGTGTTAGGTTATATCGCTTCTCTCGAACTCCTGATACTGCAAATGGCCCAAAGATTAGATGGTCAATGCTGACACCGTAGTTAAAGCCTAACCGCTCATAGTAGTCTAGAATCTCATCTGTTTTATAGGGTGGCTCATCTTCTTTGACATAGCCAAAGGCTCCACAATCTCCCATGATATCGCCAGAGAAGCGTACAAAATCATGCACACCAACTTTCTCAAATCTCTCTCGTTTTGTCTGGCTGCTGTCAATAACGATCTTAGAAATTAGAATGCCGTTGTAGTTGGGCTGAGGATATATCTCATGAGCATAGACATCATCTCTGTAAGGATCTCGATCTTCTGGGACTTTCTCAGTCAGAAAATTATATTTTGGGTAAACTCTATCATCCCATTCAGGAATGAAGTACTGAGTCCCTAAATGCTGATTAGGCGCAGGAGGAACATCTGGGACTTTCAGAAGATTATCATTTTGGACGGCTGTCTTTTTAGAGGTGCTTTTTCTCTTTCGAGGTGTAGAGGGCACCTGCTGAAAGACCTCAGCCATAGCCAATTGAATGGTTTGATTCTTGGCAACTTGCTGATCAATCAATGCCTGGAACGTTTGTGGTGTCTCGTAGACCTCCTTTAGCAGCGTTGGTTGGGAGGCAACTATCTCGGCAAACTGTTTAAATAAAAACCCCTTTAGCCCAACCATCCCGTAGCGGTACCGTTTCGCCTCCGGGTTTGATAAGGGCATGACATAGGTCTTAGCTGCCATACCCTGAATACCATCAGCTTGCCCTCGTGAAGCCAGGAAGACAAAAGTCTGATCAGCCCGAGAGGCTAGGGGTAAGGTTGCTGCCCTGAGGTAGTGATCGCCTAGCAGAAAAAAGATGAGATCGTAGGCGGGGATGAGAGATGCGATCGCATCATGAACACCCAAATGAATCGCCCAAGCATCGACCTCGTGGGATTTCATGCCGTTGAAGGTGACTTCGTAGGGCACAATCACTTGCCTCTCAGAAATCACCCCATAGCCTGCTGACAAAATTCTCACATCCAGAGCTTCATGTCCGATGGCATCACGGAGTTTCTGGACACCTTCCATCAACCGCAGGTGCTGCATTCCGGTGTACATTTTACCGGCAGGGCAAGCGTAATCTCCCAGTTCAACTTCCCGATCTATGAGTCGAGCCTCATCCTTAAAGTCTTCGATCGTGAGTTGCTGCTCAGGCTTAAACCGCTTTTCCCCAGTGCAGGATGTAATGACTAGAACACGGGGGTAGGGCATTCAATCTCCTGAGCATGTAGTCGTCGGCCTATCAACGTTGCCAGATCAGAGCGTCCGGCGTCAATTAAGGCTTTATCCCGAATCCGGCACGAATCGCAGCGTCCACAGGGTTCTTTGCCCCCGTCGTAACACGACCAAGTCTCTTCAATGGGAACACCCAAGCTGAGGGCACGATGGACGATCGCGACCTTAGAGTCCATCACCAGCGGAGCGATCAGCCTAGGGGCATTGCCTTCTAGGCCAGCTTTGGATGACAGTTGAGCTAACTGCTGGAATGTCTCTAAATATTCAGGCCGACAGTCGGGGTAACCCGAATAATCGACAGCATTAATGCCCAGGTAAATTGCCTCAGCTTGTTTGGCCTCTGCCAAGGAGAGGGCGATCGCAATAAATACCGTATTCCGCCCAGGCACATAGGTCGAGGGAATCACCTCAGACTGAACACCGTCCTGGGGCAGGGTCTCATTCATATCTGTCAGGGAGGAACCACCCCATTGAGCCAGGTTCACCTCCATCACATAGTGGTCTTGAATGCCCAGGTGGGCCGCAATTTTGCGCGCAGCTTCTAGCTCTCGGTCATGGCGCTGGCCATAGCGAAAGGAAATGGCGACCGGGGTATAGCCGTCTGCGATTGCCTGGGCTGCTGCCGTGGCAGAATCAAGGCCACCCGAGAGTAGAACAATGGCTTTGGGTTGGGGCATAGCTATTGGACTCCCAAGAATTTATGAGTTTGAAGGCTAACGCGCCACTGGGGATGTTTCAAGACATAGGCGAACACTTTGTCGCAACTGCTAGGCGTTTCCCACTCGGGTTGCAGTAACTTGGTAACAGTGGATGAGACCTGAGTGGCTTGCTGCTCGGCCCATTCCAAATCAGTCTCATTCCCAATCACAACCTTGAGTTCGTTAGCATGGGCATAAATGCTGGCATGGGGAGGCTTAAATCGCTTGGGCGAAAACGTCACCCAGTCAAAGGTGCCGCTAAAGGGATGAGCACCGGATGTCTCAAGGTGTGTCTGAAGACCGGCTTCTTTGAGTTGCCCAGTTAGGGCAGAAAGATCGTGCATCAGGGGCTCTCCTCCCGTGATCACGACAATTTGAGGATTGGCAGATCGGGCTTCAGCAACCAATTCTTCAGGGGTTTTCAGAGGAAAGCGCTTGGGGTTCCACGATTGCTTAGTGTCGCACCATGAGCAACCCACGTCGCACCCGGCTAACCGAATGAAGAAGGCATTTGTGCCTGCCCACATTCCTTCCCCTTGAATAGAGTGGAACGTTTCAACCACAGGCAGTTCTAACGCTAATGCTGAAGATTCAGTCGCCTGGGAGATCGTGGTCGGGGAGATCATTTTCATCTATAGCTTGAACAGCACCAGACTCGATATAGTTTTGCCACCAATCATCTATCTCATTGGGCACAGGGAGGAGATGGTGGGATAAGGCATCTCGAATGACCAAGATTTTCCCTGCTTCAGTCCACTCGTGATCAACGCTATGGGGGCGCGATACCGGAAGAGGGAAGGCGGGATCTTGATCCATCAGTGCAGCAGCAATATCACGGATGTCAAACTGACGCCTAAGATTACCTTCATCCCTACTGGTGGAGAATTGAAAGGTCATCGGAGAAGAAGCATCACCATTTTTATAAACCCGGTATACGGATTGCCCTGCGACTTCGCAGAAGACCTCAGGGCTCACATACTCTTCAGTGACAAAGACTGGCATAGGATGCCTCCTTTGAGCGTTCAATCATCTTCATACTCAACCCAGGAATTCGGCGTTTCCGAGACTGCCACTTTTAGCTGAATACCGTCAGGGAGAGACTTCTTCGTCTTGTCATAGATGTACTGGGCAATCATCTCGGCGGTGGTTTCATAACCTTCAGGCAGCACATCATTCAGCACACAATGATCTAACCCACCCTTGAGCATGTCTTTCTTCGCCCAGCGCAGAGTACGAAAGTCGGCCACCATAACCGGATAGGGGCAAAACTCCGACGCCCTCAGTTGAGAGGTGGTGGCCTCAACGCGCACCCGATAGGTATGCCCATGCATACGCCCGCAGGGGCCGTCATAGTCTTTGATGTAGTGGGCGGCATCAAAGGAAAATTCTGTTTTGACGCTCCACTTGGGCATAACGCATTGCCTTGGCCAGCCTATAGTACAATTATCCTATCTATAAGGCAAGCTTTAGCAATGCCCTTAAGATAGAACTTGCTCATTCTAAGGCAAATCTACATATAGCGTTGTGGGAAGATGAATTTAGATTTCTTAACGCTATATCAAGCACTGGCATGTCTAGAAGGCGCTGTAGGCGGGTGTATCCTACTTGTGTCACCTTGTTCGTCCCGTTGTTCCGGATGAGCAACGGGACGAAGGAGATCGATCTCACGCGAGGTAGGGATTCTTCACTTCGTAAGCACTTCGTTTTTGGAAAGGCTAACCCTTATTCTTTGCGTAACACTGTACTAGTGCAGCTGTCTATTTATCATCCATAGAGCGCCTGGGCTTAGACTTGCCCGATCGCGACAGGTTAAACGACTGCGAAAACGCCTTCTTACGGGCACTGGTCACATTGCCGCGCTGGTAGTCAGCCTCTAAATCTTCCAGCACCGCCTGCTCCTCCATCAGCATGGCGCTGGGGGCCATAGCGGCCATCGCCAGGCGGGCATCGGTGAGAGATTGTCGGGCCGAGGCAAAGTCGCCCCGGTCAGAAAACTGGATCGCTTCGCGACGAGCACGAGCCGCCATCAGCAACGCCACCTGCTCTTGCACCGATTCATTGGCGGGAAAATCGCTGAATTGCTCAGCACTCACCAGGGGCAGCTCCATCCCGGCCCGCAGCACCTGTCGACCCGGCTGGTCGCGATCATCCCAGGCTAGCCGCACCTGCATGAGTTCACCGCTCTGGCTCAGGGCGGGCACCTGCAACCGCACCACCACTTGGATAGGAGACCCCACCATCAGGTTGGGCAGTTTATAGCGCCGGGTGTCGGTCATTTCAAAGTCATTCAGCACGTCCATGACCGAGACGCCGTTGCCTGGTTTGATGCCTAGGCTGACCCGCTGGCCCAAGGTGGCGGCCAGACCCGACAGCTCGGTTTCAAAAATCGTCGGCAGCTGGTCGGCAGACTCGATGTGGAAGAAGTTGCCGTCGCCGCTGCGGGCCATCGCCGCCAGCAGGTCTTCGCTGTAGTCGTCGCCAATGCCCAGGGTGGTGGTGCTGACGCCGCGCTGAGCTAGGCCGTGAACGTCACTAGCGATCGCATCCACCCTCGTCTCCCCCACATTGGCCAGCCCATCGGAGAGCACAATCACCCGGTTGAGCTGGGCGGGGTTGAGGTACTGGCTCACCTGCACTCCGCCTTCGACCCAACCGGCGTGGAGAGCAGTGGAGCCTCGCGAGTGGACGTGGCTAAGCTTCTCTAGCAGGGTGTTTTTGTCAGTAGCCAGGGTGCTGGGGACGAGGGTTTCAACGCGATCATCGAAGAGGACAATGCTGATGCGATCGCAGGGCAGCAAATTCTCCACCGCAAAGCAGGCAGCCTCACGTGCATAGTGCATCTTTTGCCCCTGCATAGAGCCAGAACGATCGATCGCCAGGCTCAGGTTAAGTGGCACGCGATCCGCCTTGAGGGTGACGGCAGGAGGCGTGATTCGCACCAGCACATCGAGCGTCATGGGCTGCTGGTTGACGATCGCCCCGTGGAGCGGAATCAGTTCGACGGTGGGCAGTGCGGGTTTGGCTTGGGTCATGGTGGCCTCTGAGTGGATTTGAGGTGGGCGAGATGGTCAGCGATGAGCTGGAGCAGGCTGTCCCGCTCGTGGGCGGTGGCGGGGGCTGCAAAGTCTTGGCGAACATGGAGTTCTAGACCGTCGAGGATCTCTAGACGAGCCCAGGTTTGGGGGGTAGATGTCGATGGGGTAGCGGGTGCCGAAGCAGGTGCTGCCAGGGGAGCCTGCATCGCGAAACTGGCAGAGCGCTTTGGTAAGTGGTCTGATGGAGAGGATTCCCTGCGATTGCGAATTTGGGACAAAAACGCCAGCGCTGGGTTTGCCGCCTCCACCGTCAGCTGCACGCCGCCTTGCAGAATGTCTTCCAACGCCGTATCAGCCTGACCGCCAATTAGGCTGCCGATGGAGCTAGCGCTGTAGCCCTCCGCCAACAGACGACGAAGCACCAGCAATTGCAGTAGATGTCGGTAGGTGTACCGAGCTTCGCGCCCCTGCTTGAGGGGCTTGTCTAACCATCCCTGAGTGGTGTAGTAACGCACCAGCCGAGGGTTCACCGGTTCTTGCCCGCGATTTCCAGAACTCTGGTCGGGCAAAAACTGGGGTAACAGGTCGTTGGTCACCTCAACGAAGCGATCTAAGACCATCTCGGGCTGTTGCTGGGCAATCTGTTGCAACATGCTCATAGGCCCATGATAGACACTTGCAAATTAAACTGTCAATATCACTCCGAATTGCAATCACTTCCATGGCATCTCCTATCGTTCTGATTACCGGCTGTTCGTCGGGTATTGGTCAAGCTCTCTGCCAGGCCTTCCATCAACGGGGCTGTCGGGTGGTCGCGACGGCTAGACGATTAGGGGCTGTAGAGGCCTTGAAGGCTCACACCGTCATGACCTTGCCCTTGGACGTGACGGACTCGGCAGGTATCCGGCAAGTCATCGAAGCTGTTCTAGCTCAGGAAGGTCGCATTGACCTACTGGTCAACAATGCGGGCTTTGGGCAGTTTGGCCCGCTGATGGATCTTAGCGCAGCCCAACTCCAGGCCCAGTTTCAAACCAATGTATTAGCTCCCCTGGCACTGGCGCAGCAGGTGGCTCCGGTGATGAAGCGGCAGCGAGCCGGTGTCATCATCAACATCGGCAGCATTTCAGGCGTGGTGACGACACCCTTTGCGGGCGCTTACTGTGCGTCAAAAGCGGCGTTGCACAGTCTGTCCGAAGCGCTGCGGATGGAGCTGACTCCCTTTGGCATCCAGGTCGTGACGGTGCAGCCGGGTGCCATTCAGTCCAATTTTGGCCACGCTGCGGAACAAGGATTAGCGGGGGTACTATCTCCAGAATCGTGGTACGCGCCGCTGGAGTCCAAGATTCGAGCCAGGGCGGTGCTGTCTCAGGCGCAGGCGACACCAGCGGAAGAGTTTGCGGAGCAGCTCGTAGCGGCGATCATGAGGCCGCAGCCGCCAATGACGATTCGATTGGGGAAAAAGAGCAGGTGGTTGCCGTTGCTCAAGCAGCTGTTGCCGCCCAGGCTGATGGAGTTTTTGCTCAAGCGACAGTTTGGGCTCACGCAAATCCAGCGATGAGGAGGATACACCCCGCTGTTGCGTTAACTCTCAGGATCGGTATCTGGCTACCACAAGCCGATCAATCATCTGATTGAAGCCGTTCGATATGGCACTCATAGCCGTCTCCGAGTGCCCTGCGCCAGCATTGCAGTACTCCCTCTGAGTCGTCTGTAAATTGCACGATTAGCAATTCAGTAACAGCTCGGCGGTCGGGGACGCTGCCCTGAGGATGCGACCAATTTGCTCGCCTCAGCACCGCTTTGACTCGCGCTAAAGTTCCCCATCCACACTGGGGCGCAGGCGAAAAACTCTCCCACACTTCTGAAATCAGCGACACTGCGTCCGGTGATAGGGTCTCTGGACACAGCGATTCCGGCAATCCAATCGCTGTCGTCAACTGCTCATCTGACCACCAGGCCCACCACTCTTCCCGGTGCAGCAACTGCACCTCCTCAGCCTGCCGAATCTCTGACCAGGGCGTTTGATCTAGTGCAGCTAGGCGAAGCGCCTCAGTCCAAGTCACCGCCACATAGCGGCGCGTCAAAAATCGAGCCATGATGCCCCTACCCCGCTACCGATTCACTTGCACCAGCAGCAACGAGACGAGGACTATTCCCCACGGCCTTGCCCCCAAAGCGTCGATTCAAGAACCTCTTCATGCCAGCCCAGCAATCCTGCAAATTACGATGGCCCGGTAATATGAGTTGCACTTGTTTGGGGGCAAACAAAGCATCACAGTGCCACCTAATAAAATAGGTAGGGCTTGCTGAAAAAGTCAGCAATTTGGGTAACAGAGCTGCGATGGGGTTGCCTGAGCGTGAAGACTCAGCCACCAGGGGGTGGCTGAGTCAA
>PYER01000428.1 GCA_003017855.1 filamentous cyanobacterium CCT1
ACCTCACCCACCCCACCTTCAACCGCTACCACTCCGAAACCGAGATGCTGCGGTACCTGTATCGGTTACAGGGTAAGGATCTTTCCCTAGCGACGGCGATGATTCCGCTGGGGTCTTGCACCATGAAGCTCAACGCCACCACCGAAATGGTGCCGATTACCTGGCCTGAGTTCGGCCAAATTCACCCTTTTGCCCCCACTGAGCAGGCCCAGGGTTACCGGCAGTTGTTCACCGAGTTAGAAACCTGGCTGGCTGAGATTACCGGGTTCGACGGCGTTTCGCTACAGCCCAATGCCGGGGCTCAGGGAGAGTACACCGGGCTGCTGGTGATCCGTGAGTACCACCAGCGGCGGGGCGATAGTCACCGCCATGTCTGCCTGATTCCGCAGTCGGCCCACGGTACTAATCCGGCCAGCGCCGTGATGGCGGGTATGAAGGTGGTGGCCGTCGCCTGCGACGATGACGGCAACATCGACGTGGGCGACCTCAGGGCCAAAGCTGACAAACACGGTGATAACCTGGCGGCTCTTATGGTCACATACCCCTCCACCCACGGGGTATTTGAGGCCGAAATTGCGGAGATCTGCGCGATCGTCCATAGCCACGGCGGTCAGGTGTACATGGATGGGGCCAACATGAACGCCCAGGTGGGCCTCTGTCGCCCCGCCGACTTTGGGGCCGATGTCTGCCACCTCAACCTGCACAAGACCTTCTGCATTCCCCACGGTGGCGGCGGGCCGGGGGTGGGGCCAATCGGCGTCAAGGCCCACCTGGTGCCCTATCTGCCGGGGCACAGTTTGGCGAGCGGGGTTGGCGGCAGTCAGGGCATTGGTGCGGTAACCTCGGCTCCCTGGGGCAGCGCCAGCATTCTGCCGATTTCGTGGATGTACATCGCCATGATGGGCGGCGCAGGGCTGCAGCGGGCGACAGAAGTAGCCATTCTCAACGCCAACTACATCGCCCAGCGCCTGACCGGGCACTACGACATTCTCTACACCGGGCAGAATGGGCGCGTGGCCCACGAGTGCATTTTGGACCTGCGACCGTTTAAAAAATCGGCGGATGTATGGGTGGAGGATGTGGCCAAACGGTTGATTGACTATGGCTTTCACCCGCCGACGATGTCGTGGCCGGTGGCGGGCACGCTGATGGTGGAGCCAACCGAAAGTGAATCTAAAGCAGAACTCGATCGCTTCTGCGACGCCATGATCGCCATTCGCGACGAAATTCGGGCGATTGAAGCGGGAGAGAGCGATCGCGACCACAACCTGCTCAAACATGCGCCCCACACCGCCGCCGATCTAGTCTCTGACTGGAACCGCCCCTACAGCCGCGAGCAGGCGGTTTTTCCGACCCCATTTACCCGCAGCGCCAAGTTTTGGCCAGCGGTGAATAGAATTGACCAGGCCTACGGCGATCGCAACTTGATCTGCTCCTGCGTCGGGATGGATGCCTACAGCGAATCTTAGTGCACAGCTTGCCGAAACCGGATATTTGGGTTCCAGCCAGGGGCCTCATCGGATTATCGGGTGAGGCTGTCATCGTGATCTAAAGTGGTTGGACGTCTTGTAGATCCATTAGACTCATTGCCCATGGCCAATATTCCTCAGCCTCAGGTGATTTTTTTAGATGCAGTTGGCACCCTGTTTGGGGTGAAGGGCAGTGTTGGTTCGATTTATGCTGATTTAGCTCAGAACCACGGTATTGAGGCTGACCCTGCAATTCTAAATCAGGCTTTTTCTCGAGCGTTTAAAGCTGCTCCAGAAATGGCCTTTCCTAACAGCGATCCGGCTACAGTCCCAGAGCAGGAGTATCGCTGGTGGCGGGTCGTTACTCAACAGACTTTTAGCAGCACTGGGGTACTCGATCGCTTTGTCGACTTCGACAGCTTTTTTGCCGACCTCTATGCCCACTTTGCCACCGCCGCCCCTTGGCTCCTCTACCCCGATGTGACTCCGGCGCTGGAGCGCTGGCGACGGCGCGGCATTGCCCTGGGGGTAATTTCAAACTTCGACACCCGGCTGTACCAGGTGCTGGAGGAGCTAAACCTGGCCACCTACCTGAGTTCGGTCACCCTGTCTTCGGAGGCAGGGGCGGCCAAGCCCGACCCGCTGATTTTTGCCACCGCCCTCCAAAAGCACCGCTGCGACGCCAGCCAGGCATGGCATGTGGGTGACAGCAAAACCGACGATCTACAAGGGGCCAGGGCGGCTGGGCTGCACGGTATTTTGGTCCGACGTCCTAGCGATCAGTAGGCTACGCTAGGCTCGCTCGCCCCGAAAGGCCAGCTCCGCCGGACCAGTCATGTAGACCCGATTGTCGGCCGCTGACCACTCGATCTGGAGGGGCCCACCGGGCAGTTCTACCGTGGCGGCGCGATCGCACACCCCATTCAGCACCCCTGCCACCAGCGAGGCGCAGGCCCCCGTCCCGCAGGCCAGGGTGATGCCGGCTCCCCGCTCCCACACCCGCATTTTGAGATAGTCGGGCCGCACCACCTGAATGAACTCGGTATTGATGCGCTGGGGGAATACTTCATGGTGCTCAAACTGGGGACCGATAGACTCCAGCGCGTTGGCAAAGCCTCCCGGAGCGGGAATCGCATCCACATCCTCCACAAACGTAATGCAGTGGGGGTTGCCCATGCTGACGCAGGTCACAGCCCAGGTCTGGTCGGTCACCGTCAGCGGTACGGCTACCACTTTCTCATCGGCTGCCGCCAGCGTCGTCGGAATTTCCTGGGCCAGCAGGTAGGGCGGCCCCATGTCTACCGTCACCTGACCGTCGGGCTGTAGGGTTGGCGAAATTAGCCCCGCCAGAGTGTGAATGCGGTAAGTGTGGGGCGCCTGGGGAGCCTCACCATCGGTAGTTTCCAGGGTTTCTAGAAACTTGGCCAGACAGCGAATGCCGTTGCCGCACATCTCGGGCTCAGAGCCATCGGAGTTGTAGATGCGCATGGTGTAGTCGGTACCCGCCTGACCCGGCAGCGCAAAAATTACCCCGTCAGCGCCAATGCCAAAGTGGCGATCGCACCACCGCACTGCATCTTCAGCGCTCAGCACTGGCTCTGGCTGATGACGATTGTCTACCAGAATAAAGTCGTTGCCCAGGCCGTGGTACTTGCTGAATTTCATAGGTGCCGATGCTGAGTGAGTGAACCTTAATTATTAACCAAATCGGGGAGATGGAAGGAGGGGGAGGAAGATGAGGAGGTGAGGGAGATGAGGGGGTGAGGTAAGGGA
>PYER01000100.1 GCA_003017855.1 filamentous cyanobacterium CCT1
CGTCGGCAGCGTCAGATGTGTATAAGAGACAGATGGTGGCTACTACGGTCTGCCCGGTACTCCTGGCCAGCCAGGGGTGGGCGGCTTTGGCGGCGGCGATGCGACAGTAGGTCAGGGTGGTGGTGGCGGCGGCCTGGGCGGCGCCATCTTTCTTCAAGCGGGGCGGCTGATTTTGCACAACACCGTGTTTGAGGGCAATGGGGCAGTACCGGGAGAAGGGGCCAACCCCGGCCAGGGCAAGGGCGGGGCTATTTTCGTGCCCGATGCCGAGGCGCTGCAGGCATCATGGCCAATGGATGGGGGCGATCGCGGCTCTCACCTGCCGCCCCAAGCCCGCGTTTTGGGACAGTTTCCCACCTTTATCGACAACTACGCTGTCGATGCCGCCGACTCTGCCACCGACAACCCCGACTGGTACGGCCTCATTAGACTCAATGACAAGGGGCGCTGACCTTTAGCCTCAGCTGCTTCAGCTGCTGCCAAAACAGCCAGCAGAGCCTGTCTTGGCAGGATCGTTAATCTTTATCAGCGCAATGAACGTGTCCCTCAAAAAGCTCTAGACTCTAGAGCTAAGCCAAGTCTTAAAACACAGGCTTTCAGCACCTGGCTTAGCCCTGTAGAGAGTGCCAAATAGACCCGTCTAAGAACGTTTATTTGGATCAGTGACATGAGTAGACCGGTGTTACTACAGTGGTTCAGGCGCTTTGTCCTGGCTGGTGTGGCTTGGTGCTGCGTGCTGTTGAGCAACAGTGCCCCAGCCTGGGCAGAGGGCACCGTTGCCACCAATCTGACCGAACTCGACCACATCAAGCAAAAGGGGCGGCTTGAGGTGGTGATGTTTTTTGAGGACGTGCCGCCTTTTTTCATGCACAATCGCCAGGGCAGCTTGGTGGGCATTGATCCCCAGCTGGCCCAAGATATTGCTGAAAAACTTGGGGTAGAGGTAAGCTTTAACCGCCAGCCCCAGACCTTTGATGCCGTAATCGACCGCTTAAGGCTTGGGGACGCCGATATCGCCATCAGCCTGCTCAGCGATACCCTGAACCGGGCCTTGCAGGTCAACTTTTCAGAGGAGTATGTGGTGCTGCGGCAGACGCTGTTGGTCAACCGCCTGCAGCTAGCCCAACGCTTTCCCAAAGCCCAGACCAACGACGAAATTCGGGTTCAGCTAAACCAAGGCGGGCTAAAGATTGGGGTGATTGAGGGCACCTCCTACGTCGATTTTCTCAAGGCCGACTATCCCCTGGCCACGCCAGTGCTCTATTCCGACTTTAAGCGAATGATTCGTGATGTGGAGACAGGGGAGCTGTTTGCTCTGCTTTACGACGAGCTAGAAGTATTGAACTGGCGCTATGACCACCCCGATATCGGGCTGCGGCTGAAAATGGTTTTGCTGGGCGATCGCAAAGACACCATCGCCATTGCCGTCAACCGTCAAGATAAAGAGCTGTTGGCCTGGCTAAATCTCTACCTGGCCAAAATTCGCAATGACGGCAGCCTCGATCGACTGATCAAAACCTACTTGGAGAAAAGTGATTGGCGCACCCAATAGCCCCCCCTTCCCCCTCTCGCTTATGAGTCGTAAACAGCTTTTGAACCTGGCCCTCAACCCCTGGCTCGTCATCGGCAGTATTGTTGCTGGAGCATTCTTGGGCTGGCACTTTCCCCAGGTAGGGGCTCAGATTGCCCCTCTGGGCAGTCTTTACAGCAGCCTGCTGCAAATGTGCGTCATTCCCATCCTGCTGACCGCCGTCATTGGCAGCATTAGTCGGCTGTTTATTCACGGCGGCGCTCAAAACTATGTTTTGCGGCTATTTGGGTTAATTACAGCGGGTTTGGTGATTGCCAGCCTCGTCGGTATTGCGGTGGGGCTACTCTGGCACCCAGGAGCAAACCTGGCTCCCGCAGCGCGGGCCACGCTCGGAACCCTGATCTCAGACTACGAATTCAGCCTCTCTACCAACCCAGCGGTAGAAACTAGCCAGGTCGGGCTCCTGCTGTTTTTTGACCAGATGATTCCTGACAATATCTTTTTCTCCCTCAGCCAGGGAGAGCGGCTGTCGGTGCTGTTTTTTTCGATTGTGGTGGGGGTCGCCCTAGGCTCTATTGGCAAGCGTAAGGCGGGTCCCGTGCTGGCGGTGCTAGAAGCCCTTTACGAAACCTTTCTCACCATTACCTCCTGGCTGATGTACCTGCTGCCCATCGGGCTGTTTTGCCTCGCTGCCGGTCAAATCGCCCAGATTGGCCTCAACATTGTTGGGGCTGTGCTCAAGCTGGTGATGCTGGTCTACCTTTGCTGCCTGATATTGCTGGCCATCTACAGCCTGTTGATGTGGCTACGGCTGCGGGGCAACCCCCTCCATACCCTAGAGGCGCTGCGGGAAAGCATGGTTGTCGCGTTGGGGACAGCTAACAGTTTTGCCGCTATCCCATCTGCTATGCGAGGGCTGCAAGATAAGCTGGGCATCAACAAAACGGTGACCGATCTGGTGCTGCCGCTTGGCATTACCCTCAACCCACCGGGATCGGTGTGCCATTTTGCCCTCTCCGCCATCTTTATTGCCGACATCTACGGTACTCACTTAGATCCAGGGGACTACATCGTGATTTTTTTAGGCGCAATCTTGGCGGGCATTGCGGCGTCGGGTGCCCCTGGCGCGGTAGCCCTGGCGATGATCTCGATTATTCTGCAGCCCCTAGGGTTGCCAGTGGATGTGGCTCTCATCCTGCTAATTGGTATTGACCCGCTTGTGGATCCGGTAATTACCCTGGTGAATGTGCAGTCCAACTGCGCCACCACCATTCTGATGGATACTCCCCAGCCCTTGGCCCAGCCGGTTATCCCGAAAGCCGCTTAGGGAAAGGCAATAGTATGCTGATAGAGAATAACCATCTATAAAAAAGCGTTTGTAATGCCGATGATACGCAGGCTGTTGCTGGGTCTACTACTGTTCGCCGCCCTAGGGCTGATTTGGGATGTCCTGCCCTTTTACGCCACCGCCGACTCCATGCCCGAATCGGTTGAAGAGGTCAGCGATTCAAATCTGGCTACCGCTACCTTTGCGGGCGGCTGCTTCTGGTGTATGGAAGGCCCCTTTGACAAGCTGGACGGCGTGATCTCCACTACCTCAGGCTATACCGGCGGCACCAAGGCTGACCCCACCTACGCCGAGGTTTCAGCTGGGGGGACTGGTCACGTGGAGGCCGTGCAGGTGGTCTACGACCTCAGCGAAGTCAGCTACGACAAGCTTCTCCAGGTCTTTTGGCAAAACGTCGATCCGGTGGATAACCGAGGTCAGTTTTGCGACAAAGGTAGCCAGTACCAGGCCAAAATTTTTGTCGATGGCGATGATCAAAGGGCATTGGCAGAGCAGTCTAAGCAGGCGCTGAGCCGTCAGGCCAAGTTCCAGAAGACCCCGATTGTGACGGCAATCGAGCCCGCCCAGACCTTTTACCCCGCCGAGGAGTACCACCAGGATTACTACCTCAAGCACCCGCTGCGGTACAACTACTATCGGACGGCCTGTGGGCGCGATCGCCGTCTGGCCGAGGTGTGGGGAAGTGAAGAGTAGACGAGTTAGGCGAGTAGGTGGGTTGATTGAGTAGACATTTGCAGCCTGCTACAATCGCAAATCCAAAACCCAAAATACACAGCGACGCCGTGCAGGGATTTTTAAACGTCTACAAGCCCCAGGGCATCAGCTCCCACGACTGCGTAGGGGCGGTGCGGCGGCTGGTGGGCGTCAAAAAAGTGGGGCACGGCGGTACGCTAGATCCCCTGGCCGAAGGCGTGCTGCCCGTTGCCGTAGGTCGGGCCACGCGCCTGCTGCCCTACCTGCCCGAGGGCAAGGCCTACCGGGCGATCGTTCGCTTTGGCCTCACCACCACCACCGACGATCTAGAAGGTGAAATTCTCACCCAGCAGGCGGCCAATCGCTTGACGGTAGAGGATGTTGCGGCTCACCTACCCGAGTTTGAAGGCACTATTGAACAGGTTCCGCCCGCCTTTAGCGCCATTCAGGTACAGGGGCAGCGGCTCTACGACCTGGCTCGCAAAGGCCGAGCCGTCACCCCACCTTCCCGCACGGTCACTATTCACAGCCTCACGGTGCAGCACTGGCAAGCAGGAGAGCAGCCGGAGCTAACCCTCGATATCGACTGCGGCCCCGGCACCTACATTCGCTCGATCGCACGAGATTTGGGCGATCGCCTCGGCACCGGGGCTACCCTGGCCCACCTCAGCCGCACCCGCAGCGGCGGCTTTAGCCTGGAGCACAGCCTGTCGCTGGACGACGTGACGGATTTGGTCGAAAAGCAGGGGCTGGAGCTAGTGGATCCAGCGGTGGCGCTGGGGCATTTGCCTGCGATCGCCCTCTCCCCAGATTTAGCCCGCCGCTGGCAGCAGGGGCAGAAGTTTCCACCCCCGGTAGAGATACCGCCCGAAATGCCCTACCGAGTCCTCAACGACGCCAGCGAAGAATTTTTGGGCATTGCCCAGCTTGAGGAACGGGAGGAAGGCCCAATTTTGAAAGCAAAAATGGTGCTTTAGGGGTTTTTTCTGGGTCGAATCGCAGATTCGCGTTAAACATTTACACGGCCTTGGCCGACACCCAGTTCTATTCAAACGCCTTAAAGCCTTTGGCTTGGCTGCACCTATGCCCCTACGCCAACTGCCTGTTTGAAACCGGGGAGGCAATTCGGATCTAACCCTGACAATAGCGATTCCCTTCGACTTCGCTCAGGGAACGGGTATCGCTGTTTTTATTGTTGAGGGTTCTGCGCTAGCGGTATGAGCGGTTGGTATGGCTTGCATTGGACTAAAAGTGCGCCCTGTAAGTCCGTTTAGCGCAAGTGCTCTGCCGCCTATCCTGAAATAGGCCCGAAAACTGGCAAAACCCGGTAAACCTGCCGCAGGGAAGATACCAATTATCGTAGGGCAAATTTATTCTTAGAAAAACATCGTATTACTGCGCTTTGAAAAGCCCTGTAAGGCGTACTTGAGATGGCTTTTAAAAAGGATCGGTATGCAAAGTAATTGCAGAGAAGCAATTCCTGATTTTTGGCCAAGTGCGTCAGCTCTATCCCCCATTTTCTCAGCACCTATTTTAATTCACAAGCCGCCGCTGCTGCAGAGTTTGGTGTCTGTTGTTGTGCCTGTGCGCGACGAGGCCGAAACTTTAGATACAACCCTGGCTGCCCTGGTCGATCAGGTCGATTTTGAGGGCCGCCCTTTACCCCCGCGTCACTATGAAGTAATTGTTTTTACTAATAATTGTGTTGATGAATCGGCTGCGATCGTTCGGCAATTTGCCCGCCAGCATCCTGAGCATCAGATTCACCTAATTGATCAGACTTTGCCACCTGAGGAAGCCTGCATTGGTCGGGTGCGCCAAATTTTAATGGATGAGGCCTACCGCCGTCGCTGCTGGGTCGCTCAGCCGCGAGGCATTATTGCCTCTACCGATGGTGACAGCAGGGTCGATCGCCAGTGGATTGCGGCTATGCTCCACGAGTTTGAGCGGGGGGCCGATGCCGTTGGGGGCCGCACGGTGACGCAGCGGGCGGAGCGAAATGCCCTTGACGCTCAGACGCGGGCGACTTACCTGCGGTTTGTGGGCTATCGCTATCTGATTAAGCAGCTGGAAGACTGTTTGGATCCTGATCCGTTTGATTGTCCCCCCAGGCACTACCAGTTTTTTGGGGCCAATTTTGCCCTTACCCACGAGATGTATGCCCTGGTGGGAGGGCTGACCCCTTTGCCTACCGGCGAGGATGTGGCGCTGCACAAAGCGCTGCTGGCGTTTGGGGCCAAAGTTCGCCACAGCTTTTTAATGCGGGTGACGACTTCGGCGCGTCAGCAGGGCCGGGCTACCCTGGGTCTGGCCGATCGCCTGGCCCAGTTTCAGCAGCTCAGTCAGCACCAGCAGGTGTTTTTAGTTGAGCCGGGGGCGGCGGTGGAGGCCAAACTGCGGGCGCGGCGCGACCTGTGTCGCTACTGGCGGCACTACTCAACTGACCAGCCGGTGCGGCCGTCGTTGGCGTCTCTGGCGACTCGGCTGGCCGTGCCCATCACGATGCTGCAGCAGGCTATAGAGCAATCGTCCTCGCCGGGAGAGCTGTACCAGCAGATCGACCAGCACCAGCAGGCGGCGGGCCTTTGGCAGCGGCAGTGGGGCACGGTTGCGATCGACAAGGCGATCGCCGATCTGCGGCTGCGACTGTATCGGCTGCGTCAGCAGGCTCCCGTCGCCGCAGGCCGTCCCCTATCGCTAGAGGCCGCCCCCTCGGTCGCTCATGTGGGGCGCTCGTACAGGTCGAGCCGATAGTCTTCGGTGCGTCCGTCGTGCAGATGCTGCAAACGGGTGGTGGCAAAGTCTGCAAAAGCATCGTGGACCTCGTTGCCCCGCAGCGGGTAGCTAGGGGCATCGTGCACCCAGTGCACCAGCAGCAAATGACCACCAGGCTTGAGGGAATCATAGATCTGCGCCTGGGCCAGGTGCAGATCGGTCCGGCACCAGTAGTAGCCCACCTCAGACAGCAACACCAGGTCAAAGCGATCGCTGGGGTAGTCGTGGGGCACGTTCATAATCTCAAACCGCACCTGGGGCAGGTGTTGGCAGCGCTGAATGGCTTTGGCCTGCGCCACCGTTGACAGATCGACGGATAGCAGCGAGTCGCAGCGGGTTGCCAGCTGTGCGGTCAGCACCCCAATCGAGCCGCCAATTTCAAAGGCTGAGATGTAGCGGGGCCGGGGTAGAGCGGCCAGGGTAGCGGTGTATTTGGCCGCCTCGTAGGGGCTGGTTTCAAACTGCCAGGGGTCGGCATCGGCCTGGTAGAGCTGTTCAAAAAAGTCGGCACCGAGGGAGGGTTTGGTCATGGCATAGGCTCCAAAAAAATTTCCCAGGGGTTGAGAAAATTGGCAATCAGTTCGGGCGACAGCCGAAAGCCAGTGGGGTCGTCGGGGATGAGGTCAGTGGTTTGGGAGCGGTAGCAGGCGATCGCCTGGCGCTTGAGTTCCACAAAGGAGGCGATGTCCAGTCGCCAGGGCCGGTAGCGGGCGTCCAGGGGCTGGCGCTGCTCGGGGTCCCAGTCCCAGATGGGGTATTCGATCAGGCGGGGCAGCTGGGGCAGGGCGGCGATCGCGGCCTGCATCAGGCTCCAGGTGGCCCGGTGGTCGCGGTGGGGGTCGTAGCGATAGGGCAAAAACAGGGTGCGGGGAGCCACCTGAACCAGGTAGCGCTGACACTGGGCCAGCGCCGCCTTGGCTAGCGCAGTGGAGAGCGAGGCCGAGGGCACCGAGCCGTCGGGAAGCCCCAAAAAAACCACCTGGCTAGCCGCCACCCCCAGCTGGGCCAGAGCGGCCAGGGTTTCGGCCTGGCGCAGCTGGCGCAGCCGAGGCGCAGGGTAGAGCCGCGATCGCGGGTGCGATCGCGTGCCGTCGCTGACCACCAGCACCGACACCGGCAGTCCCTGGGCGCGCAGAGCGGCGATCGCACCGCCGCAGGCCAGCGTTTCGTCGTCGGGGTGGGGGGCTACCACCAGCACCGGGGCCTCGGTGGGCAGCGATCGCAGCGGCAGGGTTTCTGGCTGGCTGAGGGGGGAGACGCTGGAGGCTACCATAGGTGGTCTGCTGGGATGGTTTGGGCCAGCACGTAGGCACCGACGCCTGCGATCGCGGCATCGTAGGCGGGCTGGCGCAGGTACAGGGTCAAATCGCGAATCACGCGCTCAATGGCGTGGCTGGGCAGCAGGCCTCGTGTGCCCACCGATCGCTCGCAGAGCTGCATAGTCTCCATGCAAATTTGCTCGATCGCGGTGCGCATCATGTTGGCATAGGCCAAAAGCTGTGCCTGATGGGGATGCTCAACCTGCGGCTCGCCGGCAAACTGCGCATCGTAGGCAACTAGTTGGTCGGCTGCTCCGCGCAGCCAGAGCTGCCCAGTCTCCAGGGCGATCGCCATCTGCCCCAGGCGCTCCTGCTGGTAGGGGTGCTCGGTGCGCTGCTCGGCCTGCAGGTACTGCCGCGTCAGGTCAAACAGCGCCTCCGCCCCGCCGAGTTGCACCGCGGCGAACCTCACCACTCCGGCGGTGAGCCAGGGCTGGCGCAGATAGTCGCCAGGTTCACCAATCAAATCGTCGGCTCCAATCTCCACGCCGGTAAAGTCGATTTTGTAGCTGGCGGTGGCTCGCATGCCCATCGGCTGCCACCAGTCGCGATCCCACTGGGTACTGACCTCATCCATAGGTACAATCGCCATCTGCCAGCGACCATCAGGCAGCTTGCCGTTGACAAAGGGCCGCTCCACATAGCCCGCCCCAGAGCAAAAGGTCTTAGCCCCCTCTAGCCGGTAGCGACCGTTTCCCAGAGGCACAATGCTCAGGCCTTCGGCATCCTCCGCATTCCATACGCCAAAGATCTTGTGGCGATCGCGCACCGCCTGCCCGTAGCGCTCAACCTGCTCTGCGGTACCAAAGGTTTGAATGATTTGCAGCGCGTTGACGTGGCCCTCGTACACGCGCCCCACCGCCAAGTTGCCTCGGCCGATGTGCTTGAGCGATCGCAGCAGGTCGTAGGTGGTCGCCGCATCGATACCCAGGCCACAGCCCCCCAGCGGCTGGCGCAGCGGAGCCACCAAAAACCCTTCCTCAGCCAGCCGCTCAAACGCTTCTACCGGAAACGCACCGGGCTGGTCAACCTGGCCAGCCTGCTGCGCAAACCCCTCTGCCAGGTGGGCAGCCAACCGCACTAGCGTAGCCGTAGAGGGTGAAGTCGTTGGGGCCCGCGATGCCGGTTCGGCAGTGGCCAATCTAGGTAGAGAAGTGTCCATGCGCTCAAGGTCAGAGAAGGTTCATTCGTTCAGAGTGACTGTTTCTACATTTTGAGCAATGACTATTCAAAGGTGGGGTAGAAAAGGCGTCGCCCAGCTCGATGACCAAAACGAAAGCCCCCTAGGCTAAAGCTATTGCACTGGGCAAATGGCATTTGCCCCTACCCATCCACCCCCTTTCTCCCTACGGGAGACGCTAGCGCGTTGGCGAAGCCTGTCCACAGGACAAACGACTTCGCTTGGGTAGCGGTCCCTTCGACTCCGCTCAAGAACCGCTACCTTCGACTTCGCTCAGGGACCGCCACCCATCCACCCGTCTACCCATCCACTCATCCACCCTCTACTCCTTCGGCACCCACACCGAAACCGACCCGGCCTGGCAGCTAAACTCAGCCCAGCCCTCGTCGTTGGTGGTAACGGGCTCGCTGACGTGTTCGGTGATGTCGTAGTAAGTGCAGTTGGGCTGACCTACCTCCATCCACTTGCGGCCATCGTCGCCGTTGGTAAGCACTACGGCCATGCCGCCGGGGTTTTCCTCACTCCCGAGTCGGGTCCAACCCACGGTATTGGGATGGTCAAAGTAGTCGTACTGGTCGCCAAAGGCGTAGGTGCTGCGGGCATACAAGAACTTATCGATCAGCCACTTGTGGCTGTCGAGCCAGATTTCGTACTCGCCGCCGTCGTTGCCCGTGTCTTTGTAGTGAGCACCGTAGTAGTCGGCGTAGAAAATGCAGGGGTAGCCATCCTGCCGCAGCAGAATCAGCGCGTAGGCCAGGGGCTTAAACCAGGGTTCTACCACCGATTCGAGCGATTGCAGCGGCTGCGAGTCGTGGTTGTCAACCAGGGTGACAGCCAGAGCGGGCTGTTCCTTCACCAAAGTGTTGTCAAAAATGGTGGTGAGGTCGTAGTCGCCCCCGGCCTTGCTGGCCTCGCTAAAGTTGTAGTGCAGGGGCGCGTCGAACAGGTGCACATCGCCGTCGGTGACATCAATGAAATTGTGCAGCGCCTCAATTTCGTACGACCAGTACTCGCCCACCGCAAACAGCCTGCGCCCGGCATGTCGCCGACAGTGCTGCAACCACTGCGGAAAAAAGCCCGCCCGCACGTGCTTCACTGCGTCAAACCGAAAGCCATCGACGTTAGTGGTGTCGACATACCAGGCTCCCCACTCCTGAAGGGCATTGCGTACCTCGTCCGACTCCATGTCGAGGTCGCAGCCCATCAGGTAGTCAAAGGCTCCTTTTTCGAGGTCTACATGTTCGTCAAACTGTTTACCTTCGAATAGGTAGACGGCGTCGTAGTCGGGGTCGTTGTCGTCGTGATCGACGGCGTCGAAATGCCACCAGTGCCATTCCATATCGGAATATTTGCCCTGGCGACCGGGGAATTTAAAGTGGGTCCAAACCTTGACCATTCGACTGTCGCCAATTTGCTCGTGGCGATTGTCGTGGCTCATGGGGGTGGCTTGGACCTCTTCTAGCTCATCGCCACCCATCATGTGGTTAAACACCACGTCGGCATAGACCCGAATGCCCGCCTCTTTGGCCGCTTTTATGCCCTGAAGGTACTCTTCTTTAGTGCCGTATTTAGTCCGAACGCTGTTCTTTTGGTCAAACTCGCCTAGGTCGTACAGGTCGTAAACGCTGTAGCCCACGTCTAGGCCACCGGCAGTGCCCTTATAGGCAGGCGGCAGCCAAAGAGCGGTAATGCCGACCTCGGCCAGCTCTTTGGCGTTTTTAGTTAACTCGTTCCACAGGGTGCCGTCGGGCTCGTTGTACCAATGAAAATACTGCATCATCACGCCGTTAGGCTCTGACATACCCGTAGGTTCCTTTTGGAAAAATAATGGTGGTTCCGGGATTATGGCAGGTTGCCTCAGATTTTTCGGTCTACCTTGCGGCATATTTCAACATAAGTAGGGTAGGCACTGCCCACCACCAAACCCTAGCTCTTTCACATTCAACTGCTTCTCCCCTAAATGCCGCTTCCTCTCCTTTAAATCACCCAAAGAACGGTATCAGGGCGAACACAAAAGCGTTGCAATGGGTGTAGGCGCGATGAGAGTTGAGTTATGACAAGGGCTAGGAGAGACAGATTTAGGGTTCCGGTTGCTTGCTAAGAAGAATGGTGGACAGTGCCCACCCTACAACCAATTTAATTTGCAGCGAGCCGTTGGGAAGCAACGCAAAATTACTCGGGAGTAGGAGCGAAATCGGGTATTTGTCTGCCTGGCAACTCTGCCTGGGTTGTAACCAGGCCGTTTTCTCGAACGTCAGAAATCAACCACTCCATTTCTTTAATCTCACGGCGCTGGGACTCAATAATTTGATCGGCCAGGTCACGCACCCGAAGATCATCAATTTGGGCTCGTTCACTGGTCAAAATCGCGATCGAGTGGTGCGGAATCATACCTTCCATGTAATCAACGTCGCTCACTGTGACCTGGCTGCGCACCAGCCACAGCGAGGCCCCAAAAAGCACGATCGCACTGAGATAGATAGCGATATTAGCGCTGCGGCTCTTATACATATGCAGCATGTACGACAGCATAATGACCATCATTGCCGCCCCCATAATTAGCGCCATGAAAACCCGTGTTTCACTAAACCAGGCGTGGTCGAGAATCTGGTAGGAGTGCAGGTACATCAAGAAGAACATCACAACGATTGACGTTCCAATCATGGCGAGGAACCGAAAATAGCTACCCGACATCCCCTGATGATGACCAGTATCAATTTGGTTTTCGGTTGTGCTGTTATGAGTAGTCATGAGTGTCTCAGTCAGAGGTTATCGCTCCAGGGAGAGTTTGAGCCAAAGCAATACAAACTCTCTCCCAGAAGTCTCTCTTAAAATCTATCCAAAAGTAGCTGCCGAAGCAGCTATCAATGGGGAGGCTGTGTTTATCTATCCAATGAAGTAGAGCAATTCTTATCAGCCAACCCCGGCGGTGCGTTGGGCTAACGCCACAACGCACCGCCGGGGTTGGCTGCGGTGCGTCACGCTGCGCGATGACGCACCCTACGACTGGAAATTGGCACGATAGAAATAGCAGAGGCATTGCATACAATACCCCTACGGTGGCAATACCCCTAGTCGTTTGGGGTTACCAGGCGGCGGGTCATGACGCTGATGTATTCGCCGCTGCGTCCGGTGGGGATGGGCTCTATCCACACGACTCTGTCGCAGTAGCGCAGCACGTCCATGCGGTTGATGGCTTCTATGACGGCGGCGTAGTCGCCCAGCAGAATGTGCGTGAGCCGGTCGGGCCGGTAGGTGGGCAGGGCAAAGGAGGCGGGCAGGCCGCGCTGCCCCAAGGGTTGAAAAGTCATGCGGTTGTCTCCGTTTTCGGGTGAAGGAAAACGGGGAACGCTCTAGCGTTGTCCCAAAGAAAGGTAAACGAAGACGCTAGCTCCTAGAATGCACCTAGGGCATCTCACTTACCACGACTAAGCTGGGATGTCTTAGGGCGTAGGGGAAGTTGCTGCTTCCCCTACGCCCGTCCTAGATTACATTCCCCGCAAGGGATACGGTACAGCAAGTGCCCTTGTAGAACAACCGTACATTGGATTCCCGTCTGCACGAGCATGACGGTGGTTTGTCAGGGCGCAGAAATAGGAGGGCTCCCTTTTCATGGTTTGGAATGGCGCGTCAGCGTTGTGGTGGCTTCAATCTCTCAACGCCTGGCGGTAGGCTTTAACAGCCTGGGTCTGGCTGGGGCGATCGACATAGCTGGCGAGGAGAGCTACATCGAGCTGGGGTAGGCACCGACTCGTTTCTAACACCGTATATCCGGTTTCTTCGTCAACCAAGCCGTAGATGCGCAGTTGTTGATTTTGCCACAGCCAAACCTCTTGAACCTTCAGACCTTTGTAAACCTCTAGCTTGTCGATGCCGCCGCTGGTAATAACAACCTCTAAGGCTATATTGGGCACCTCGTGCAGCTCGCCTAGGCAGTAACATTCATCGGGTTCTAGACCACGAGCGGCGGCTTCTTTACGGAAGGTGGCTGAGCCATAACCGTTGAGGTCTAGATCTAGCTCTTCGGCGAAGGCTTCGATTAGACGGGCAATGGTTTTCTTCAGGCGTTCGTGCTCGGGGGAGGTGGTCATGAGTTCAAGGGTGCCTTCCAGGTAGGTCATCCGTAGGGCAGGCAGTTGGTTGACGAAGAGGGCCACCAGGGCATCGTACTGCTGCCAGGAAATGCCTTGCAGCACCAAACGCTGTTCTGCGGGTGGGGCGTTAGATAGATCGAGAAGGGATGCCGTCACGGTGGTTTCGATGCCTCTCGGTTAGGGTTGGCAAATCGCGAAATGCTTTGATTGTAGCGACTTAGTGCTCCATCATTGCCCTCGCACGGAAACGTCGGCCTTGGCGCTTGCTTCCCAGGCTTGGGTGCATCTCAACTCTGCAAATTCATGGATTCGATGGACGGTTGACCCGTCATGCCCGTGAAAAAGGGCATCCAACCGAGAGCAGTTGCTACCGAGTAGATTCCCGCCTCCGCGGGAATGACAGGCACGATTCTTTCTTGTACGTCAGTGGGACAGGTTGGCGACAAAATCCTGCGCTTCCTGATCAGACAAGAAGCCTTCTTCTTTGGCGGCTTTGCAATCTTGGTGAAACAGGAGGTCTTCAATCTCTTGACGATTTTGGGTAATCAGGGTCGTTAGGAAACCCTGCTTGGCGTCGTCGGGTAGGGCCTGGAAGAGGTTGTAGAAGTGGTGAGACAGTTGAGGCGATTGAGTAGTCATTAGCCGCAGCTCTGGGATGGGGTCTCTAGCCAGTGGCCGATTATTGCCATGATAGCGCTGCTTGAGGGGGTAAGCCTGAGAGCTGATCGGGGGTAGGGGCGGGCGGCGATCGCCCATGCAGGTTCTGTGGCTATGGGCAGAAAATGGAAGGCAGATGGTTGGTTGGCCTCAAGCGGGGAGGGCAAATGCCGTTTGCCCCCACGAGAGACATTGCGTTTTTGATTCATGCCCAGGTTCAACAATCCATAGCGAAGTCATCTTCGCCAGTGGTGAGGTCATATTCGCCAGTGGTGCAGTCATATTCGCCAACGGTGAGGTCAGCCTCGTGGGTGGTGAGGATGGCGAAAGAGCTGCAACCCCTGCCTGGTGGGCAGAGCCCACCCTAACGTCAATCGTCCTCGTACATGCGATCGCCTCTATGCAGCCGTTCCGCGATCGCGTAGGTCTGCCCCTGCGATCGCATTGTTGGCGCGTGGGCCGCCAAATACCGGGCCGTGGCCACCAAAATGTGAACCCCCGCCGCGTGGTTTGACCAGTGCTGGTACTGCTGCACCGCCGCCTCCAGGTTTTGAATCGTATGGAAGTCGCGGTCTTCGCGCAGCAGCAGGTGGCCCAGGGTGGCGACGAGCCGGGCCGGGTCGCCGCCGCTGTGCAGGTAGGTGCCCACCAGGTTGCCCGCCCCATGCACCTGCTGCTGGCGATCGAGCAGGTCGGGAAGCTCCGTCAGCAGCGCGGCGGGGTCTTCCACCCGTTTGTCGGGGTTGGGCAGGCGGGCCGGGGGCACGTTCAAAAAGCGGTTGAGGTAGACCGCCATCGCCGCATCAAACACGCCGCGCAGCAGCTCCACCGAGGCGACCCGCTGCAGGCCCTGGTGAACGGCATTGGCGAAGGTAAACGTGTGGTGGGCCGTATCCCAATCGCGAAAGTCGTTGTTGGTCTGAAACTGGGCTATGCGGCGGGCGGCAGCATAGGCGACCAGGGCCGCCAGGTCGGCGGGCGAGCAGCCCTGGCGCAGGGCGGTCAGCAGCGCATCGGCGATCGCCTGGGGGTTGTCGCCCAGCAGGGTCGGCACCAGTCGATCCACCGCGTTCTGGCGATCGAAGGATTGGGCTTTTCCAGCGGCGATCGCCTCGGGCAGGGCCGCAAACGCCCCCTCTAAGATCGCCACCAGGTCGATCGGGTAGCGCCACGCGTTTGACTCTTCCATCCGCTCGGCGCTGGCGTACTCGGGCACCAAACTGGTCAGCACCGCAGCGGCGTTTTGCCAGCCAACGCGATCGAGGGCCTCCAGGGCCTTGTTGGTAAAGTCGAGAGCGTGGCCGCCGTCGATAAAGCGGTGGTCAGTGGCGGCGGCAAACAGCATGTCGGCAATCTGGGGCGGCTCTAGCCCGGCCTCCAGGGCCGACCCCAGGCAGCGCTCGGCCCCCTGGGCGTCGCGCACCTCAATAAACTGGCGAAACCACCGCTTGAAGGTCTGAAAATCGGCTGGCGTGTCGGGCAGGGGCTGAATCGCAAACCGGGGCGGCTGACCAGCACAGTCGCGGGCCACCGCCGCGAGGCCGTGGTAGAGGGCACGGGGGCGATCGCCCGGCTCCAGATGGGGCAGCAGCCGCATCATGCAGACGTGGATGGTCAGCCCCATCCCCCAGCCCTGGCGGCGGTAGCGCACGCCGAAGTCGAGCCCGGCCTGAAACGGCTCGGTGGGGGCGGCCTGCAGCGCCAGCTGGGCGATCACGGCTTTAGCAATCACCAAAGACAGGTTTTGCTCTAGCCCGTCCAGCAGCCGCTGCCGGTGATGGGCTAAAGCTTCCCCCTGGGGCGTCACATCCACCCAAATTTCGTCGCCGCGTACCTCGACCGGAAACGCGCGGCCATCGTCAGCCCAGATGTCGAAGGTGCCGCCGCTGGTGAGGTCAAAGCGGGCGTGGTGCCAGTGGCAGGTGAGAATGCAGTCTTTCACGCTGCCCTGGTGCAGCGGAAAGCCCATGTGGGGGCAGCGGTTGTCGATCGCGTAGATCTGCCCCTGATGGTGAAACAGGGCGATCGCGTGGCCCTCGGCATGCACGACCTTAACGCCCGCTGCCTCGACCTCAGAGACCGCCGCCACCTGAACCCGGTGTTTCGGCTGGCTAGACGTTTGACTAATGACCATGGTGACCTCCAGAGATGAGTAGTCTGCCCAGATGAAATCTGTAGGTGGGTGAAACGCAGTGGCACCCAACACTAGCCGATTACCTGGGGCTGATTAGGTTCTGCTGGCGCGCCACCCAGCCCACAAATTTAGGATTGACAGACCACTAGCTCGGTAGAGCTTCTTGGTAACTCGGTTGGCGTCAGCGATCGCCCGTCTGAGGCACTACAAGCGCATTAAGAATTGGCCGTTCTCAGGTTATGCCAGCGGGTAGATAAACTCATCTGCCCGCTGACAGATAATCAGGCAAGGGAATTTTGCGCTGCTGGATTTACATAAGCTGCTGCGGTTGCGCATGTTTATTCAGGCGCTGAAAGAACCGATCGCGGCCCATCCAACTGGATAGTGTCTACAGTTGTTCGGCCGTCAACATTTCCTGGTCAGCGAGGGGCTGTGATAGGGTTAAGAGCTGCTTATTATAAACAGAACTTTGACCAAAAAACAGACGTCTAAGCTTGAAAAATCGGGCTCAGGTGAATTAGTTTACCCCATGGCCTAAATCGTTCCTTCGTCGTTACCTTACCAAAGTGGAGCCGAAAGCGTTGAATCAGTACTGCTCGGGCATGGAGTTAAGGCCACAATGACCCAGAACCATTCAGGTCGGTTTGAAAGTGGTCAACCGCGATCGATAACGCTGCCAACCCTGCTGATGCAGTACGGGGTAGCCGTGCTATCGGTTGCCCTAGCCCTGGGCATCAACCTGCTTTTTCGCTCCTACCTTGAGCCGACCCCAACGCCTCTATTCTTTGCGGCTGTTATGGTCAGTGCGTGGTACGGCGGTTTGGGGCCTGGGCTTTTGGCCACGGGGCTAGCGACGATCGCGATCAACTACTTTTATATTGCTCCGATTTACGCGCTGCACATCAACAACGTAGGCTATCTGACCCGGCTGAGCGTTTTTGTGATGGCGGCGCTGTTGATCAGCTCGCTGAATCAAGCCCAGCGCCTGGCGCAGCGGAGAGCTGAAGCCAATTTACAGGCCTGGCGCGACAGCGAAGCCCGCTTTAGTCGTTTGGCCGAGTCTGGCATCATCGGCACGATTGTGGCCGACCTGAATGGCGCTGTGGTTGAGGCCAACGACGCGTTTCTCAATATGGTGGGCTACACCCAAGAAGATTTGCGCTCCGGTCAAATTCGGTGGCAGGAGATGACGCCGACCGAATACCAGGACGTGAGTGAGCGATCGCAGGCCGAACTGAGAACGAGGGGCGTCTGTACCCCCTTCGAGAAAGAATACATTCGCAAGGACGGGTCGCGGGCGCCCATTTTGCTGGGCTCCGCTATGCTGAGCGAGAGCACCGTGATTGGCTTTGTGCTCGATATTGCCGATCGCAAGCAGGCTGAGGCCGCCCTGCGCCAGAGCGAAGCCCGCTTTCAGGTGCTGGTGAGCAATCTGCCAGGCATGGTGTACCGCTATGTACCCCGTAGCGGTAGTGCCCCTACCTTTTCCTATGTCAGCTCCGGTTCCCGTGAGCTGGTCGAACTCGACCCCGAAACGATTCTGCACAATGCCGAGGCGTTCCTCAGCCTGATTCACCCCGATGACCGGGCGGCTTTTCAAAATTCGGTGGCGATCGCCGTTGACAAGTCTACGGCCTGGCATTGGGAAGGACGGCTGATGACCCCATCTGGCCAGCACAAGTGGATTCAGGGGCGCTCTCGCCCTCAGCAAACCGCAGCGGGGGAAGTTTGGGATGGCTTGTTTATCGACATTACCCACCGCAAGCAGACCGAAGAGGCCCTGCGCCAGAGCGAGGAGCGGCTGCGCGTTGCCCTCAAAAGCTCGCCCATCGCCGTTTTCAATCAAGATCGAGAGCTGCGCTACACCTGGATTTATAACCCAGCCTTTGACTACAGCATCGGCGACGTGATTGGCAAACAGGATGTTGACTTGTTTTCAAAAGAGGATGCTGAAATTCTCACCCGCATCAAGCGCCACGTTGTAGAAACAGGCAACGGCAGGCGAGAGGAAGTCAAACTCACCATGCAGGAGCGAGACTTTTACTACGATCTAACCGTCGAGCCGCTGCAGGATATCAACGGCAAAACGACTGGCATTACCTGTGCCTCGGTTGAAATTACCGATCGCAAACAAACCGAACTGGCCCTGCGCCAGAGCGAAACTACCCTCAACGCCCTGATCGCCAGTTCCCCGATTGGCATTGCCCTATTCGATCGCGAACTGCGCTACATTCACGCCAACGAGGCCCTGGCGGTAGTCAATGGGGTTCCCCTCAGTGACCACTTGGGCCAACGGTTAGACGATGTTTTGCCCGCCTGGGCTCCGGTGGTGGCGCCGATTCTGCAGCGGGTGATGGATACCAACGAACCCCTGCTGAATCAGGAAGTGTCTGGCGTTACGTCACCCTCAGATCTGGTTCGTCATGCGTTGATCAACTACTTTCCAGTGTGCCTCGGCGATGGGCAGGTCCTGGGCGTGGGCGTGACCTCTATGGATGTCACCGAACGCAAGCAGGCCGAAGCCGTGCGCCTGCGCCTGGCCGAGGAGCGCGAACAGCTGCTGGAGCGCGAAAAAACCGCCCGTCAGGAAGCAGAAACCGCTAACCGGATTAAAGATGAGTTTCTGGCGGTGCTCTCCCACGAGCTCAGATCGCCGCTCAACCCTATTCTGGGCTGGTCAAAACTGCTGCAAACCCGCAAACTGAGCGAACAAAAAACCCAGCAGGCCCTGGCGACTATTGAGCGCAACGCCAAGCTGCAAACCCAGCTCATCGAAGACTTGCTCGACGTCTCTCGCATTTTGCGCGGCAAGCTGGTGCTAAACATCGCGCCGGTCAGCTTAAATCACACCATTGAAGCCGCCCTGGAAACGGTAAAGCTGGCGATCGAAACCAAAGATATTCGCGTTCAAAAAAGCTTTAACCAGGACATCGATGTGGTCATGGGCGACGCGGCCCGCCTGCAGCAGGTGATCTGGAATCTGCTGAGCAACGCCGTCAAATTTACGCCCCCCCAAGGAACCATAGAAATTCGACTCCAGCCCAGCCCAAACTGCGTTCAAATCCAGGTTAGAGATACGGGTAAAGGCATTACGCCAGACTTTCTTCCCCATGTGTTTGACTATTTTCGCCAGGAAGATGGCACCACAACCCGCAACTTTGGTGGCCTGGGCCTGGGCCTTGCGATCGTGCGGCACATTACCGAGCTGCACGGCGGCACGGTTTGGGCCGAGAGTGCCGGCGAAAATATGGGATCAACCTTCACGGTGCAGCTGCCGCTGCTGCAGGGCCAGGATGATGAGGGGCAGGGTCGGGGGGAAGAGCAGTCGGCTAATCCTGCGCCCCCGCATCCCCTGGCGGGAGTGAGGGTCCTGGCCATTGATGACGATGGCGATGTCCGCGAACTGGTTGAGTTTATGCTGCAGCAGGCGGGTGCCGAGGTGCAGGTGATGGCCTCTGCAACCGAGGCCCTGCAGCAGATGGCAGCCTTCTCGCCGGACGTCCTGATTTCCGATGTGGGTATGCCCGATATAGATGGCTACATGCTGATACGGCAGATTAGAGCCCTCGCCCCCAACCGTCGCGCCATTCCCGCGATCGCCCTGACCGCCTACGCCGCTGAAGTTGACCAGCAGGAGGCGATCGCTGCAGGGTTTCAGCTGCACCTGGCCAAACCGATCGAGCCAGAGACATTGATCAGTGCGATCGTCAATCTGTTGACTAAAACATGGGCCAGCGACCCTGAGCCGATGACCTGATGCTGGTTCAAAGCATGTCGATCTGAGGCTTTTCGTTATAGGTAATCCAGTGCAGATTCAGGGTTTTGAGAATCTCTACCAGCTGGTCTAAATCGGCCGGTTTGACAATGTAGGCGTTGGCACCCAGATCGTAGATGCGGTTGATGTCGGCGTACTCCCTTGATGACGTCAGCACCACCACGGGTAATCGCCTGAGACGGGGCTGCTGGCGAATCCACGACAGCACTTCGGCCCCCGAGCGGCGCGGCAGCTTGAGATCGAGCAGGACGAGTACGGGCAGCGGGTGGGCGGCGCGATCGCTGTAGGGCGCCACCCCAGAGAGGTAGTTAAGGGCGGCATCGCCGTCACTCACCACCTGCAGCGGCGTGGTGACTCCCGCCCTGCGGGCAGCTCGCTGCACCAGAAAAACATCCTTGGGATTGTCCTCAACCAGGAGGATGGTGTGTTCGGTAGTCATCTCACGGTCCCGCCCCCGGTAACTCCACCCAAAACCGGCTGCCCTGCCCCGGTTGCGACTCAACCCCCACCTGTCCCCCCATGCGCTCTACGCCCTTACGCACGATCGCCAGCCCAACGCCAGTACCCGGATAGTCGGCCTCGCCGTGCAGGCGGGTAAAAGGGCTA
>PYER01000101.1 GCA_003017855.1 filamentous cyanobacterium CCT1
GGT
The DNA here is from genome assembly GCA_003017855.1 of filamentous cyanobacterium CCT1. Taxonomy (GTDB): domain Bacteria; phylum Cyanobacteriota; class Cyanobacteriia; order Phormidesmidales; family Phormidesmidaceae; genus Nodosilinea. Next base: position 4 of record PYER01000101.1, read on the forward strand.
GTATGGGTAAGGGAGGCGTAAATCGTATAGCGTGGGTCAGTACCCTAGCCTCAAGATCTGGCTGTCTACCGATCCACAGACCCACGATTCTCAACTGCAAGTCGATGGACTAACGAGCGTTGCCACCGTATGGCGAGCTACCCAGGTTTGCAGGTGTCTATTCACCACCTCAGGAATTTCGTCCTGGGGGCAGTGGCCTGCGCCTTCAAGGGGAATGAACGCTTCCACGGCAGGAAAGTTGGCCAGCTCGCGGCCCAGGGCGATAGGCTCCCAGGGGTCGGCGGTGCCCCAGAGAATCAGGGCTGGGCAGGTAAGCTGCGGCAGCAAGTCCTCGGGTAGCGGCCCGTCGAAATTGTTAATGAAGGCCCAGAACACGTCTGCGGCACCGGGTTCGCGGGCGGGTTTTAGCAGTAGCTCAATCAGTTCGTCAGTAACGGCTTCGGGGTTGCCGTAGGCGGTGCGAAGGACCGTGCGGATTCTCTCTGGCCGAGCGATTTGGCGAAATAGCCAGTGCACCAGGGCGCGGTTGCGGAGCACCTTTTTGAGCAGCGGACGACCCAGGCGACGCATGGGAGGTTGGGCATGAAGTTTGCGATCGCTGATCTGCCTCAAGGCACAGTCCACCAACACCACCCCGCGACTTTGGTCAGGGAACATCACCGCCGCCTCTAGGGCCACCACGCCACCAATGGAGTTACCCACCAGAAAAGCGGGTTCTTGAACGATTTCCTTCACGAAGTCCACCACCTGAGCGCCCCAGGTGTCGAAGTCGTAGGGTAGTGGCTCCCCAGGCGTGGGCTTAGCAGACTTACCAAAGCCCAGCAGATCCAGTGCAAACACTCGGTGGTTTTCAGCCAGCGCGGGAATATTTTTGCGCCAGTGACCTACGCTAGCCCCAAATCCGTGGAGCAGCACCAGGGCCGGACCCGTTTCGCCCATTTGCTGGTAATTGATTGCCTGGCCACTCCACATCCAGGTTTGGTTGGCGATGGGGGACTCAGCAGTCGGCATGGTGATATTTTCCCTAAGTAAGTTGTGGTGCGGTGTGTGGAGCAATGCTTAGAAGAGGATTCATAGCTCTCTTGAATGAGGGCAGCCCTAAGATGGGCGCGGCTGCCCGCCGGATGCTTTAACCTGCGGTTTGCTCCAGGGGCAAAACCGCCTCGGGCAGTACCGATGGCACTGAGTAGCGCTTCAGCAGTTTGCGGTAGGCAATTAAGGTGGCGTCGCTAGCTACTAAAAGCTCTTGCCGCATATCCTGATACGGCGCAATCTGCGGCACCTGGGTTTTAACCACCACATCGTCTTCCTGCATTATTTTGTTGCCCACCTGGGCGGTGTTGCCATCCAGCCAGTGACCCAGCCCCGGCACCTGGTTGAGGAAGTTGCGAATATTCACCGACTTGACCACCGTGGTCTCGTCATCCACCGGAATGTGGACCATGATGCTCTCGATTTTGTAGCGGTCAAACTGCACCGCTGAGTAAGTGACGTTGGGCAATGCAAAGCGGTAGGTTTTATGAGCCTCGGGGTCATCCTGTTGCAGCACAAACCGCATCACACCGTTGAGGCGGTTGACCTTGATCGGCAGGCTGGCGGCCAGTTCGTAGTCGCTCACCGTCACCTCGTAGTCGTCGATTTCGGTATTCTGCGGTGCATTGCTGGCCCCGATCGCGCCCTTGTGCATAAACAGCGCGTGGGAGGTGTCGATGGCGTTTTCCATCGTGCGGGTGAAGTGGGCGGCAAACTCGTGGCGGCTGTAGGTTGCGGGCCGCACAGGTGCTTCAAACTGAGGAAAGTCTGGGATTGGCGGGCGGCGATCGGCAGGTAGATCTTGACTGCCAACAAATATCCAAACCAGGCCGTACTTCTCTTGCACTGGGTACGACTGCACTCGCGCCCGCTTGGGAATAGGTGTCCCGGCGGCATCGGCAGGAATATGGCTGCACTGGCCATTGGTCTCGTAGCTCCAGCCGTGGTAGGGGCAGCGCAGGCAGTTGCCTTCGACCCAACCCAGGGCCAGGCTGGCCCCCCGGTGGGCGCACTGGTTATCGAGGGCGATTACCATTCCGTGAGAATCGCGGTAAAGCACGTAGTCGTGGCCCAGCAGCCTCAGGGGCGTGGGCTTCGTGCCGACTTCGTGGCTAAGTTCCACGGCGTACCAAAAGTTTTCGAGCATGGCGGTGTGCTTCCAGTTCGGTGCGATCGGGTGACGGAGGTAGATAGCTGGGAAGGAGGCCCCCCTTAAAAAGGGAGGCGATGGATTCGGGTAGGGTGGGCAGTGCCCACCGGACAATTCTTGGAAAAACAACCTACCCAACGCTGACTTCGATAGGAGCTTTGCCGTTGCCGTTAGTTGAAGCAGAAACCGGAGGAATGCCGTAGTCGCTGCCCACCCCCCAGCCCCGCTCGACACACTGCCGAATCAGCTTGCGGTAGGCTAGCTGCAGGCTGTCGGAAGCCAGCAAAATTTCGCCCGTGAGAGGGACCACGCGGGGCACCTGGCTCTCGATCACCGCTTTGTCTTCGAGGTAGGTGTCGTTGGTGTTTTTGCGCGAGTTCCAGTCGGCCCAGGGCTGGGGCAAAAAGTTGCGCAGACCAATCCACTTGGTCAGAGTAGTGTTCTCATCCACCGGAATGTTGCTGGCAAAGTAGATGTACTGGTACCCCCGGAAGTTGAAATCGAGGTGAATGCGGTTGATGTTGGGCATGTAAGCCGTGAGCGTGGCGCTGGAGAAGGGGCGATCGCGCTTCACAACCAGCTTCAGCAGCCCGGCCCGCTTGGGTGGCTTCGAGATCGTGCGGGCCGTGGCGCTCCAATCATCCATCTGCACCTCGTAGGGCGGCACCTCGGCATCGTCGCGCAGGTTAAAGAAAACGGAGTGGACAAAGGGAGCATGGGAGCTGTCTAGACCGCTTTCGACCACCCGGGTGTAGTGGGCATTCCAGGTGTATTCGCCGGTAATCATTCGCCAGGCCGGGTCACCGTACTCGGGCAGAGCCGGAATGGGCGGGCGCTGCTCGGTGGGCAGGTCGCCTACAAACAGCCAAACCATGCCGTAGTGCTCTTCTACCGAAAAAGCCTCGATTTTGGCCCGTTTGGGAATTGGGGTGCCTGCCTTGTCGGCGGGAATGTGGACGCAGGTGCCATCGGCCTTGTAGCGCCAGCCGTGGTAGGGGCAGCGAATGCAGTTGCCCTCGACCCAGCCCCCCGCCAGCGATGCGCCCCGGTGAATGCAGCGATCGCGCATCGCCACGACCTGACCATCCTCCCCCCGGTAAAGCACGTAGTTTTCGCCCATCAGCTTCACGGGGGTCGGCGAGCCAGTTACGGCAGCGCTAAACTCGATGGCGTACCAGAAATTCTTAAGCATCGGGAGTCTCCTGGGGGTTGGGCAACCGCGTCTGACCATCGCTACGCCTGCAACAAGGCGTGCCTGCAGAAGCAAACTCGGTCTACGCAAAAGCTTGGTTTGAGATTGCCCAGCGATACTCAAAAAATCGCGGCTTTCGGCCTTGAAACCAGTGATTTAGAGAGAAACCCCTAGATGCTGGCGGCCAATCTCTGCGATCGCCACAGCGGTCTAGGGGTATCTACGGATACCTCAATGCAGTGAAATTGCGGTTGTAGTTTGACCCAGGGGCGATCGCGCCAGAATGCTAAAGCGTTTTGGTTTCTAAGGGCAAAAATACGGTTAGCACTTCTCCAGCCTGGGGGCGCTGCCGCACGATCAGCTTGCCGCCCAGGGCGTGAAACAGATTCTTGGTAGCGTTGAGGTTTAGACTCAGGCCGCCGGTTTCGGGCTGAAACATGAGGAGCTGCCCCAGTGCCTTAAAGGGCGATGCAAAGGGGTCATCCTGAGACTGAGGCTGAGCACCATCGCTGTCGGGAGGCTGGGACTGAAACTGAAGTTTGAGCTGATGACCCGCCAGCGTCACCGCTAGCTCAATGTGGCTGTAGGGGGGTAGGCTGTGGGTAAAGCGGTCAATCAGCCCGGTCAGAACCTGGGTCAGCATAGCCGGGTCACTGTTGACCATCGGCAGGCAGGGAGGCACATTCACCGTAAGGTCAAGGTTGCGGCGGCTGGCCTGCTGCTGCCAGCGGGGAATGGCGTCGTCAAACAGCTGATTGAGGGAAATTGCCGACAGGGGCGATCGCGGCCTGGGCGCGTGGTCAGTCTCTAGCTCTACGGCGCGAAAGATCAGGCTGAAGCGATCGATCTGCTGGGTGCACTCGCGATCGATCTGCTGCAGGCGCTTGGCAACCTCACCGCCAATGTCTTTGCGCTTGAGCAGCGATCGCGTCAGGGTGCGAATGGTAGTGAGCGGCGTCCGAATTTCGTGAGCCATCGCCTTCAGCAGCTCGGTGTCGGGGCTTTCTTCAGCCGCGGGGGCAGGCGCTGGCTCAGTAAAGGCCGCCTGATTCACCCCGACTCTAACGTGGGGGCTGGGGTCAGTCTGAAACGCCGCCAGCGTGGGGCGACCAGGCAGCGCCAGGGCAGGCATAATGCCGGCTGGAGGCCGAAACTCAGCACTCGTCTCGGGCTGAAAACGCTGGCGCAGCTGGGCCAAAAGCAGCTGGCTATAGCGCGTAACCAGCCGATAGTCAGGGGCAACGAGGGGAAACTGATCGAACAGGCGATCTAGGGCATCTAGAAGCGGCGGCCGGGTAGCAGAAACGCGATCGCGCAGCTGCTGCCACCCCTGGCCCACCACCTCTGAGTCAAAGGAAAACTGAAACTGGGGCACCCCATTGGCGGCGTACCCCAACACCAGCAGCAGGCTAAACCGGCGGGTTAGCAACAGACAAAACCGCTCCCCAATTAGAGGGTCGCGGTCAACCAGAGGCACCATTTGCAAATCGCAGGCCGGGCCGTTCGTCTCCCTCTGCCCCTGCCCCGGTAGCAGGGGGCGCGTCACCGCAAGAATTTGCTCCAGCGGCTCTGGCACCAGCAGCCAGTGGGAGAGCCGCTGCCCCATCAGGCGATCGGGCAGCACCGGAAACGGCCCAGACAGCACTCCCCCCATCAGGGGCATCAGGGCATCGGCTGCCGGTGAATCTGAATCTGCGTCTGGCGGGAGTTCGAGCAGCAGCTTAATCAGGGCCGTCAGCCCCCCCAACCACTCGTGTTCAGCCTGTAGGTGAGCCTCGTCAGAGCTACCGCCAGACGGATCTAGAGCAGCGCCATGCTGCCAATGGGCAGCCTCTGTCCCAGCGATCGCGGGACTCTGCTGCTCATTGAGCAATGCACTAAGCGGTAGAAACTGCTGCACCAAGGCGTCACCTGTCTCTGCAATAGACTAGCTGCGGCACGGAGGCCCCAGTTTGCGGGTCGGCGATCCAATCCAACCCGCCATCTATTACGAGACTACGCCCTTAGCTACCGATCGAGCTATGGGTAGAACCGAACGGAAACCCGGCCATTCCCTGGAGTCTTCCATTTAAAGCAGCATCCTTTAGATAAGAAGGCCAACTCGTCTCCTTGGGCCGGTCGCGGTGAAACCCTGATACAACCTAAAGCTGGCACACATTCAGCTCATCCAGCTAGCCGAACCAGCTGGATGGAACGGATTCAGCCTCAACCCGTTCAGCGCTGGGCCGTCGCTGCCAAACTTCGGGCCGACCCAGCAGGGCATCAATGCCCTGGTGAATGAGCCGATTAATTTGGTCGTGCTGCTCAGAAGAATAGCAGTGCCCAGTCGATGTCATATCGCAGGCGACACCGCTATCCATAGTTACATAAACTACTGGCAGACGCGCCAAAACGTACGCCGTTAGTTTTTGACGCAGTTCAGGAACAGCAAAAACCTGACGATACTCGTAAAGGGGATAGGCCGCTAAAATGTCGTCGATCTTGTCCGTTACAATCGGTAAAGTTAGGTTGACAATCGTTTGAGTCATTGGGTCTAAACTCCAGGAAAGCTTATAGCGAGGTCAGGGTTTGCTGCGACTGTTGAGGGCAGGGATCAACCCAAACAGTCTGAGAAAGGCATTAAGCAAAAATGAAACGCTGGAAAAATTAATCATTTAAACCGGGCTTATTCAGCTCAAGATCCGATTTGAGGAACTGGCCAAAGTCAAAAAGTGAAACAGTCTTAAAGCGCTGAAGCGAAACACATCCCACCTCCATCAGGTATTCCCTATATAAACTCGACAGTGATGATGGTCCTACTTAAGTTTTAGAAAAAAATAATTATTCTCTTTCGGGTGATTATGAAAACTACGTAAAGCGAATCGTTTCTCAATCCTTATTGTTTTTAGCAAGAGCGTTAGTCTCCGGGGTGTTACATAAGGTAATCATTGCAGGGGGTTATTTCCGCTTGTGGGCGACTCTAAATCGCTGAAAGCCTTGATCTGTCGTTCATAGCAGGGCTGAAGTAAGGTAGGACAACTAAAGCAGGACAGCTTGGTTAATGGTGGCTCTAGATTTCGTTCAGCAGGTGGTGTTGGAGGTGAAGTTGGTATTACAGCGCGTTGTTTTACTAATCTGTGGAGGCATGCACCCCCCCAGCTACACAGGACAGATGCTCGCCACCGTCGCTCAAGATCAGGTTTTGAGCCAGCTCAGCGAGGTTGTCTGCGCCCCCCAAAGTTCTCTGGGGGTACTCTCACCCTTTGCCCTTCGCCAAACGCTCGAAGAGCACTTAGACGACACGACCCTAGCCAACCCCGCTCCTGAGGCAGTACCGCCAGCGCTGGTGATCTGGGCGTTTAGCGCGGGCTGTGTGGGGGCGGCGGCGCTGGCGACCCATTGGCAGCGCCACCGGGGCTCTGTGCTGGCTCTGTTTATGGTGGACGGTTGGGGAGTGCCGCGCGACCCAGGGGTACCCACGTACCGGCTCAGCCATGACGCTGTTACCCACAACACCTCGCGCTGGCTGGGGGCAGGGGAGGTCGATTTTTACGCCGAGCCAGCGGTGCCGCACCTGACTCTTTGGCGCCAGCCCCAGGCAGTCATTGGCTGGGCCGCAGAGTCAGGTGGGCAACAGCAGAGGCTGAGCGCTGCCGACTTTCTGTGCCAGCGATCGCAAGCGGCCATCCACCGCTATCGAACCCATCGCTAGGGCTTTACTATCAGCTGAATATCAACAGCTCATAACTAGTGGCCTAAAGCAGCAGAGGCTGGGGCCATAAAGACCCCAGCCTCTGCTGCTAATATGAGGAGAAATGTTTCTCATTTAACAGCATTTAGCAGCATCATTCCTGTACAGCAGCGGCGGTGAGCCTTTCACTGCCCGTGTGGCTCGAGGGAGAAAATGTTCGCAATCTATTTTCTTCTTAAGCAATGCACTCTAGCCCTAGCCAAACCCAAGCACCCGCCGCTATGACGACTCCCATTGCCGCTCCTAACAGTGTTCTCGTGCGCCGCGCCTCCGGTGCATTCGCCCTGATCGACAGCCTCAGACGGCATGGGGTAGAGCATATTTTTGGGTATCCTGGCGGGGCGATTCTGCCCATTTATGACGAGCTGTACCGGGCCGAGGCGGCAGGGGGCATTAGCCACATCCTGGTGCGCCACGAGCAGGGAGGGGCCCACGCCGCCGATGGCTACGCCCGCGCCACCGGCAAGGTGGGGGTTTGCTTTGGTACCTCTGGCCCTGGGGCCACCAACCTGGTCACGGGCATCGCTACCGCCCAGATGGACTCGGTGCCGATGGTGGTGATTACGGGCCAGGTGCCCAGCCATGCGATCGGCAGCGATGCCTTTCAGGAGACCGATATTTTTGGCATCACCCTGCCGCTGGTCAAGCATTCCTACGTGGCCCGTACCCCCGACCAGATTCCCCGGATGGTGGCAGAGGCCTTTTATATTGCTCAGACCGGTCGCCCCGGCCCGGTGCTGATCGACATTCCTAAAGATATCGGTTTGGCAGAGTTTGACTATGTGCCGGTGGAGCCTGGACAGGTCAACCTGCCCGGCTATAAGCCTACGGTTAAGGGTAATGCGCGCCAGGTTAACCCGGCCCTGCGGCTGCTGCGCCAGAGTGAGCGGCCGCTGCTGTACGTTGGCGGCGGCGCGATTACCGCCGGGGCCCACGCCGAAATTCGTCGCCTGGCAGAGTACTTTCAAATTCCGGTGACGACTACGCTGATGGGCAAGGGTGCCTTTGACGAGCACCATCCGCTGGCCCTGGGCATGCTGGGCATGCACGGCACCGCCTACGCCAACTTTGCCGTCAGCGAGTGTGACCTGCTGATTGCGGTGGGGGCGCGCTTTGACGATCGCGTCACTGGCAAGCTCGACGAGTTTGCTTCCCGCGCCCAGGTCATTCACATCGATATTGACCCGGCGGAGGTGGGTAAAAACCGTACCCCTCAGGTGCCGATTGTGGGCGACGTCAAGCAGGTGCTGACCCATTTGCTCAACCGCCTGGAGGCCGAGAACCAGCTGCCACCCCCGAGCCAAACAGCGGCCTGGCGCGATCGCATTGACCGTTGGAAGCGCGACTATCCGCTAACCGTGCCTACCTACCCCGACGTGCTGTCGCCCCAGGAGGTGATTACCGAGCTGGCCACCCAGGCCCCCTATGCCTACTACACCACCGACGTGGGCCAACACCAGATGTGGTCGGCTCAGTTCTTAAAGAACGGCCCCCGCCAGTGGGTGTCGAGCGCTGGTTTGGGCACGATGGGCTTTGGCATGCCCGCCGCGATGGGGGTGCAGGTAGCGCTGCCCAACGAAACGGTGATTTGCATCAGCGGCGACGCCAGTTTCCAGATGAACCTGCAAGAGCTGGGTACCCTGGCCCAGTACAACATTCCGGTCAAAACCGTCGTCATTAACAACGGCTGGCAGGGCATGGTGCGCCAGTGGCAGCAGGCTTTCCACGGCGAGCGCTATTCGTCCTCCAACATGGAAATCGGCATGCCCGATTTCGAGCTGCTGGCCCGGGCCTACGGCATTAAGGGCATGGTGGTGCGCGATCGCGACGACCTCAGCACCGCCGTTGCCACGATGCTGGCCCACAATGGCCCCGTTTTGATGGACGTGCGCGTGCGCCGCGACGAAAACTGCTACCCCATGGTCGCTCCCGGCAAGGGTAACCACCAGATGATTGGCTTACCCGAAGTGCACGGCATTGGAGTAAGCAACGGGCTGGATCCCTGCGTCAGCTGCGGTCACCAAAACGCTTCAACCAGCAACTTCTGCTCAGAGTGCGGTACCAAGCTATAGATTCCATAGATTGAGGCAGTTTTGCCGGGCAATGGCTCAAATTTTTCAGAATGCAGTATCCTGACTTCAGTTTCGCTACTGCTGTGGGTCGTCTATGTCTGCTGCGCTGAAATCCTACGTGCCTCGTCCGGTGCCATCTCGGGCCAGGGCAGCAACAGCTCTTAATTCAGCGCGCCAGAGTGCTGCCGCTCTGCCTGCAGAAACCAGACCCAGCGTTTCTGTGCCCGCCGTACTGCCTACGACACCGGGGGTAGATGCGCCTGGTCCGCTAGGGCGGCGGCTGTCTCAGCTGCACCTGGTCACGTCAGCTCTGGCGGTGTCGCTGGTAACCCTCACCCTGCTCAGCTACGGCACTTCTGTTTACATTAACCGCCAGCTCAACCAGACTAATCAACGGCTCAATCGATTACAGCGCAGTGAGCAGCAGCTTACCACCGCCAATGAAGTGCTCAAAAACCACCTGGCTCATCAGGTCGAAGTCGCTGAGATGGGATTTCAACCCCCTCAGCCGGGTAACGTCATTTTTCTAAAGCCCACCCCTCAAGCAGCCGCTTCAGCCCAGGTGCCCGCTTCGGTAGTCAATCGATTTGCCCTGCCCAAGGTGGACGTACCCCTGGGGTACTAAGCGCTAGCCCATTCCTTACCTGCTTTTGCTCCATGGCTAGTTCTGCCTACTCTACTCGCCGTCGCCGCCGCAAACGAACTCGCCCCCCCGCTGTCGTCGCCTTTAACCCGGCCTCGACCCGAGTGCGGGTGCTTCTGGTGTGGGGGCTGCTGGTGCTGTCGCTGATGGCCATCGCAGGGCGGCTGGCGTGGCTACAGCTAGCCCAGGGCGATAACCTGGCCAATTTGGCTCAGCAGCAGCGGCTTTTGCCCTCCGTGCAACGGCAGGTGCGCCACTCAATGATCGATCGCCAGGGCAACGTGCTGGCCGTCGATCGGGTGGTTTACACCCTCTACGCCCATCCCCGCCTCTTTGATCTAACGATGCCAGAGGTGGCGGCCGCTCTGAGCCCCCTACTGGAAACATCAGAATCTAAGCTACTCAGCCAGTTCAGTCGCCAGCCGACAGGTATTCGGCTCGTCGATGGGCTGAGCGAAGCCACCGTCGATCACATTCGCGCTCTGCGCCTGAATGGGCTGGAGCTGCAACCCCAGCAGCAGCGGTTCTACCCTCAGCAGCAGCTGTTTGCCCCCATTGTCGGATTTGTCAATATTGATGGTCAGCCCCAGGCTGGGCTTGAAATTGCCTACCAGGAGCAGCTCTCCCTGGTTCCCCCTGTGGCAGAACCACCCCAGCGCGAGACAGACGCTGAAGCTGAGGTCTACGGCCCTCCATTGGAGCTTTTAATGGAGTCAACGGGGGCTCCTGACGAGATCGCTAATAGCCAAGCCGCTGATGGCCAGGCCGCTAGCGACCCAGAAGCCACTGCAGCTTTGAGCGATCCTTTGCTGGCTGGAAATGTCAGTCTGCGCCTCACTCTCGACAGTCGGCTGCAGCGATCGGCGCAGCAGGAGCTACAGGCGACTGTCGATCGCCACCATGCCAAGCGAGGCACCGTTATGGTGATGGATGCCCACAGCGGTGAAATGCTAGCCCTGGCCAGCGTGCCTACCTACGACCCCAACCAGTACTACAAGGCTGACCTCAGCGACCTCAGAAGCTGGACGGTGAGCGATCTCTACGAACCGGGGTCGACCTTTAAGCCGATCAATATTGCGATCGCCCTTGAGGCGGGGCTAATTACTCCCGATGAAATGGTCAACGACAGCGGCCAGATGCAGTTTGGCGAGTGGAAGATTAGAAACCACGACTACGCCACCGCTGGTGGGCGAGGACCAATTTCGATCACCGACGTGCTGAAGTATTCCAGCAACGTCGGCATGGTACGGATTATGCAAAAAATGCCCGCTGCCGACTACTACACCTGGCTGCAGCGCCTCGGCCTTGACCAGGCTACAGGTATCGACCTGCCCGCCGAAGCCGCCGGTCAAATGAAAGACCGCGAGCAGTTTGTCAAAAGCAAAGTAGAGTCGGCGACCACGGCCTTTGGTCAGGGCTTCTCGCTGTCGCCGATCAAAATGATGCAGCTACAGGCTACCCTCGCCAACGGCGGCAAACTGGTTATTCCCCACGTGGTGAGCGGGATGGAGACCGACGATGGCCGCGAGGTTTGGACCCCAGAGCGGCCCGAGCCTAAGTCTATTTTTTCGCCCCAAACTACGCAGCAGGTACTCGGCATGATGGAAGCCGTGGTAGACAGCGGCACCGGCAGCCCTGCCAAGCTGCCCGGCTACCGGGTCGGGGGCAAGACTGGCACAGCCCAAAAGGCCGCCGCCTCTGGAGGCTACGGTCGAGGGCGAGTGACCAGCTTTGTCGGTATCTTGCCTATCGATGCCCCCCGCTACGTGGTGCTGGCTATTATCGATGAGCCCCAGGGCGATGACGCCTATGGGTCGACTGTAGCGGCTCCCCTGGTGAAAAAGGTGACTGAGGCCCTGGTTGTGTTAGAAGGCCTGCCACCCTCGTCCCCTAAGCCCTAAGTTGGGCTGGGCAAACACCGTTTGCCCCTACAGGTTGACCTTTTTAAGGTTGAGGCTGGGTGGTCTAAATGTTGGTGCTACTTATAGCTGCGCTGGGTGAGCTGCACATTCTCAAAGTCAAGATCTTCGCGGTGCAGCTGGGGGGTGCGCCCCTCGCCCATGTATTCCCACGCGGCTACAAAAGCAAAGTGCTCGTCGTCGCGCTTGGCCTCGCCATCGGGGGTCTGGTACTCTTCGCGAAAGTGGCCGCCGCAGGATTCTTCGCGCTGTAGGGCGTCCCGCGCCATCAGTTCGGCCAGGTCAATAAAGTCGGCGACGCGCCCGGCAAACTCCAGGTTTTTGTTCAGGGTGTTGCCCTTACCCGGCAGCTTCAGGTTTTGCCAGTATTCGGTGCGCAGGTCTTGGATCTGGGCGATCGCGCTCTCCAGCCCCTCCCGGTTCCGCGCCATGCCCACGTAATCCCACACGATGCGGCCCAGCTCGCGGTGAAATTCCATCACTGTCTTGTTGCCCTGGATGCTCAGCAGCTTGGTAATACGGGCTTTGGCGCTGGCTTCCGCTTCCCCAAAGGCGTCGTCGCTGGTCGATACCGCTGGCAACGACTGCCCCGCAATGTAATCGCCCAGGGTGTAGGGAATCACGAAATAGCCATCCGCTAAGCCCTGCATGAGGGCGCTGGCCCCCAGCCGATTCGCGCCGTGGTCGGAGAAGTTGGCTTCGCCCAGCACAAACAGACCCGGAATGGTGCTCATTAGGTGGTAATCAACCCACAGGCCGCCCATGGTGTAGTGGACAGCGGGGTAGATGCGCATCGGTGTTTCGTAAGGATTCTCGCCCGAGATGCGCTGGTACATATCGAACAGGTTGCCGTAGCGGGCGGCGATGGTGTCGCGGCCTTGCTGGGCGATCGCGTCCCGAAAATCCAAATACACCGCCAGCCCGGTTTCGCCTACGCCGCGCCCCTCGTCGGTCATCGCCTTGGCGTTGCGCGAGGCCACATCCCTGGGCACCAGGTTGCCAAAGGCGGGGTAGCGAGTTTCTAAGTAATAGTCGCGCTCGTCGTCGGGAATGGCTTCGGGATGGCGGGTATCCCCCGGTTTTAGCGGCACCCACACCCGTCCGTCGTTGCGCAGGCCCTCGCTCATCAGCGTCAGCTTCGACTGGTAGTCGCCCGACACCGGAATGCAGGTGGGGTGAATCTGCGTGTAGCAGGGGTTGGCAAAGTAGGCCCCGCGCCGATGGCAGCGCCAGGCCGCCGTTACGTTAGAGTTTTTCGCGTTGGTCGAGAGGTAGTAGACATTGCCGTAGCCCCCCGTGCACAGCAGCACCGCATCCCCGGCGTAGCGCTCATAATCGCCCGTCACCAGGTTGCGCACCACAATGCCCCGCGCTTTGCCGTCCGCGACCACCAGTTCCAGCATTTCGCGGCGCGAGTAGACTTCGATCTTGCCCGCCTGCACCATGCGCATCATGGCGCTGTAGGCCCCCAGGAGTAATTGCTGCCCGGTCTGCCCCTTGGCGTAAAACGTGCGCGACACCTGCGCCCCGCCAAAGGAGCGGTTGTCGAGCAGGCCGCCGTACTCCCGCGCAAAGGGCACTCCCTGGGCCACGCACTGATCGATAATGCCGCTGCTGATTTCCGCCAGCCGGTGCACATTGGCCTCGCGGGAGCGGTAGTCGCCGCCTTTGATGGTGTCGTAGAACAGCCGCCACACGCTGTCGCCGTCGTTGGGGTAATTTTTCGTGGCGTTGACGCCCCCCTGGGCGGCAATGCTGTGGGCGCGGCGGGGCGAGTCTTGAATGCAAAAGCTTTTGACGTTGTAGCCCAGCTCGGCCAGGGTCGCTGCCGCCGAGGCCCCCGCCAGGCCAGTGCCAACAATGAGAATAGTGTGCTTGGCCTTATTTTTGGGGCTGACCAGACGACAGTGGTCTTTGAAGTCGCTCCATTTTTGGTTCAGCGGGCCAGCGGGAATGCGGGGGTCGAGCATGGGGATGTGGGGAAGATGAGGCGCGGTGTGTGCCTCTATTTTAGACCTGTCGGCTCGTTCACGCTCTGCCGCCGGAGCACTTGGCAGCTTAACCGTAGCGTAGCGTGGACCAGCTGAACGCAAGGTCTAATCATTCTGTCATTTCTTGCAGTTAGAAAATATTATGCGGTGGCGATCGCGCCCTCTTTCGCAAACCTGAACCTAGAAAAGCTTAGTTTGTAGATTTGCATTACAAATTTGCTCAATGCCTGGCCCACAAAACCACAATTTGACCAGTAGTTAACCCTCTAAGGCAGGAATGACTTCTCAAGTTGATCTAGATCATGCTGCCCTGTTTGCACAACTGCAAAGTATTTTGAGTGGCTTACAACAAGACGTAACCCAACAACTGGCAGCTTTCCCCCATCCACATCAACCACTGCAAAGCTTTAGCAGTTCTGATGGCAATGTGACAGGCTCGCTTCTGACCTTTACTGGAGAGGAGCTAGACTGGCTGGTTTATTCGTGGTTTAATGCCGCTCACATGAAATTTGGCACCATGCGCCTGACCCTTTGGCTAGGTCCATCGATTCAGGTGCCCCACTTAGCCTTTGAATTTGGCACGAAGCCCGAACTCTTCTTCTACATCGACTACATACCTAGAGTTGATCTGTGGACTGACTTAAGCTACACAGAACGCTACTATGAACCTTTGAATGCAACCTATCTAACGTTGCGGGAGAACCCTAATCTGTCTTTGTTTGTGAGCAAGGCGCTGTACATTAGACAGCTGCAGTCCCCAACGCCGCTTTGCTTTACGTGCCCTGTGACCCAGGACTCTCTCTCATTGATTGAACATACCGCTCAAGAGATGTGTTCTCGCTGGCTTACCTGGGTTAAGCAGGCAGAACCTGTCCCCATAGATCGCCAATCTGCACTGGCAGAACGAGATTTACTGATGCGAAAAACCGTTGCCGAACGCGACCCGGGTAATACTGTAGCCAGGCAGATTTTTGGGGCAGAGCTGGCAGATCGGCTCATTCGCGCTTTGTGGAGTAAGGACTATGGATAATGCAGAAACAGCGATCGGCAAAGTGCTGCTGATCGGTGTGACTGGGGGAACGGGCCACAATGCCGTGAAAGGATTGCTTGAACAACAGGTCAACGACCTGCGTGCCATTACCCGCAAAATCGACCTGCAGCGTTCTTCCCTATCTCAATTACACCGCAGCGGGGTTGAGCTAGTTGAGGCCGATCTCGATGATGAGTCTTCACTGCAAGCAGCTTTCGCAGGGGTTTCAGCGGTTTACTGTCACGCAACGGCCCCAGATTCGGCTAAGCCTGACCCTCGGGAAGTTACCAGGGCACAGCGAGTTGCAGAAGCGGCTAAGCAAGCCAATGTTAGCCACGTTGTCTACAATTCTGCGGGAGGAGCCGATCGCGAGTCTGGTATTTCCCACATTGAGCAAAAGTATCGGGTAGAGCAAATCTTCAAGCAGGCCAAGTTGCCCACAACAATGCTGCGCGCCTGCTTGTTTATGGAGGAGTTTTGGAAGCAGTATACTCGCCCGTCTATTCTCAAAGGGTCTTTTTCTTTTGCGGTTCAGGCTAACAGGCCGCTTCATCTAATTACAACGAAAGATATGGGGCGGGTGGCCGCCTACGTGATGAAGCACCGTTCTGAGTATGTCGGCAAAGACATTGAACTGGCTGGCGATGTGTTGACCCCCAAACAAATGGCGGCGGCCTTTGCTCACGCCCAGGGAAGCCCTGTGGTCTACAAAGAAATTCCTCCCTGGATTTTCTTGCTTTTGTTTCGAAAGTCGCTGTTTGATTTAATTCAGTGGTATCGCAAGGAGGGCTATCAGGCGGATGTTTCTGCGTTGAGAGAGGAGTTTCCTGGGCTGCTGACTACGTTTGCTGATTTTCTGGAAGAAACCCATTGGGCAAACCCAGAGTTGACGTACCAGGATTTATAAACGTTCTAGGATGGTTACGAGTGCTTAAACCTGACGGCAAGCAAATTTGCCGTCAAAGATTTATCAGTCAACCAGGCATTGACACAGCCGCTGCGCATTAAGCTACGCGATTGAGATACTCGATCGAATTGCTCTAGGAGGACTAGCACCTTCGGCAATGGCTGCAATTACCTGCTGGTAGAGTTTTGGAATCGCAAGATCGGGGAAAAACTGGCTGAACTTTGTTTGACTATACCCTTGAGGCGTTAGCGCAAATATTGCTAAAGCATCCCCTCGAATTAGCCATACTTCAGGAACCTTAAAAAGCTCGTAATCGGTGATATTGGTGAAGTTAGTCACATCGACTTCAACAGCAATATCGGGTGGCGGATCAGTTGCCAGGTCAATGCGGCTTTTGCCGCTCACAGCTGCCCAGTTGCTGAGCCAAAAACAGTGGTCGGGTTCTATGCCTGCCTGTTGAGGAATTTGCAGGGTGACGGGCGTTGTTCGAACGTAATCGCGCAGCTGCTGGTTGAGAATAGCAACGATTAAATCAGCAACAATGGCATCTAGCTGGCCGTGCTTAAACGTTGGCGTTTTGAGAGTCAGATATCCGTTGGCATATTTAAGACGCGGAGTACTGTGGTCACCTCTGCTCGCAACCAGTTGCTGGTACTCTGCCCAACTCATTGGGATAGTTGCTACTGAGCCATTGGGTAAAGCCTTGATAGGCGCGATCGCGATCATACCTCTGCACCAAAGCCGTTTTACTGCATTGATTATAGGCGGCCTGACAGCGGCTCGATGACTGTCGCTGCGGCCTTTGGAGATAGAGGTTTTATCGTGCGCCCTACGCTTCAAAGGGGGTTGTGGCGTCGCGATCGCGCTCATACCGCTTTGCCAGCGGAAACGGCGGCAGCCACGACTCGCGGCGGATGGTCCAGTTTTCGTAGGTTGGCATCAGTTGGTCAGGGGCATCCAGGCAGCCCAGGTGCACTTCGATTTCGTTGTCGGTGCGGGCAAAAACGGATGAGCCACAGCGAGGGCAGAAGAATCGCCCATTGTAGTCGCGGGTTTCGCCACTGATGGTTACGGCATTCTGAGGAAAGATCGCGGCAGCGTAAAAAAGGGCGCCGTGATGCTTGCGGCAGTCGAGACAGTGACAGAGGCCAACCCGGTTTGGCAGCCCTGTTGCCACAAGTCGAACATTGCCGCACAGGCAACCGCCAGTGAATTGCTCCATTGCGTTTCCTCAGATGACTATTATCCAGTCGGGTGCAGCGAGTTGCTATATGGTTGACGGGGCTGGCGCAGAGGTTTAGAAATAATTTTTCTACCACTTGCTGCTTGCCGCTTCTGCAAGTCACTACAAATAGCTCTCATATCATAGTTGAACGCTTTTGCGTGTTCCTCTCGAATGCTGTAGATTTCCTCTAAAATCTCATCTCTCCACATCTTTAATCTCCCATTAACTCGTAGGGTGTACAAATTGTGGGCAACTCGTACCCAGCATCAAAACTAATCCGAGCCAGCTTTTTCTGGATTTGAGCGTTTGCAATATGTTTACAGTTCCAGGTTAGCAAATAGTCCAAGCCGTAGATTGTAGCAACCGCAATATGAATGGCGTCGTCAGCAGCCTTGGGCGGAAGATTACTTTTTGTGAGAAATAGCACTGCCAAATCTTGAACGGCTTCATTCACTTCAAGCAGCGGAAAGTCATTCAACATCTCAAGCCGTCTGCTGGCTATCTCTGCATCTCCCCGTGCGGCCTCATCTAAAACCGTTTGTGAAATGTAGAGATCAAACTGTGTTCGACGAACATCCCACCATTCTCTCGTAGCTTCTACATTTGCCATCAAGATGAGATTGTTGCTTGTCCTGGCTGTTAGGTAGCCGATGATGCTGGTCTCTATGTAGACAGTCTCGCTCATACAGAGGGCAGGACAGTTGACTTCTTTATTTTACAGTGCGATCGCTGATCTCCGGTAGGTTGGGTTGACAACAGGAAACCCAACATTACCAACTGCCCAAAAGAGAATGATTCAACTGTATAATTTCGTTCCTATTCATACAATTATTGATCTTTGCCAAGCCTATAGGTGTTGGGTTTCGCGGACTCAATTTAACCTACGAGGCGGGCAATCGCACTGCCCATACCGATGCATTGTTAGCTGGATTTTTATAGTATGCTACCAATCAGCCCAGCGGAGATAATAGATGAAATATGGATCTGGAACGTTAAGAAATTCTTTTTCATCATCCCATTCTAAAACTCTATCTTCTCCAAGCTTTTCCTCAACAGCTTTGCCCATTTGTTGAAGAGCTTGCACAATGCCAACACCACGAGGTGGGTCGTTTGGCACTAAATTTTCAATACGATTCTTAATAGTTGCATAAGGAAGAGTCAACACTGGATCTCCAGATGCGAGGGCTTTTAGTATTACGTAGTAAACGTCACCAGGCTTTCCATCATTTAAGTAATGAATTTTTCGATCAGTCCCTCGTGGCTTTGGCCCTGTCACGATAATGTCAAACGCAGTTTTACAATTGGCTAATGAAGTTGTATTGCGAAGAAGTACTCCTACTTGTTCCTGATTCAAATCGACAGAAGCCATGTTTGGCTGGGTTTCATTGCAGCCTATATCTCGACAAAATTGCAAACAAATAGCTTGCATTAGTTGTGGCGACGATACGCTTTCAGATACAAACCTATCAATAAGTGCTGGCTCAGGCTGAAGTTTTAGGAGAGGAAATCCTTTGTCAGCAATAACTCGTAATTCTTCCTTTTCCCAATAAGGAATGTCTATGCAGGAAACTCTCCCACGCAAATCTGGGTTTGCCCGAATTGCATCATCGCTACGGTGTGTTACTGATACAATTACAATTGCTGTACCAAGTCTAGCTGCTTCTTTGAACTGTTCTGCAAGCGATTGTTGTACAGACTTGCCAATATAGTGAAAATCGTCAACAACAAGCGTGTATCCATTTGCCCCAATGAATTCAAGTAACTCAGTACCATCAGGTCCATCATATTGATTAATTTCGCCTTGAGATTGCCCTGAAGATAGGCTCCCATCAATTCCTCCTTTTGCATTAAATAGCATGGGCACTTGCAACCCAGCTTCCGACTTTCCCGTAAGTTGTGAAGTGCGTGTAGCTTGTGTAGAAACAGATCTAGATGTAGGTAGTTGCAGCTTTTTACGAACTTTTTGCCAAAATACTGATTCCTCGCTTATGCCTCCTCCAGTAACGAGAAGCATTTTCTCTTTACCTATTACACTCTCACAAAGGACAGTTTTACCGCTTTTTGATGGTCCTGAAACAGAGCAAATAAAACCCCGTGTCGCGATAGCTTCAGAGAGACGTTGCTCAAGTTTAAGCTGCTCCCGCTCGTTGTAAGTGTATTCTGGCAAAAATCCCGGAGTGAAAACGACGTTTGCTTGCATGGCTCTCTTAAGACGTCACAGGTATGCTTGGCACTATGCTAAGAGCTGAGTATGTTTTATGCCAGCTAACTCTCACTTCAAAAGACAATTTCCTCAGCCATTAGGTGGAAAGACTCACTATAGCCTCCGCTCCCCCAGAAGAGCGAAGTTTCTCAAACCTCCTTCATCATACCTTCCATGTTCCTTACGCTTGACGGGGAGCTTTTGTACCAGTACACTCATCCATTAAGCCGTTCGGCCCGAGCGGTGTTTGCACAGAACTCGAAAACTTTGGCGCTGCCGGAAGGTGCTCGCAACACCAACCGACAGCTAACCCCGCAACTCTCTCAAGCAGATTGCGAGGCTAGGCACATGGTACCCTAGCCCCCTCAGTTTGCACGGCAAGCGCGGGTGGCTAGGGTTTTCGCGTTCTGTTTCTTCCGTAACC
>PYER01000429.1 GCA_003017855.1 filamentous cyanobacterium CCT1
ATCGCTACCTGCTCCCCCAAAGCTTCCTCAGTAATCTCAGAACCTGGAATGGCGGCGACCTCAGGAAAGCCTGTCCAGTCAGCGAGTTTGTAGAGGTGTCCGTTGCGGCAGAGTAGGCCGTTGAGAGTGGGTAGATCGCTCAAGCGGAACTCTGCTAAGGAACGCATTCCCGCCACGGGCAGCAGCAAAAAGTCGTTGAAGTTGATCTGGCTGGTTTCCCTTAGATTCAAGAAGCCGCAGGCGTTTACCTGACGGCTAAAGGTGCGATAGAGGCCGGGATAGGTGACGGTGAGACGGCGGTTGGGCTGGCCAGTGACGACGACTAGATTGCCGGTGCTGGCGTTGAGGAAGGGGGTGGTTCTGGGTTCATCGAGGACGCCTGCTCGACAGGGGGGCTGGATCTGACGCGGCAGGTTGCTGGGATTGATCACCTGTCCATTCACCTGCACGGTGCTGAGGGGATAGTTGCGGCTCGGACTGATCACCAGCAGGCCACAGGGGTTGGTAGTAAGGGTGCGGCTGGGGGAGGCATCGACGCCGACTCTGACCCGTGAACCAGGGGTGAGGTCGTAGACGGTGACGGAGCCATCGGGTTCTTGGAAGATGCGGCCATTGAGGGCTAGAGCTGGGGCGGCGACCAGCAAGGCGAGTCCTGCCGCTGAGAGGGAATACAGCAGTCGTTTCATAGGATTTCAATCTCTACAAGAAAGCCCCCTTGCAACGAAGGGGGCTAGCACTAACAAGGAGCAAACAGATATGGGCTTGGACTTACCAGGCCGCTGGCACGTAAAGGCTCCCGGTACGACAGACGGGTTCGAGTCCCGCTGCTGGAAGGGTCGAGATTTGATAGGGACTACCCATGACCTCGAAGGCATCCAGCTCTGGTCGGGTCAAATCGTAGGTGCTGGTGCTGGTGATGCTGGCAAAGCCGCAGGCATTCGCCGTGACGTTACGAGAGCGGCCACCGCTAAAGCTGGCTTCATAAACGGTATTGGGAGATTTGACGATGACCACTTCCCCTGCGCCGGTCTTGAAGTCATTGCTCCTGGCTTCTTCGAGGGTGCCATCAACGCAGCGGGGCAGCAACTGGGTGGGCAGAGATGTCTGGTCAATGGCGGCACCATCGACGCTGAGCAGGTTGCTGATAGGAACGGTGCTGGTGCTGCGGAGGACAATCAGGCCGCAGGGGTTCGCGGTGACTCGACGGGAGGAAACGGCCCCCGGAAAGGTCACAGAAATCCGTTCACCCGGAGAGCGGTTGGCCAGGATGACGGCCTCAGACCCATTGGAGCGAGTGACCTTGTAGACGTTGTTGCCGCTGTAGGTTTGGGCGAAGGCCGGAGCCGCCATCGCCACAGCCAAACCGATCAGCCCGAGCCGCGCTGCGCGTTGTTTGATATTCATGGGAGTCAGATTGCAGAAGAGAGTGAAGGTCGCGTGTGATGCGATGAATCAAAAATAGAGCGCTTGATCTTCTCTACTCCACGGGATATTTACGATGAAAAATCAGGAAGTTTTTTAGCGCCAACGCAAAAATAATCCGTAGCGGTACGGATTGAAGGAATGGGAGATGCGCTATGGAGAGGAAATCAGGCGGTTGGCTCAAAGCTTTGCGTAGTGTGCTTTTCGAGCCAGTCGAAAATTCTTTCTAGCTGCTGAGTGGTGACCAAACCATACTGCCAGAGCACCATGGGCAGGAGGTTTTCGGCACTGCCAGTCTGCCGTAGCCCCAGCTTAATGGCGTCGATGGGGACGGCCAATTCGTGACGGAGAAAGGCGATGAGGTCGTTCTGGGGGAAGGTTTTCATGGCAATGAAAGCCCTGATGATTGCAGCTATTGACAGAAGATAACGGGCTTCCCTGAGGAAAGGCTGAGTCTGGGGACAGAAGTTAACAGTGATCTGGCTCTTACCCAAAGGGCGCTGTTTAGACTCATCCGCTGTAGTCGTCGGTAAGGCCGCAGCTGGGACTAAAAGCCAAATCTCTACCCGAGGGGATTTCGTTCCCCTCGGACTCCGACGACCAGGACGGACCGCCGTCCTGGACCTCGCGGAAAGTTTTGTCTGTGAGAAGTGTTTTAGCGCTTCGCATCGGTGGGGCGGCAGGGGGATGGTTGCTGTTAGTGCTGTAGGAGACTGCTTCACCCCTTACGCCTCACTCCTTACGCCTCGCTTGTAGTCCCTGAACTAGCAGTTCTACATGGTTCAATCGCTGTCTGAGCTGACTGAGTTCGTCGTCGGGGTTGGGGGGCAGCAGGTATTGGGTGAGGGCAGCGATCGCCACATCAGATCGCTTTTGGCCGGTGGTGGTGCAGAGCTGGGTGATTAGCTGGTCGAGGTCGACGGGGATGCGGACGGAGAGGAGGGGATTACCTTTGCTCATAGGGGTGATGACAAAAAGCCCTGATGGGGTGATGACAAATGGCAAAAGGGGGTGATGACAAGGGGTGATGACAAAGTGATGACAAAGCCCCCTGGGGTGATGACAGGCTGATGACAGTTTGCCCAGGGCGGTTTTGGGCGTATCAATCAGCGGAGCTTATTGGATTGACGGTGGAATGGGGGTTTCAGGGGATTCTCTGACCCCTCTATATATAAGGTGAGCTTATTCAGTAGGTTCTTTGTTCTAAAAGGAACGGAAACCCGTTATTTTTGAGTTTGTATTCCCAAAGAATACCAACCAGCTTTGTGATGACGTTTCCACCTCACCCGATCACAGGTCTATCGGATGCCTAAAGTTGCGCGTAAGGGCCAAGCGGAAATACTGAGCCGAGAGCAGCTAGCCGAACTGTGGGCCGAATTGGATCAGCCCCATCAGCTGATTGCTCAACTGGCCTACTACACCGGCTCCCGGATTGGTGAGGTGGTGGCGCTGCGGGCCGAGGATATGGTGGGCAGCCGCATCGTGATTCGTCAGAGCAAGACAGAGACTACCAAGACCGTCGATATTGTGACGCCGCTGGCGGACGCGATCACTCTAGCCCCCCTGCCTGGCAGCGGGTATCTGTTCCCGGCATCGCCTAGAACTCAGGCAGAGCGCAAGGTTTACCGGATAAAGCGCCATAAGGATGATGGTGGCCACGTCACCGGCTGGACGTTTCAGGTGGTGGGGACAAAGTCGCCGCGCCCCCACATCAGCACCCAAGCGGTGGATAAGGCGATTCGTCGGGCCTGTGAGTACATCGGGCTGGAGGGGGTGAGTACCCATAGC
>PYER01000102.1 GCA_003017855.1 filamentous cyanobacterium CCT1
CAACGTTCCCCAGGTGCTGGCCCATCGGTGTGCTTATCTCAATGGAGCCATTGGGTTACAAAGGTGACATGCTCCCGATCGCAACACTGGACCAGTTGCATTAGGAGTCTACCCACACAATACTGAAGCCTTTAGAAGGAAAGATGGCCGCCGCTGAGGTGACGGTTGGGGGAAACCGTGGAAACTTACTTAATAGAAGTGTTTACCAAAGGGCCATAGGTTTCAATCAGACGATTTCGCAGCATATCAACATTAGGAATCATCCTTTTTTGCCGAGATAGTGCCAAATTAGCATAGGTTGGCATGACCGCTCCTTGTCTAGTCGTTCGTGGAGCTGAGATGTTGACATCCCAGTGGGGAAAGCCGTTTGGAGGAACAACAAAAGATCCCCCTGGATAAGGACAGTCTGTTCTATTTACACAAACTAAATAAACACGATTGTCTTCAGCTTTAGGAACAGCTAGTAATTCCCTTTCTGAAGGTTGTACCCAAGCGCTGCACCAAACAATGATATCGGCCCCATTCAATGCAAGAATACGCGTGCTTTCAGGATAAAGACCATCATCGCCCAAGATGATGCCAATGCGGCCAAATGGAGTCTCAAAGACCGGCAGCTCATCGCCTGCTTTAGCCCAAGCCTGCATAGATGAGCTTAGATGAGTTTGTCGATAGCGACCGATTACATGGCCATCTGGGCCAATCAAAGCTGCTGAAGAAGAAAGAATATTGCCTATTTTCTCAATAACCGGAAGAACGATTGCACAACCATAATCTCTCGCAATTTCTCCAGCCCGGTTGATATGCTCTTCTGTATCCTTAGCTGCATCTTCTGCTTCTTGGTGGTTAAGATTCCACATCGGGGAACTAAAGTGTAACGGTAAGGCCAAAAGCTTAACTCCCAACTTAGCTGTATGGCTAACCATCTCGAAAGCAGCATCCAGACTGTTAGGCTCATCAGTCCTATGACATTGAACAGCTGCTACTTTAGTCGTTTCCTCTTCAGGAATGAGTGGCTGCTTGAGGAAGGCCGCGACTGGGGCTTCCTCAAAAGGAGTCAGCAGTCTTTGATAAATATCGGGACGGCGATTGCCTAACTTAGTTTTAGGTTCTTCTGAGAAAGCAATATCTGCGGATACAACACCATGGGTATCGTAGGGGATTTTAGCGGCTACCTGACCAGTAGGAGCCACAATCATACTGCCACCAGGATAGTAGATGCTACGTTCTACTCCAGCTTTAGTGGCTGCAATAATCCAAGATTCATTTTCAAAGGCTCGGGCTGGTACCCACATCTCTGCTTGATCCATCGCAAAGAAGTTTGCCATATCTAAAATGATGTCGGCTCCCTGTACTGCCAGACATCTAGCAATCTCAGGTATGCGACCATCAAAACAAATGAGCAAACCAATGCGGCCCAATTCTGTATCAACAACAGGAGAACCTTTGACCCCGCACTCAAACCAGTTTTGGTCGTGGGTAGCCAGAAACTGTTTTTGGTAGTGAAGAATTAACTCGCCTGTCTTGTCTAGGAGCAATCCACTGTTAAAGATTTTTTCATTAACTTCGTCTTTCTCAGTAAAGCCACTAGCTATAAACAAGCAATGCTTGCGGCAAAGGTCAGCCATTGCCTCGACATATTTCCCAGTAATTGTCTCGGCCAGCTCAGAGCAGTGCTGCTGAGAATCGAATAAGTATCCTGTATTCATGCACTCAGGGAAGACAACCAGTTCAGCACCTTGACGAGCCGCTTCCTGAGCGTATTTATCCAAAAGATTGATATTGAAATCCAAATCCCCCAGAGCAGCTAAGGTTTGCACAACAGCTGCTCTAAACTTTCGTCTTGCCATTTTTAAGTGACCTTATGATATCTATGCTAGTTCTTCCTTGCCAAGCATCATCTTTTGAGCACTCATTTCTTGATCAAGCACACCTTCAGACAAAAACACGTCGATAAACTTTTGATAGGACGTTACGTCTTCAGTGTCTAAATCATTAAATCCTCTTAGACGAGGCTGGGCAACGTATTCTGCTTGGTCTGGTTCTAAAGCCGTGTACTTAGAAATGATAGGACGATACTTATCAAAGTTCTCATTAGCCATCTTCGTAGCTTCATCAATAATCTGAACTACTTTTTTGGCTGTTTCAGGGCGGTCAGTAATAAACTTTGATGTTAGAACTGCTGCCCCTGAGTAGAAGGGGTCAGAGATAAATTCAGAAACGGGGTTTACCATCGCAATTTTAGCCTGCTTTGTGGCTTCTGCAATTGACCCTACAGGTTCAAGCGAAAGGGTAGCATCTACAGCCCCCGATACAACGGATGGTAGGTGTAATCCTACGGCCATTTGCTCAATAGTTACGTTGGCACCTGGTTCTAGCCCATTCTGCTTCAATAGATGCTTGAGGATAGTTTCCCACTGAACGCCTGGAGTAGTTCCTACTTTTTTACCTTCAAGATCTTTGAGTGACTGAATAGGAGAGTCAGGCTTGACGATTAACCCATCATTTGTGAATCCGCTCTTAATACCGCCCCCTTGAAGCCCGAAGACTCTGAACGTTCCGGGCGCTTTAGCCTCAGCTAAGACTGTAATTCCAGCTGCGGCTCCAGGCGGGCCAAAATCAGCACGACCAGATACTAGAGAATCAATGATCTGGTTTGGATTCTCAAATTTGGCAGACTCAACTTCAATATCAGCTTGCTCAAATAGTCTCTCTTCTAAGGCTACATAGTATGCAGTTGTCTGCATAATTGGCAACCAAGAAGCAACCACCTTCTCTTTCTTAACGATTACCTGAGGGGAACCCTGACTAGAATTTCCTTGGGTGCCATTATTGCAAGCAGCCAAAGCACCTGTTCCTAATGCGAGGGCACCATACTTAACAAATTTGCGGCGATTCAGGTCAGTCATGATAATTATCTTCCTTTCCAATGAACAAATTTATCCTCAATGATCAGAAAAATCTGATTTAAGGCATATCCCATAACCCCTGTAGCGATGATAGAGGCATACATTTGGGGCATATCAAAAACTTGTTGTGAGTCAATAATGCGCTGTCCCATGCCGTGAGTAGAGCCAATAAACATCTCGGCAACAATAATAACAACAAGAGTTAGTGAAATTGATGTTCTTAGTCCTATAAATGTTTGAGGTAAAGTTTCAAGAAACGTTACATCAACAAAAATCTTCCAAGAAGGGATTCCCATTGCTTTTGCTGCCATAACACGAGTTTTCTTCGTATTCATAACACCATAAGCTACGTTGAAAAATACGACTAAAGCTCCTGCGAAAGCCGCTACAGCAATTTTAGAGAAGTCTCCGATGCCAAAGATAACCAAAAATAGGGGAAACATTGCTGTCGCTGGAGTAGAGCGGAAGAAATCGATCAGAAATTCAAAGGAGCGATATACCTTCTGGTTTGATCCTAATAGAATGCCAATGGGAACCCCCACAACTACAGCAATCGCGAAGGCATAAAGGCTTCGATAAAGTGTAAGCCAGAAGTCTTTAATTAAATCCCCACGGAATAGGCTAACAAAGAGCGACTTGAAAGTTTCTATGGGAGTTGGTAGGAGTACAGGATTTATTAATTCTAGGGATGCTACTATCCACCAAGCGATAATGACTATTAGAGTGCCAACATTAGCAATTAAGAAAGACGCTAGAGCCTCATTGTTCATCTTAGAGCTAATCTTTAATATCACTTGTTCACCTCTCTCCTGAAGATATCTAGGCTGTAAGATTTGGTGTCAATAAATCGAGGGTCAGAAAGCGTCTTCACAGTGCGCGGATGACTGATATCAAATGAGATTATCTCGGCTACATGGGTGGGTCTTTTCGTCAGGAGGACAATATTGTTAGAGAGATAAATGGCTTCCTCTAAGTTATGTGAGATCATGACCATAGTGACACCAGAGGATATGAATACCTCTTGCAACTTTTCAATGATGGATAATGTAGCTTCGTAATCTAAAGCTGAAAACGGCTCGTCAAGGAATAAGACCTCTGGGCCTGTCGCTAGTGCCCTCATAATTGAAACAAGCTGCTGCTGACCCCCGGATAATTCGTAGGGATAGCGTTTAAGGTCAAACTTCACCCCGAATCTATGTACTAACTCCTCTAGCTTTAATTTGCGCTGTACTTTTGATAACCCTGCCCTAGATAATGGATAAGTGATATTATCGCTTGCTCTCAACCAAGGAAAAAGAGCATCCCTATAGTTCTGAAACACATATCCTATTTTTGTTTCTGAAAGCGGCTTTCCGCCAAAATAGACTTCCCCACTATCAAATGGGATAAGCCCAGAGATCATGCTGAGAAGCGTTGATTTTCCACAACCATTGGGACCAAAAATTGATGTGAACTGGCCCCCAGGCATGCTCAGGCTGAAGTTTTGATAAAGAATTTCTTTATGAAATTTTTTGGTTAAATTTTTTACTTCAATGCCTGTAGAAAGCAATTTCTCTCCCTGTTGATTTTCTGAAGCGCCTACTAAGTCTAAATGCATGTTCAGAAAAGATAGAACAACTTGTTGACAACAATTCTTCCTTTTGTATCTTTGTGCAAGTTATCAGTCACCCCACGTCAGCATTGTTGTCTCAGATACATTTTCTCTGCTTCTTTCCCTGATTGAAAGTCCTTGAACTGTTTCGGGGATAACTAAGAACAATGGCCCATCACAGCGTTTATAGCTCTCACCGGCCCCGAAAGCATTACCTCTAAGTCCAACGAGAGGAAAAAGTACCTCTTTCACATTCTCAAAACCAATCTGCCCGAGGTTTTTATCGTCTGGTACACATTAGCGATTTGGCTTGAAACTAGCAAAACTAAAATTTGAGACCTTTAAGGGCTTCTACAGACTTTGGCGTTAATGTCGATGTTCTGCTTCCTTTTCTGCGACTAACTCGTGCATTTTTTGGTCGATCGCCTGAGTATCCAGTAAGCCTTTGTCCGCTAGCAGTTTTTCACAGGCCATAACCCACTGTTCGTAATAGGGCACGGAGTCAGCGGCGGCGTTTTCGGTGGCGGCAATCACGGACGACAAATATTGGGTCCATTCCGACCAGGTACAGTGTTCAAGCGTGGCCAACTGATTCACAATGGCGAAGGCCTTGGCTTCCCAAGGCGCATTAAACACGCGTTCCTGATCGGTATTGGACATGCCGGAGCCGGATGGAATGGGCGGTGGATCTTGAGGATGTTGCATAGGATTCAGGTCGCATCTAAGTGGTCGTCAAACAGGTCGATATAGAGGCAATCTCTGGGGGAGGCATCTGGCCCCCAGAGTTCCTGAGCGGCAAAGCGCACGTTGTATACGTACTGTGGTTTTGTTGCCAAACGCTGCCCCATCGTGTCCGGAAAGACGTAGACCCCGTTAACCTTGGCGATGGTGCCCATCTTTCCTCGTACATAGCGAGGTAGGCGAGTGTAGGTGATAGGGTGCATGACTTTTGTTCGAACCCTGTCCCCGGCTTGAAATTGAGGCGGATCGTCACTGACGCCACGGCAGTCAACGCCATTCTGGAGTAAATACTGAGCATGGGCGACTGTCATGCACTCATTGCTGGTTTCGATGGCCATCGTGATTACTCTCCTTGTGCCAGCTCAGCGATACGTTGCTCAATTTCTGCAGGGGTGACCAGGTTGTGCTCAGTAATCAAGAGTTCTAGGGCATACAGCCAGCGCTCGTAATAGGCCGAACTGAGATAGTCTCCCGGTGGCATCCGCTCTGAAGCATGGCGGGTTTCATCTACCGGGAAAAAGTTGCAGAAGGTTGCAAAGCTCATGGCAAAAACTTTGGCTTCCCATTCGGAATGAAAGACGGGTTCATCTGGCTCGATGGGGATAGGCCCCATACCGTGCATACCACCCATGTCGTGGGGACCGTTCATCGTAAATCCTCCTAAGCGGCAAGGGTGGAAGGTTGTTCGGGGGGCTGAACCTTGACCGTGCCAATCATGGCGTTACGGGTTACTAAACCGGCCAGCGCCGCTTCGGACAGGCCCTCGGTGCCCTGCGGTCGCTCTGGCAGAACTAAATACCGCAAATCGGCGTTGCTGTCCCACACTCGAATTTCGACCTCATCAGGAATGACCAACCCAAATTCCTGTAGCACTTTGCGCGGTTCGATCACGGCACGCGCTCGGTAGGCAAAGGACTTATACCAGGTGGGCGGCAAGCCTAAAATGGCCCAGGGATAGCAGGAACAAAGTGTGCAAACAATCAGATTGTGGACTTGAGGGGTATTTTCCACCACGACCATATGCTCGCTGGAGAACCCTGTTAACCCAAGTTCTGCGATCGCGCTCGTGCCATCGGCCAGCAACCGCTGCTTATAGGCGGCGTCAACCCAGGCTTTCGCCACAATCCGGGCTCCGTTGTGGGGGCCAATTTGGTGTTCATAGGCCTCGATGATGGTATCCAGAGTTGTCGGATCAACGATGCCTTTTTCAACGAGCAGTGACTCAATTGCTTTGACGCGGAGGGCAATTTCGGACTCTGGGCGGTGAGTATGGGCCATGGCTTAGTAAAAAGTAGCGGACATCAATATTGGAATGGCTGGACAGTGATTGTACAAAAAACTGCTAGTTGAAACTCGGAATTTGTTGACAAATTTCACCGAATAAGTGACAAAACTTAGAGTTGTATTATAGGCTAAAACAATCAATTCTCTAAAACTTTTTATGGCAATAATCAGCACCTATACCCATCCATTTGAGCTCCCATTAGAGAATACAGCTCTGCTCGTCATTGATATGCAAAATGATTTTTGCCATCCTGACGGCTTCAATAGTAGCCAATTGGATCTTAGTCTAGAGTCCATCAGGGCTATTATTCCATCAATTCAGACTTTGCTTGAGTGGTCTCGAATAATGGGACTGATGATCGTTTTTACCCGCGAAAGTCATTCTCCTGATTTATCTGACTTAACCTCCAGCAAACAAAAGCGATATACCAATGCCGGTTCCTCGATTGGTGAGCCCGGCAAAATGGGACGGTTTCTAGTTCAGGGAGAAAAAGGGGTTGAAATTATCGACGAATTGAGGCCTCTCCCCCATGAAATACAGCTAGATAAACCGGCCCATTCTTGTTTTGTCAACACTCAACTTGACCATAAGCTCCGCAGTCAAAACATCACTCACCTTCTCATCACGGGGGTCACAACTCAATGCTGTGTGCTGGCAACCTATCGCCATGCCAGCGATCTGGGCTATGACTGCCTGTTGTTAGATGACTGCTGCGCTGCGTTCGATCGCGCTGATCATGACGCCACGATTCACATCCTGCAATCCGAAGGTGGTGTATTAGGTTGGG
This sequence comes from filamentous cyanobacterium CCT1, assembly GCA_003017855.1. GTDB lineage: Bacteria > Cyanobacteriota > Cyanobacteriia > Phormidesmidales > Phormidesmidaceae > Nodosilinea. The sequence goes on from PYER01000102.1 coordinate 7,311, forward strand.
TTGCTCATTCCTCCATGCTTTACCATGTCTAGCTTTCTCCTTACACCGAAGTGATAGAGGCTGCTCCTTTGTCAAGAAAACGTCAGCATCTGCCGCTTATTTTTGCGAAATGCGTAGGACATAAGCCTGCATCTTGTTCTATAAGCAAAGAATGACAGTTTTTCTTGCGTAAGTTGTGCCCTTCACTACAAAACTCATGGACTGATGCCTTTATTCTCAGAGCCAAGCGGTTACTGGGCCTATGCCTGATGATGACTCGGCTCTTGAGCATAGCAACCCGTGATCTTCCCTTTTAGTCTCGTCAAGCTTTATCGCGATCGAGGTTTGTGTTCCTATGCTGCCGAAGCATGTTTTGATTCTTTCCGCATTGGGTGCTTTGTTTGTTGGGGGCTGTGGGGCGTCGCCGCCCACCGAAAATACGGAAGCGCCCTCGTCAGAGAGCGCCGGAGCAGCCCCTGCCAATGAGCTGATCTCGGTAAAAGCGGGTCACTTAGTGGCGTTGGATATGGCACCGTTGTTCTTGGGAGTCGAATCGGGCTGTTTTGAGCAGCACGGTCTGGATGTCGAGACGGTGTTCTTCACCAATCCCGGCGATAACAATGCCGCCTTGGCCGGTAGCCAAATCGACTTCAGTACTAATCCCTTTACCCTGCCGTTTTTTGCGGCCAATAGCGGCGTGCCGATTAAAACGGTAGCGGCAGCTGGGGGATGGGGCGTTATGCAGGTGATTATTGACAGCGACTACGGAGTTGAGTCCATCGCTGATTTGACTACCTTCGTGACAGAAAATCCCGACCAGCCGTTGAAAATTGCCACCCTCCGGGGGGACACGCTGGAGTTGATTCTGGTGGATGCCTTTGAGCAGGCTGGCCTTGATCCAGAAGCCTTTGAGATGGTCTATTTCGACGATCTACTGGCTATGGTCGATGCTTTTCGATTGGGAGAGGTGGATATCCTGAGCCACATCAAGCCTTACACGACCCAATTTGTCGCCGCTGGCGAGGCGAATGTCATCACCGACAATGCTGAGGTTTGGTCGCCGACAACGCCGAACACTGTGGTTAGCGTGCTGGAGAAGACTCTCAACGAGCGTCCTGAAGTCGTGGAAGCCTACATTCAGGGCTTGCAATGTGCGGCAGAGATTATTAATACCGACCCTGAGCAGGCTATTGAACTCCTTGCGGGGGGCAACTATTACCGAGTGGAAAATGACGTGTTGCTGACTGCCTTCACCACTCAACCGTCCCCTATCACCTTTACTCCCGACCTGGATGCGGTTCAAACGGTGGTCGATAAGATGGTGCAGTTGGAGTATATCCAGGCGGACGTACCCGCAAAAGATATCTTTGATGTCTCGATTGTGAAAAAGCTAGAAAATTAGCATGGTGAAGGGCAATTCTGGCGGACTAGGTTTCATATCGCGATCGCTACTGCCCCTGGTTTGTGGGGTGATTTCTTGCGTCATTTTTGTCGGAGTGTGGGAAGCCATTGGCGCTAATTCCGAAAACCCCGTTGCTCAGGTTTTGCCCCCGCCCTCCAAGTTTCTGCCGGTGCTCTTTGAGAGTGATTTCAAAATCGGTCTGGGGTCGCAGTCGGCATCAATTTATCAGTCAGTCACTGTCACCTTAATCCGGGTAATTTCGGGAATGACAGTGGCCTTTGTAGGATCAATTGCTTGTGGTCTATTAATCAGCCTTTCAAAGTGGTCAGAGTTGTTTATCCTGCCGATTTTAGGACTGATTGCGCCCATTGCTCCTATTGCCTGGGTGCCCCTGGCTCTAGTGGTCTTTGGCGTGAGCAATCTGACGGCGGTGTTCATTGTCTTCATGGGAGTCTTTTTCACCCTAACGATCGCGACCGTAGCGGAAATCAAGAGAATCCCCGAAAACTTGTTAATCACTGCCAAAAATCTCGGGGGGAATAACTTTGCCCGCTGGAAGTTCGTCATTATTCCTGCTGTCTTACCCGGTGTATTTACCCTGCTCAGACTCAATTTTATTGCTGCTTGGATGGCCGTTTTAGCCGCTGAAATGACCGGTTTAAGGGATGGCCTCGGCACGGTGGTGATGACTGGACGCAACCTGTTCAACAGCAACCTAATTTTGCTGGGCATTTGCATTATCGGCATTACCGGATTTGCGGTTGACCGATTACTGCTGCTGATTCAAAGAAAGTTTTTCTGGTGGAAGATTTAACTGATGAGCAGTCATTCCTCAGCATTAGGTGAACGCCATCACCAACCGATTCTGGCCTGTCAGCAGGTGGCAAAAGTCTTTCATTCCAATCAGCAGTCTTCGTTCACGGCGCTAGAAGACATCAATCTGGAAGTTGCCAGAGGTGATTTTGTCACCATTCTGGGCCGTTCAGGAGGCGGAAAATCGACCCTACTCAAGTTATTAGGGGGGTTTATTCCCCCTACCTCAGGCCAGGTTTTATTTCATGGAGAGCCCTTGCCAGGCATTACCCCAAAAATTGGCATGGTGTTTCAGGAAAACACCCTGTATCCCTGGTTAACCGTTGAGCAAAACATTGGCTTTGGGTTCAAAGTTCGCGGCAAACAAAAGTGTCAGTATACTTTGCGCGTTCAGGAAGTGATGGAACATGTGGGGCTAGGGCCAGCCCGCCACCTATACCCGCATCAGCTTTCAGGAGGCATGAAACAGCGGGTTTCCATTGCGCGATCGCTGGCCAATCAACCCGATGTGCTACTGCTGGATGAACCCTTTTCGGCCCTAGACATTCAACTTCGGCGACGATTGCAAAAATTTCTCCTGAACATTTGGCAAGACACCAAAGAAGCAACCTTGGTGCTGGTCACCCATAATGTGGAAGAAGCGATATTGCTGGGTCAGAAGCTCATTGTGGTCGGTGGACAGCCAGGCCAAATTATAGAAGCAGTAGACATTTCGGCTCCGGCTTTTAGCGATCGGTATGATCGGCATTTTTTAGATCTGCAACAGCATCTAGAAAAAGTAGTCGGAGAAGAGCCTGACATGATGGAAAATCCTTTTTCATGGGCGGCGAACTCAGGTCCAAAAGTCACAAGTCACTCTTGACTAATTCGAGCTGGGTATTGGGCCTTATAGATTTTCAAGATGTTTCTGGATTTTAATGCTGTAACGCCATCTTTCTGCTTTAACCAATTAATAAATGCTAGTAGGCCTTCATTATCTTTGTAAATGTACTCCAGCATAATATCGAATTCGCCAGTGACAGCGGACAGATAACTAATGTTTTCCATGCCAACTAATTCATCAAGCGTTGCCCCAAAAAAAATATGATTGACTTTTATTTCGATGTAGGAGACGTTTTCATGTCTGACCTTTCCCGTATTAATGAAAGCGCTGATGGTGATGATGCCATCATCCAAGAGTCGCTTCATTCGATACCTAACTGTTGCTTCTGGTGTATTAATTGAACGAGCGATATCTCGGTAAGGGATTCTACCGTTATGCTGCAAAAGCTCAATAATCTTGAGGTCAAGGCTATCGATCTCAGAATTGTCTAGATTCTCAATAGCGACATTGCCGTTAGTCATCATTTCATTGTTTTCTAGGATGCCTAGGGCTAGTATAACAGCCACATTTGACTAGTAAAAACACAACACCCTAGGAATTTATGTATTCATCAAAAAACTGAATAATTCATCCTTTAGTATGTTGCCAAATATACAGTTTATAGTGTCTATCCTTCCTATATTAGTTTTATTAGGCCACGAAAAAAATGGTGAAGCTAATAATTGATTTCAATTACTTTTAGGTTTTCTCAACTTTCGGACAAGAACTCTTCAGGAAGCTGTTTTCTGATGGAGGTTTTGTCTGCCTTTTGGGATTGATCGAGTATTTTATGGGGGCTGTAAATTTTGCAAGACCTGATTCCAACGACCGTTTTGACTGGGTATTTAGGCGCTGGTAAAACTACTCTCCTTAACTATATTCTGACGGCTCAGCACGGTAAGCGTATCGCCGTCATTGTGAATGAGTTTGGCGAAGTTGGCATTGATAATCAGTTGGTGATCGATGCTGACGAAGAAATCTTTGAGATGAACAATGGCTGCATCTGTTGCACCGTGCGGAGCGACCTGATTCGCATTGTCAGTAATTTGATGGAGCGTGCTGAAGATTTCGACTACTTGATGATTGAAACGACAGGATTGGCTGATCCGGCACCAGTCATTCAATCCTTTTTTGTGGATGAGGTGATGCGATCGCGCCTCCTCTTAGATGCCATTGTCACCGTCGTCGATACCAAATACATCTGGGAGCACTGGGATAGTAGCGAAGCCCAGGAACAGATTGCCTTTGCCGATGTGATTTTACTGAACAAGGTCGATCTAGTGTCACCACCCATTCTGGAAGAGCTAGAGCAGCGCATTCGGAGTATGAATGCGATCGCCAAAATCCACCAGACGCAGCACTGCCAAATTGCGCTGGATATGGTGCTCGGTGTCGGAGCCTTCGACCTGAAGAATGCCCTCAGTATCGATCCAGAGTTTCTCGACGAAGACGCTCACGATCATGACGAAACCGTGACCTCGGTGGCGATTCAGGCAGCGGGCGTCGTCAACGGTGAGCAATTTAATCGCTGGATCTATCAGTTAGTGCAAGCCCGTGGATCTGACCTTTTCCGCACGAAAGGCATTCTCGACATGGACAACGCCAACCGCCGATTCGTGTTTCAAGGGGTGCATATGACCCTGGATGGCCGTCCCGGACGCCCCTGGCAAGCGGGAGAAACGCGGCGCAATGAACTGGTCTTTATCGGTCGCAATTTAGACGAAACGGAACTGCGGCGCGGTTTTAGCGAGTGCTTGATGTAAACCCTCAATAATTCTGAACGCAATTTGCCATGAAACAATCTGAAGCCTTAACGATCAGCATCGGCGTACTCGGTGGTGTCGATGTTTTTCTGACTGCAACGGTCATTCCGGTGCCGGTATGGGTCACTTTTACCGCCTGGGCCTCTTTCTTTATCGTGGGGGGCGGTGTGCGGGGCTTTATTAAGTCCATTTCCTGCAACATTACTGGCATTATCATTGCCGCGCTTTCGCTGTTGGCGATTGACTTGATCGGGTCGAGTCCCCTGGTGGCCGCCATTTGTGTAGGCATTGGCAGTGCCGGTATGGTGCAGGCCTCGAAATTGCCCTTTACCCACGGCATTACCCCGGCCATTGTCTGGGGCTTTTCGCAAACGGTGGGTACGGTGGCGGTCACGGGGTTATCCGTCACCGCCCCCCTACCCAACAACCCGGTGTTAATTGCGATCGCCGCGATGATTCTCGGCAACCTGTTCGGTTATCTGTCGGAGGCCTGGGGCAAGGCCATGACCACCTCTGCCTTGGCCACGACGGCCGAATGAGTAGGAATCGGCGTAACTCGTCCCACGACTGAACCCACAAATAGGTCAGTTTTGCACATCTTTAATCAGACCAAGGAGCCATAACGCTGATGAAACTACAGCATAATCTGGGGGGCCTAGAAGGGCTCGACCCCATCAATACCGAGACGCAGGTCTTTGTCGAACCATGGGAACAGCGCATCTTTGGCATTCACACCGCCATGATGGCGCTCAGTAACCATCTGGGGGACTCGCTGCCCGACTATGCGATCGAGGAAGTACCTACCGAGTTCAAAAGCTTCTGGACGTGGGGACACCTACGTATGGGAGCTGAAGGCATGCACCCCTTTGACTATTTCCGCTTGCGTTACTACGAAAAGTGGCTAGGGGGGATTTCCGGTTTCTTTATCTCGGAGGGGTACATTACCGAGGAAGAACTAAATGCTCGCACCGCTGAATTGCTGGAGAACAGTGAAAAAGCGGCCGCCCCACTACCATCTGGAGGCGCGGCCGAAATCGACGCCCAAGTCTTGAAATATTTACAGGAGGGAGACTCCCCGCTGCGAGAACTGCCCGCTCCACCGAAATTTAGTGTGGGCGATCGCGTCCGGGTGAAAAACGTCTCACCGGGTGACCACAGTCGCCTTCCCGGTCACCTGAAAGGCCACCTGGCGGAAGTCGTTCTGGTGTATGAAGGGGCTTTTACCTATTTCTTCCCGACCGAAGATGGCATTGGTGTCCCGATGCCCGTGTACAGTCTAGCCTTCAAGAATGAGGAGATCTGGCCTGAATCGTTGACTGAGCCCAATTCGCTCTATTTCAACGACATTTTTGAAGTGTATTTAGAAGCCGTTTAAGGGGAAAGCCTCATGCCTAGTAATTATCCAGGATTTAAGTACGGAACTGATCGCGAAGCCGTCAGTGCTGCAAAGGTCAAAGCGCTGGAGTCGCTCTTAATCGAAAAGGGCATCATCACCGGTGACACGGTTAACAACATTCTTGGCTACTTTGAAACGGAAATGGGCCCGTTCAATGGCGCTAAGCTCGTCGCCCGTGCATGGGCCGATCCCGACTTTAAGGCGCGGCTGCTGGCGGATTGTAATGCGGCCTGCGAGGAATTGGACTTTCCTCAGGGTATGTCAGGGGCTGAAGGCGAGCATATGCGCATTGTCGAAAACACGCCTGAAGTACATAACATCATTGTCTGTACGCTGTGTTCTTGCTATCCCTGGCCTACTTTAGGACTGCCGCCCTACTGGTTTAAAGATCCGACCTTTCGGGCTCGCGTGGTGCGAGAACCGCGCAAGGTCTTGTCCGAATTTGGGGTTGAGCTCGACGACTCCGTCGAGGTGCGGGTATGGGACAGCAGTGCCCAGATTCGTTGGTGGGTGCTGCCGATGCGTCCCGAAGGTACTGACGGCATGAGCGAAGCAGAGCTGGCGGCCTTGCTGACCCCTGAGGCCATGATGGGCGTCGCCACTGTCGAGGTTTAACACTGTGATCCCCGGCAAAGGCGGAGTTCAGGGGACTGAGTACAGCCCGGACTCCGCTCACAGATAGAGACACACACGCGCTATGTTTACCAAATTTGAGCATTTCGCGGCGACCAGCTTAATGGGAAATCCCACAGAAGCACCGCCCCGCAAAGATGGACATCTGCATTTCGATCGCGATTGGGAAAAAATGGCCTTCGGAGTCGCGATCGCCCTCTCCAAGCAGGGGTACTACGAGTGGGAAGACTTTCGCCAGACCCTGATGGCCACGATCAAGGAGTGGGAGACTACCCACGACCTCAACGACCCCAACTGGGACTATTACCAGTGTTGGTTAACCGCCCTGGAAACGCTGCTCATTAAATCGGGTGTCATTGCCGCTGGTGAGTTAGAAACGCAACTGGCGCAATTACTGCACTGCAAACCTTCTGAACTGTAATCATTCGAGAACATAACCAATGAAACCGACCCCTCATTTTTCCCGGACTCGTAAGTTGGTCACGGGTGGCTTCGTTAGCCTGAGTAGCCTCGCCCTCGCCTCGCCCGCCCTCGCACATCACCCGTTTGGTGGGAGTACACCAACCAATGCCATCCAAGGCTTTTTGTCGGGGCTAGGGCATCCTGTCATTGGGCTGGACCATTTGGCGTTTGTGGTCGTCATCGGCTTACTCGCGGCGGTCATGGGGCAAGGTTTGATGATGCCTATCACCTTTACGCTGGCGGCGCTGGCAGGCACCGGACTGCATTTAATGGGGCTCAACTTACCGCTGCCTGAGATGATGATCTCGGCGTCGGTATTGTTATTTGGCATTTTTCTGGCCCTCAAGCAACCGCCTGCTACCCCAACCGTGGTCGCCTTAGCCGCGATCGCTGGGCTGTTTCATGGCTATGCCTATGGAGAGGCGATCGTCGGTGCCAATACGGGGCCGCTCTTTGCCTATCTACTCGGCTTTGCCAGCATTCAAATGGTCATCGGCATCATAGCCTACACCCTCGCGCAGCGCCTCTCGCCCCAATCTGAAGGCGGAGCCCTCAACCTTCGGTTTGCCGGGTTTGCCTTTGCCGGTTTAGGGTTCGCCTTCCTCTCCGGCATCTTTTTCGCCTAACGATGCCATCAGCTTGGCCCTAATGTAGCTGTGCCCCCCCGGTGACTAAGAGTCCGGGGGTTATCATTTGCCAGAAGCTTGACGGTCTTTTCTACAGACCGCTATCCCTCAGGTGCTCAAGCTGATGACCATGCACGCCAGTAAGGGGCTAAAGTTCTCGGTTGTATTTCTCCCTGGGGTAGGCACCAAATATTGGGAAGTTGCCGATGAGGCCCGGTTTCTCGATGTGGGACATTACCAGGGCGATCGAGGTGCTGGTGTTGAGATGCGATCTGCGATCGCACATCGGTCGCACCCAAACCTGCCAGCCCTGGAAACGCTGTGTCAATACATCATCGACCCGTTGATTGATGGGTTTGAACGCGATTCTCCTCGGAGAGGCTACGCCAACGCTTTCTGCTCACCTACGGCTTTTGCTTGGTAGATCTGAAGCGGTGGCTAGCGAAGAAAGACCCACTGACGGGGAAGTCGCTACCCCCAGCCTCGACCAGCATGTTGCCCATGAGGTGAATCGGAATGGGCGGTACTATTGCGATTCCCGCAGGGATCGCTTCGCGAATCGCCTTGGTGCTGCCTGCGATTTCAGAATCCTTAACTTACCCAGTGATGCCCTGGTGGATTGGATCGTAGCTCAGGGACTGCCGTTTGATTCCCTCTACTTCTATGGAGCAGATCGCCCCATTCACATCAGCTACGGCCCCCAGCACAAACGGGATATTTGGGCTTTTACCGACCAGGGGACACCGACGCGGTACCGTTCTGATTGATCATAATTCCACCAGATGCCGCTCAATTTGCCAGAGCTGATCCGCCGTGAGCCACTCTGGCTGAAACTCAAGTAGGTCGATGCGTAAGTCTGGGTCAATGTCCCGCAGCACGTCAAACGCTTTCCACGATTCGTCAAACTTTTCCCAATAGACCAGGGTGATGTCTGACCAGTAGTTCAACGGCTGAGGCATGGTCAGATCGCCGATCACCCCCAATTGCTCTAAGGAGAAGTGGGTGCGCAGGCGCTCCGCCGCCTGACGGGCCAGCGTCCACCACTCGGCTTTGCGCTCCGCATCGTGCTGTTCCCATTCCAGCCGCTGGCGCAATCCCTCAATCCAGGCCTGGGGCGGCAACAGTTTGACCGCACTCTCCAAGCCAAAGGTCATCAGCAGCATGGCTAAAACATTGCGGGTGCCTGGGGTCGAGCCGATCAGCGGTTTGCCTTCTATAAACTCAAACTTCGCTCTCGGGCTCCAGCTAATGTACTCCTCAAAGGCGATAAGCACAGGTAACAGCTGGATATTGGGAATAAACAATAGAGAGCCCCACTGGGGGCCTTCTTCAGTGTGAACCCGCTGAAAGCCTTCTACGGACTGCTCGACCTTAAATGTTTTGGATTCCAGGGGGTTGTCGTCCTCATCCTCCTGCCAGAGGGCATCGGGTCGAAAAGCCAATCCAGGAATGCTGCTGGGACGGTAGTGACCATCGCTGTCGGGCTGATGGCGTTGATATTGACCTTCGACGAGGCGGTAGAACTCGACCTGCTGCTCCTCGGGATCAATTAGCCAGTATTCAGGGACACCTGCCGCCTGGTAATCGTCGAATTTGATGCTGCGGTCAGCCGCTTCATGCCCCGGCATGAGAATTTCAATCACCAGCTCTGCGGGACCGCTTAAAAAATAGGAGAAGAGCTGATTGAGCCCCTGGCTTTTGTAGAAGATGAGATCTGGCGTGAAGCCGTTATCGCCCAGACGCATGGCAAAATCTCGCCCCAGAGATTCGCACCCAACCTCGTTTGCCAGCCGAAAGGAGTCCATAGTTAGCTGCTGATGAATGCGGTGATGAGCCCAGGTTTTCTCGGCCCGACCAGCCTGCAAGGCTTCGGGAGTAAACTCAACGTCAGCGATTTGCTCCCCCAGATGGTTGAGTATTTCAAGGTGAGAACCGGTTGGAGGAAGGGTGAGCCCATAGCCTGCGGCAAGGGCTTGGAGCCAAGTCTCGATGGGGGCAAGGGCGATCGCCGCCTCTGCCCTCCTGCCCTGGAGAATCTGCCTCAGCAAGAGCCGACTCCCAGTTAGGGAATTACCCACCATCAGCTGACCGTCGATCAGCTCCAGCTTGCTTTCGGGTTTGTTGTTGATCCAGGTGTCAAACAACCCGGACGTTGGTGGATACAGAGCCATGGCTTTACAAAGCCTTCGCTGAATTTAAACACTAACCTAATGAAAGCATTACCGGTTGAAGGAATGGATCATGGCGAAAAGGAAGACGGCAACTGTCGTTGGAACATGGCACATTTACGAAATGGAACAGTGGGATGAAGACTATTTCAATATGGAGGTGCAAGCTTACATCACGGTAAACCAAGGGGGAACTGGAGATTTTCAATTTGGCCTGGTTTCCGGGGGGCTTGATGGTGACTTTGTCAGAGATGGCGACACTGAGCGGTTCGAATTCACCTGGGACGGCAATGATGAATGTGATGAAGCCTCTGGTAGTGGCTGGTTGAGGTTGAAGCCAACTGATGAAGTGGAAGGGAGCATCAAATTACATTACGGCGATCGATCCCGCTTTGCTGCCCGTAGAGCCTGATACATCGATCGCCAACCGAATTGGGTCTGGGTGTTCTCATTGCTATGAAAGCCCAATACTCAGGGGCATAATCCTTGAAGAGATGAACCATGAGCGCTGCCAACGAGCCATCTGACCAATCGTTTCAGGACGAGTTACAGAAGCGGTGGGCCTCCCAGAGCATTGAGATGCAGTTCTGGGAGTGGCCAGAATTTCGCCTGGAGTTGGTCAATGGGCAGTTTCTGGTCGGGGGCACTCTGGCAGGTAGCCGCTGGTTACTCAAAGAAGCGTTGAAGGGTTGGGGGCTGGAAGCCGCCATTGCCTTTGCTCCGATAGAGCAGTGGTGGGAGGCGCTGCGGCTGGCCTATGGAGTTTCTTGCCAATCGGCAAAGGAGTGGCTGTTGTGGGCGGAGTCTTTACCCCTAGCGTCAGCCTATCAGGGAGAGTCGGAACCATTGCTGGGCTCCCACTACATGGGGGAGCATCGCTGGGTGCAAGACCACCTGCGACAGGTGCTAACGGCGGCGGTGGGGCGAGCCCAGTTGGGTACCTGTGCTGGGCCGAACTATGGTCTGCAACTGGGGCAGAATGTTTTGACGCCAGACGTGCTGATGGTGACTGCCGAGCAACTGGCGACGGGGTGCTTCCACGACTACTACGTCGAAATACTGGCCCATCTGGTGATTGAAGTCTGCCTGCCGGAGCGCCGTGGGCTGGATGTCCAGGAGCGGCGCAGCCTTTACGAGCAGGGGCAGGTGCCCCACTACTGGGTGGTTGACCCAGTGGGGCGAGAGTTTACGTTTTGGCGGTGGACGCCGGAGGGTTATCAGCCGGGACAGCTGGATGTGGATGGCTGCTATCGAGGGGTGGAGCATCTGAGCTTTAGTCCCGAGATTTTCTGGCTTTCCTTTGATGAGCAAGTGTCTCCGTACAATTCAACGCTGTCGGCGTTTACCAGCGAGCCCCAGCCTCGCAAGTGGGAGTTACGACGGGAGCCTAGTGCGGAGCTGGGCTATGGGAGCATTCCGTTTCAACCGCAGGTGGATCTGGAGCCTCACCCCATTACCGTGGAGGAGTTTATTGCCTGGTGTCCCGAGACAAAACTGGAGGGGCCGCCGTTTCCGCTGGTGGGGGGAGAGATTGGCACTCGAAATGCGATCGCATTGCTGTTGATGAGTCTGGGGTTGGTGGAAACGGTGCGGCTGATGCCAGGCTATGAATGGGTGCGGGTGCTGCGGCGGGTCGAACGGGAACAGCAGCAGGATGCTCAACGGAGGGAGCAGTGGTGGCAACACGCTAGGGCCATTGCTCGACAGCTGAAGAAAGACTATGCGGTGAATGGCGTCGGCGTAATTGGTGCCCTGGTGAGAGATGAACCGCTCAACGTCTGGTCTCGGATTCAGCTGGTGATGTGGGATGTGCCGGAGGGGGTGAGACTGTGGCAATTGTGGCAAACCCTGCCTGACAAGCCCGCAATTGAATTGATCTCAGCGGTACAGGCGTTGCCGGGGGAATGGGAGGACATTTCTCAGCGAATGGAGGTCTTAGAGGGAGAGTGGCAGCCCTGCGGCCCTCGACCCCAAGAGCGCATGGTGTTTCATTGGAAGGAGGCTTAATTAGGGCTTGCTGAAAAAGTCAGCAATTTGGGTAACAGAGCTGCGATGGGGTTGCCTGAGCGTGAAGACTCAGCCACC
>PYER01000430.1 GCA_003017855.1 filamentous cyanobacterium CCT1
TACCAGACGCTCCTAAATTACGGGGTTATAGCCGCTTAAACGGTCGCTAGGGCTCCTGCATTCTGTCCGAAGTATTGGGGAAAACGAGTTTTCTCTTGACCGCAATTTTCGCATCAGCGTCAACGTTTCGGGGCAGCAGTTTCGCGATGCCACCTTTATCGCCACCCTCGATCAAATTTTGGCTGAAACGGGGGTGCAGGGCAATCGCCTCAAGCTTGAAATTACCGAGCGTGTTTTGCTGGAGCAGTCGGGCAGCATTGCTCAAACCCTGGCCGATATTACCGCCCGAGGCATGCAGCTCAGCATTGACGACTTTGGTACCGGCTACTCGTCGCTGCGCTACCTGAGCCAGTTTGCCGTTCAGACTCTCAAGATCGACCGATCCTTTGTTAACCAGATGCAGCCCCGCCGACAGGGCATTGTGCAGGCCATTATCGATCTGGCCCACAACCTGGAGATGGACTGCATTGCCGAAGGAGTCGAAACCGAAGCGCAGCGATCGCAGCTGCTGCAGCTCGGCTGCGAAGCCGCTCAGGGCTACCTGTTTTCCCATCCCCTGCCGCTGGCCGCCGCCAGCGAAACGCTGCAGCACTGGCCCAATCCAAAGGGTGAGGTAGGGGCAAACGGTCGCTTGCCCTAGCTGCGTCTGGGCCAGCTGTTGGCGCGGATGTTCTGCGCGGCCAGATCGACGGTTTCGGCAATGCGGCGATCTCGCGTTTCAGCCCGCTTGGCGCTGGCGATCCACTCCAAAATTCCCCGTTTGGCCGATCGCGGAAATGCCTCAAAGTTAGCCTTGGCTGAAGCATTGGCCACCAGCGCCGCTGCCAGGTCGGGGGGAATTTCCAGCCGCTCGATCGCATCAAGCTTTTCCCACGATCCATCCTGCTTGGCCGCCTCAAGTTTAGCTAGCCCAGGAGGCATCATCAGCCCCGCTGCCGTCATCGCCTCAATCCGTTTTTTGTTCAGCGCCGACCAGCCGGTACCGGGCTTGCGCGGGGCCATCCACAGCATGGTGCGATCGTCATCGAGCTTGTTGGGCTTGCTGTCAATCCAGCCAAAACAGAGGGCTTCTTCGACCACGTCGTTGTAGGAGACGTAGGGCTGACCGGGCCGTTTTTTGTAGGTGATCAGCCAGATGCCCTCGGGACGGGTGTGGTTGGCCATCAGCCACTCGCGCCACTCGGCCCGGCTCTCGACCTGAACAAAATTTTCCGGTGGGGATGCAGCCATGGCCTACGCAAATTTTGGGGTCTTTTCAAGCAGAGGGTGGGGTAGGGACAGCGGGCGAGGCTCCGGCAATTTTAGCCAAAGCACGGGTGTACTGCTCTAATTTTTGCCCTAGCATCGTTAGCTCTGCCCGCATTTGAGCTTCTTGGGGCCAGTTCTGTTCGTGTTCCTTAGGGCTGATACCGTCAGGGCGCTGCGCTTCCCATACTTGCAGCAAGGGATGCCACCGGGCGAGAAAAGGCCTCAATCCCTGATTCAGCACCGCTACAGCAATACCGCCTACGCTGTCCTGAGAAGCACCCACGTCTGGCCCAGCGTCTTTGAGAATCTGGCGAGTAATGCCAAACAAGCTGTACAGCGACGCTAGCGCCTCTCTTAAAAGGCCGTGGCCATCGTCAAGCTGCTGGGTCGCAATCCGCGTCGTCATCTCGACATAAAGCGCCCAGGCAGCCTGGCGCGAGATTGCCACTGTTTCTAGCTCGATCTCCCCAATCCCAAAGGGAAGACTGGCGGCAACACGCTTCACTCTAAAAACTTTGCGTTTTATGGTGATAAAAGCGCCAGCCCCTAACCCCACCAAAACCAGGCCGCCCAGCGACGCACGCCGCCTGCTGTTCTGGCGCTGCTGCTGCCTAACGCGCTCACTAAACGCGTCTTCATAGACCCGGCGAATGTCCTGTCGGGTTAACCCCGCCGTATTTTCCCCGTAGAGATCAAGGACGAACTCTGTCCGTCTGGCGATCGCATTGTCAACATCGCTGCGACCCAGCAACTTAAGCTCGTCAACCAGTTGAGTAGACGGGTTTGCAGCTGCCGTCTGGGCCAGGGACACCCCATCCACCCATAGGGGAATGGTGAGTATCCACAGGGCGCTAATCAGGGGTCGCCGAACCTGAGCGAGTGGCATGGATCACCTTATGTTATTTACCCACGTTCGGCCATACTGATGCGATCGCCCAGCTGCCGAATGGTCTGGGCCAGATCCAGATCGCGCTTGAGCTGTTTTTCGATCTTAGTGCAGCTGTAGAGCACCGTAGTGTGGTCTTTACCGCCAAAGGCATCGCCAATTTTGGGCAAGCTCAGGTCGGTATGCCGCCGCATCAGGTACATGCCAATCTGGCGAGCCTGGCTGATCTCTCGCCGCCGCGAGGCGCCTTTGAGGTCGTCCACCGACACTCCAAACTGCTCGGACACCGCCGCGATTACCGCGCCGGGGGAAGCCTCAATTTTGTCAGCAGGCGGGTTGAGCACGGCCATCAAATTTTCAACTGTCATAGGCAGTCCCGAGATCGAGGTGTAGGCGATCGCCCGAATCAGCGCCCCCTCCAGCTCGCGAATGTTGGAGGTATAGCTGGCGGCGATGTACTCGATCGCCTCCCGGGGCAGCTGCACCTGCTCGTACTCCGCCTTTTTTTGCAGAATGGCAATGCGGGTTTCGTAGTCGGGGGCCTGAATGTCGGCAATCAGCCCCATCGAGAAGCGCGAGATCAGCCGGTCCTGCAGGCGCAGGATCTGGTTGGGGGGGCGATCGGAGGCCAGCACAATCTGCTTGCCCGCCTCGTGCAGGGTATTAAAGGTATGAAAAAATTCCTCCTGGGTATATTCCTTGCCCTCAATAAACTGAATGTCGTCCACCAGCAGAATATCCACATCCCGGTAGTGGGAGCGAAAATGCTGCATGCTGTCGCGGCGAATAGCGGTGATTAGATCGTTGGTGAACTGCTCGGTCGACACGTAGGCTACTCGCGCCTGAGGGGCGATCTCCTGGCGGTAGTGGCCAATCGACTGCATCAGATGGGTTTTGCCTAAGCCCACCCCGCCGCACAAAAACAGCGGGTTAAACTCGCGCCCCGGCGCTTCGGCCACCGCTAGCGCCGCCGCGTGGGCCATCCGATTATTAGCCCCCACCACAAAGCGCGAAAATACCGCCTTGGGGTTGAGGTCGTTGTAATTTTCCTGGGTGGGGGCTAATA
>PYER01000431.1 GCA_003017855.1 filamentous cyanobacterium CCT1
GCCGACACCATCGTGAACTACCGCACTGAAAATATCGCGGCGGCTTCCGGTGGTCAGGTGCTCAGCTTCCTTGGAGGCGGCAATAATGAAACTGGCAGTGCCAGCTTTGTGTTTGGCAATTCTGCGGACGAGGTGACGGGTACCTACGACATCAAACTCGGCGCTTTCGATGAAAATGATGGCATTGCCTCCTTCAAGGTTAGCCTCAAGGACTTTGAGACGGGCAGCACGACCCAAATCGGGAGTGACCTGATCCTGAACCAAAATAAGGGCAGCAATATTGCTAACACCCAAACCAAGGTTGAGCTTACTGTTGCCGCTGGGATCGCCCTGACGCCGGGAGACATCCTCACGGTCAGCGGTTTTGAAAACAGCCTGGAACATGCCCGATTTGACTATCTGCAACTCAACCCGGTTGTGGTCTAAATAGATGGCGAACGGTCGAGCTACTGCTACTGGACACCGTTAAAGCGAACGGTCGGCCATCGCTGCTGAACTGCCAAAACGGTTGTTTCATAGTCGTGCATCACCCCTGACGTGGAGAAGCGAATTGTCTTGCGGGCCAACCGCCTGATGCGGGTTCTCAGAGTCAGATACTTTCGCTCAATCCGCTGAGTATTGGTCTTGCCCACCTCATGGCGTTCGGGGTCAAATCTTTTTCCTACCTTCGCTTCAAGGTTTCGTCCTGTACAGAGAAAGCGTCCTTATCGTAGTTCAGCATTCAAACTGACAAAATCAACTTCTAGCGTCGCTAGCAGGGGTTGTTCTAGGTGATTTCCTAGAGCTTTTCTCAATTCGTAAATACGATCACAATCCCTCAGGGCAAGCCTTTCCCATCCCTTCATAGCCAAGGCAGTCGCCTTATACCAATTCAATTTAAGGATGCACTTAATACAGCATTAGTAATGAAGTCCCATCCCGTCACTGAGCGAACCACGTCTTGGGTCATTTCTGACAAGACCTCTTGGACCCGCTGACGCAGCGCCTTGAGATTCTTGAAGATTTCCCACTGCAGAGGGGTCTTGAGATGTTTCCAGAAACGCTCAATCGGATTGACTTCGGGGGTATAGGGTGGTTGAAATAATGGAATGATATTCTCCGGCCAGTCAATCTCTTGGGCCCGATGGGCGCTGGCCTGGTCCATCTGAATGACGACCACATCCTCCGCATAGCGAGCCGCAAACTGATGAATAAACTGCTCAAAGTGCTCACTATTGAGATGGTCAAATTGCTCAAAGTAGCTCTCGCCCGTCAGCGGTTCGACCAAACCATAGAGCCAGAAGGTGGAACGCCCCCACTGATAGCGCCCTTCGGGTTTGACGCCTTTCAGGGTAATGACTCGCCCGCTCAAAGTCAGTAATCCCCATCGGCTCTCGTCCTGACAAAAGTAGCGTAGGGGCGTGTCTGCGCCAACGAACTCTTGCAAGACCTCTAGAGCGAGGGGCAAGTTTTTTTAAACTGCTCAATGGCTCCAGGAGCCTGCTTGTGATGGCGCGGACGGGGCACTTTCAATTTCGCATTCAACTCATAGCGCACAATCCGATACACCGTTTTGTAGTCCACCTCTACCTGGCACTCCTGCCGCAACCATTGCCAAATTGCCTGATAGCTGGAAAATCCGGTCGGCTCTGCTAAGCGGGATTGGAGCTGCGCCATCACCTCAGGAGGAATGACACGAGCGGCCCCAGGGGCAGTCTTAATCTCTAGCAACTGGCTTATCCCTCCGGCTCGATAATCATTGAGCCAACGGGTCACCGTCGAGTCATCCCGATTGAGCAATTGCGCAATCTGTTGGCGACTACTGACTAATCCACGCTTCAGCCAGTACAGCATTTGTAGCCGTTCCTGCTGACGCGCATTCGTCTCATGTTGCAATCGTTGTTCGAGTTCTTCACGACTTTCTGCAATCGTGACAATCAACGGGCGTGCCATATCCGCTTTACTCCAATGCACCTGTCTTTAGGGTAGGACGCGCTCATTTCTAGACGGTTATTATTAAGTGCAGCGTTACAGAGCATTGGTATAAGCCTCAATATTTGTAGACAAGCCCCAAACTCAGACTACTCCTTCAAGACGTCACAAAAAAGGAATTGAAATTATGAAACGCCTAATGCTTTCCCTTCTATCTACGGCTGCTGTGTTTGGGGCGATCGCGCCGATGGCCCAGGCCATGCCCACTCGCCTTGAAAATCTGCGCCAGGCCGATCTCAACCATGTTTACCTCGATCCCAGGCAGGCGGCCCTGCCCAATCAAGGGAATCCGGGAACTGGCACTAGAGTGGCCCAGGGACAACCATCAGACCTGAGCCTGTTGGATCAACTACGCCGCGCCCATCGGAACCAGGTTTACCTGAGTCCCCGGCAGGCTAGCCAGATGAGTCAGACCACTCCGGATGATCACGAGGCCTTAGCTCAGGTGCAGCAGTCTCAAAATTCAAGGTCGAGACTTTACCAAATGTACCTGGATAATTTGTCCCAACGTTAGAACTGATTTCTCCCTGAACTCAGATATCTAATCTCCCTAAAGGATGCTCAAAAGGCATCCTTTTTTCGCTCTTTTGGCAGCTGCACCTGAAAGCAACTGCCCTGTCCGAGTTGACTGCTCACGGTAATCGTTCCGCCATGGTGCTGGACGATCGCCTGGGTAATCGCTAACCCTAGCCCAGAGCCTCCCTGGTCATGGGTGCGGGCGGCATTGGCTCGCCAGAACCGCTCAAACACTCTGGGCAGGTGCTCTGGAGCAATGCCCATTCCGGTATCCTGTACCGCTATTTGAATGTGTTGCTGATCCCTCCAGGCCCGCACCGACACCTGACCGCCTTCTGGCGTGTACTGCAGGGCATTTTGAATCAGATTAGTCAGGGCACGGGTGAGCTGATCGCTATCTCCCCACAGATGCAGATCAGGATCAATTGCAGAGTTTAAGGCGATACCACTCGCCTGGGCCTGGGGCTGGTAGAGGGCCACCAGATTGGCCAGCAGGGGAGACAGGGCAATGACCGCTTTGACGGGGGGCTGCTGGCGATCGCTGCGAGCCAGCACCAAAAGGTCTTCTGTTAATCGAGTCATCTGGTTGGTGGCGCTGGCGATGGCAGCAAACACCTCGAGATCGTCCTCCCGCATTCCTTCCGGATACTTCAACGCCACCTCTACATTGCTGGAGATGGCCATCAACGGGCTGCGCAGCTCGTGGG
>PYER01000103.1 GCA_003017855.1 filamentous cyanobacterium CCT1
GCCGCTTAGCTCCCTCGCTTTGACCTGAAAGCCCACCGAAATCTTCCGTGGGCTGGCGGCGTTTGTCCAAAGTCAAGCTACAAGCTGGCGATCGCCCAGGGGGCCGATTTCATCGAGCCTGATCTGGTCGTGACGCAGGATGGAGTGCTGATCGCTCGCCACGAGCCCATGCTAGGGGTGGTGGCGCTGAATCCCGATGGCACTATTCAGCTGGATGCTAGCGGCAACCCCGTGCTCAACACCACCGACACCAGCACCGATGTCTACCTGCGCCCTGAGTTTGCCGATCGCCTGACGGTGAAAAACCTGGACGGCGTGCTGCGGGGCGGCTGGTTTGCCGAAGACTTTACCCTGGCCGAGGTCAAGCAGCTCAACGCCATTGAGCGGATTCCGGCCCTTCGCGGGACTGAGTTCGACAATGATGGGCTAAAGGTGCCCACCCTGGCCGAGGTTATCGACCTGGTGCAGGAGGTCGAGGCGGAAACCGGACGACAGATCGGCATCTACCCCGAAACCAAGCACCCGACCTTCTTTGAGCAGCAGGGCTACAACACCAGCGAAATTCTGGTCGAAACCCTGGTGGCAGAGGGCTTCACCGACCCTAGCCGCATCTACATTCAGTCCTTTGAAGTGGCGAACCTGAAGGCGCTGAACGACACCCTCATGTCCGCCGCTGGTATCGACATTCCCCTGGTGCAGCTATTTGGCGGCGGCGGTCAGCCCTACGACTTTGTGGTAGCGGGCGACGCGCGCACCTACACCGATCTGTCGACCCCGGCGGGCCTGGCGGAGGTCGCCACCTACGCCGAGGGCATTGGCTCCAACAAACAGCGGATTGTGCCCCTGACCACCGTGGATGCTGACGGCAACGGCCAGCCCGACGACCTGAATGGCGACGGGGCGATTAGCGATGGCGATCGCGTCACCGGCACCCCCACCACCCTGATTGCCGACGCCCACGACGCCGGGCTACTGGTGCACCTGTACACCCTGCGCAATGAGAGCTTCTTTTTGCCCGACAGCTACGAGGGCGACCCGATCAATGAGTATAAGCAGTTCATTGAGCTGGGGGTAGACGGGTTCTTCACCGACTTCCCCGGCACCGGGTTCACCGCCCGCAGCACCTTCATTGAAGAGCCTGCCGTGGCGAATCTGGGCGGCTCGCGCGGGTTTGAGGGCATGGCCTTTAGCCCCGATCGCGCTACCCTCTACCCCATGCTGGAGGGCACGGTGGTGGGTGACCCCGCTGGCTCGCTGCGCATCTACGAGTTTGATGTGGCCAGCGCGGCCTACGAGGGGCTGGTAGGTCTTTACCAAATGGAGTCGGTTGCCAATGCGATCGGCGACTTTACCCCGATCAACGACAGCGAGTTCCTCGTCATTGAGCGCGACAACAACCAGGGCGAAGCGGCTGAGTTCAAAAAGATATTCAAAGTTGATCTGTCTCAGGTCGACAGCGAAGGCTTTGTCGCCAAGACAGAAGTGGTCGATTTGCTGAACATCAGCGACCCCAACGACCTCAACGGCGATGGCTCGACCAGCTTCGATTTCCCCTTTGTCACCATTGAGGACGTGCTGGTGATCGATGCCGACACCATTCTGGTGGCCAACGACAACAACTATCCCTTCTCTCTTGGGCGGGGGCCGGATATCGACAACAACGAAATCATCGAAATTCAGCTCGACCAGCCCTTGAATCTAGATGCTCGTTTAGGCGTCGCCGGATTGTCTGGAGGCGCTGCGAAGCTTGTGGATCTGACCGGCTTTGATGGTGATGTTGCCGTGGATGTGACCGTCAGCCGCGAAGCGACCTTCGATAACGTGCTGAGGTTCTACGAAACCGATGCCCAGGGGCGAGTGAATGGCCTTTTGGCCGAAGACGCGGGGTATGAGACGGCTGTGGCCGCCAGCCTGCTCGATACCGAGCTGACTATCGACAACCTGGTTACGACTGACGTCAGCTTCACCCTGCCCGGTGGCGCTTACTACGCCCCTGTGCTGCTGGTGAATGGTAATGTCGATTACCTGGCGACCATCGGTGAGGCGCGCATTCAGCGCAGCGGCAACGTTTGGAGCTTCGAAGATTCGTTTGACAACGACTTCAACGATCTGGTCGTCACCCTCAACTCGGCGGAGACCGGTGTCTAAGCGACTCTAGGTCAAATTTAAGACCTGATGTCACCCTGCCTGGTCGGTGGGGTGGCATCAGGTTTCGGTTAAGAACTTTTGGAAATGATTAAACCAATAGGGCCGTTACTTTAACCCGATATCCGCTCATCTTTAAAGTTCCTGTGAGAGATTATCAAGCGGCGGTCAAGCAAAAACCAACTCTCGACACCTAATTCTGAGTCGCTCTGGCGAGACGAGAGCGCAATCAGGGGAATCGCTCCCCTCTAACCCCTTGTGTCAAGCCTGAAGTATCGGGCGCTGGCGCTAGGGTTCTGCGCGGCTGCGAATGCAGCTGGCTTTAGTGCGCTTGGCCAAGGTTGACCGCGATCGCGATTAGTTAGTCGAGACGAGTTGTTGTTCAAAGCTTGCACGGTTTCAAAGATGCAATCTGTAGGGAAGCATACCAATGGCGAATAACCACGTTATCTTCATTCACCCTGACGGAACTAGCCCGTCCCACTACGCTCTGGCCCGCTTTGTTGAGAAAGGGCCAGACGGTCGCTTGAATTGGGATAACCTTGACCAGGCTGCGGTTTACCTGGGCCACATGGAAGATACCCTGGGCGGTACTTCCAATGGCGGCGCGGTAACCCACGCCACTGGAGCCAAAGTTTATGCCGAATCGTTTGGGCTAGAGCAGGATGGCTCCGAAATTACGCCACTGTCGGGCAATACGGGTAAAACCATTGTCGAAGAGGCGATTGACGCTGGCAAAGTCACCGCGCTGGTGCAGTCTGGGGCCATCTTCGAACCGGGGACAGCGGCCTTTGTGGCTGAAACCGGCGACCTGGAAGTCGATGGCAGAACGGTGGTACCTCGGGGCCAAACCGCCGAGATCGCCCGTCAGGTGATTGAGTCCGGGGTGGACTTCATCCTGGCTGGAGGCGAAGTTACCCTGCTGCCTGTGGGCACTGAGGGCTTCCACGGCACCGCTGAAGAATACGATGCGATCGCCAGCGACCCCATCCGTCGCCCCTCCGAAAACCTGATTGAGCTGGCCCAGTCGCTGGGCTACACCGTGGTGTATACCCGCGATGAGCTGTACGCCCTGCTCGAGCAGTCGGCCCTGCCCGAAAAGGTGCTGGGGGTTTTCGCACCCGTTCACACCTTCAACGATCGCCCCGAAGAAGTGCTGGCCGAGGGCGGACTGCCCCTCTATCTGGAGACGGCACCCACCATTGCCGAAATGCTGGAGGTCACCCAGCAGCTGATGGAAGCTCACCCCAACTTTGACAACGGCTCGATCGCGATCGTTGAAGAAGAAGGGACCGACAACTTCGGCAACAACAACAACGCCGCGGGCGTGCTGGAGGGGGTCATTCGCGCTGACGATGCGATCGGCGTGGCTCAGAATTTCTTGAGCCGCTACGAAAACACCCTGATCATCACCGCCGCCGACAGCGATGCCGGTGGTCTACAGGTTACTGACGTAGACCCCGCTGAACCCGTTGGCACCATCAACAACAACCCCACCCTTGAAGACCGTCCGGTACCCCTCGACGGCGTAGACGGCCTGGGCACCTTGCCCTTTGTGGCGGCCCCCGACGCCAACGGCGATGAATTTCCCTTTGCCGTGGGCTGGGCTGGTACCCCCGACTTCCCCGGCTCGATTGTCTCCAAGGCCCAGGGTCTCAACGCCGACAAGCTGCCCCCCACCGTTGACAACACCGGCATCTACGAGCTGATGTACGAGACTCTGTTCGATGTCGAACTGGAGTCCCGCATTCCCGATGAAACCAAGGTTGCGCCTGCCCCCACCGCTCAGACTGGCAACGTCATCTTCATTCACCCCGATGGCACCAGCCCCTCTCACTACATGGCGCTGCGCAACATTGACCTCGGCCCCGACGGTCGTCTCAACTGGGACAAGATGAGCAACGCCGGGGTGTATCTGGGCCACATGGAAAACCAGCTCACCGGCACCTCCAACGCGGGGGCCGTCACCCACGCCAACGGGGTCAAGGTCTTCAACGAGTCCTTTGGCCTGGAAGAAGACAACTCTGTTGTGGTGCCAGCCTCGGGTAACGTGGGCAAAACCATTCTGGAAGAGGCGATCGATGCGGGTAAGGCCACCGCGCTGATCCAATCGGGTCAGATGGCTGAGCCAGGCACCGCCGCCTTTGCCGCCGCCACCACCAACCGCGACGGCGACGACATTCGCGCCCGCGACAAGTACGCCGAAATCATCGAGCAGACGATTCGCTCTGGAACCAACGTCATTCTAGGCGGTGGCGAGCTGTACATGCTGCCTATCGGTGAAACCGGGTTCCACGTAGACGCGGAAATGAGCGCAGAAGAAACGCGCCCCGAGCGTCGCCCCACCATCAACCTAATTGAGCTGGCGGAATCGCTGGGCTACACCGTGGTCTACACCGAGGACCAGATGAATGAGGTCGTCAATGGCGACAATCCTCCCGAAAAGCTGCTGGGTGTCTTTGCCGCTGATGCCACCTTTGCCGCTACCACGGAAGAAGATCTGGGGTTAAATACCGATTCTCCCCTGCCCCTCTACGTCGCCACGGCTCCCACCGTGGCCGAAATGCTGGAGGCTACCCTCAAGCTGGTGTCTGCAGATCCCGACGGGTTCTTTGTGGTGCTGGAGGAAGAGGGCACGGACAACTTTGCCAACAGCAATAATGCCGTTGGCACTATCGAAGCCGTGCGTCGGGCCGATGCCGCCATTGGTGTCGCCCTAGACTACGTCGACAACGTTGACCCCAACACCCTGGTGGTCACCGCCGCCGACAGCGATGCAGGCGGTCTGCAGGTGTTCCAGTTTGCCCCCTACACCCGCCCCTCGGGGAACGAGATCTCTGAACCTGCCCTGGGCGATGAGGAACCGTCGGTACCCTTTATCTACGCCAACCCCACTACCGAGGCCGGTACCCCCGTCTTCCTGGATGGCCCCACCGGCAGCACCGGCAGTCCTGAGTTCCCCTGGGATTCTTTTGCCGCCATGGACAGCGTCGATGGCCCCATGGGCAACTTTGGGGTGGCCTGGGTTGGTACCCCCGACTTCCCTGGCAGCATTGTGTCTAAGGCCTACGGTCTTAACGCTGACCTGCTGCCCTCCACCCTGGACAACACCTTCATCTACGAGATGATGTACCGCACCCTGTTTGGGGACGAGGCATTTGCACCGCCCGTGGCAGAGCTGGTTGACCTGACGGGCATCGACAGCGATGTCGCCGTCGATATCACCGTGAACCGCGAGGCGGCCTTTGACAACGTGCTGAAGTTCTACGAAACCGATGCCCAGGGGCGGGTCGATGGCCTGATGGCTGGTGATGCAGGGTATGAGGCCGCCGTGGCCGCCAACCTGCTCGATGCTGAGCTGTTTACCGACAACCTGGTGACAAGCACGGTCAACCTCACCCTGCCCGGTGGCACCTACTACGCCCCCGCCCTGCTGGTAGATGGTGATATCAACAACCTGGCGACTATCGGTGAGTCTCGCATTCAGCGCGATGGCAACGTCTGGCGGTTTGAGGACCTGTTTGACAACGATTTCAACGACCTAGTGATTACGATCAACTCGGCTGAGCCGGTTGCGGCCTAGGCATAGCTGACCGTGACAGCCTGACGTTTAAGGCTTAAGCCCCCACTTGCGGCCGCAAGTGGGGGCTTTTTTAATTCAGCAGAAATTTAGGCGGCCAAGATTAAAGTATCCATAAACTGCTCTTGATTTGTCGGGGATATTCTCAGCCTTGGTGTGATCGGGTGATCTCCAAATTCAGAGGAATTACGGAGGCGATTCCCCTTTGGGGACACTTCGTGAACGCTCCAAGGCAGGTTGGTCGAATAGGGTGCGATTCTCCCTTGGAGAGGCTGCGCCAACGCCCTTCGTGGCGGGGCTTTCAGCTTGGCCCCCCTGCTTTGCTGCGCCAAAATTCTGTCGCCTGGCCAGGTCTTAACGCTTACCAAAGTCCCCCAAAACTAGAACCTATGGCTATTCGCTTTGCTTCCTTTAATGCCTCCCTCAACCGCGCCGCCGAGGGAGCGTTGATCACCGATCTGTCGACGCCAGACAATGCTCAGGCCCAGGCGATCGCAGAAATTATCCAGCGCAGCAATCCCGACGTCGTTCTCATCAATGAGTTTGACTACGACGCTGCGGGCACCGCCGCCGCCCTTTTCCAGGAAAACTACCTATCGGTATCTCAAAACGGCGTGGACCCGGTCGAGTACCCCTACGTCTACGCCGCCCCCTCCAACACCGGCGTGCCCTCCGGCCTTGACCTCAATAACGACGGCACGGTGGGCGGCCCCGACGACGCCTACGGCTTCGGCTTTTTCCCTGGTCAGTTTGCCTTCGTCATCTACTCGAAATACCCCATCGTAGAAGACCAGATCCGCACCTTTCAGGACTTTCTCTGGGCCGATATGCCAGGCGCGCTGCTGCCCTCCGATCCCAACGATGCCGACGGCAACGGCGATACCGCCAGCTGGTTCACCCCCGAAGAGCTGGCGGCGGTGCGCCTTTCCTCTAAAAACCACGTCGATTTGCCTGTCGAAGTCAACGGCGAAATTATCCACGTGCTCGCCAGCCACCCCACCCCGCCCGTGTTCGACGGCCCGGAAGACCGCAACGGTCGTCGCAACTATGATGAAATTCGCTTTTGGTCAGACTACATTGACGGGGCCGACTACATCTACGACGACAGCGGCAATTTCGGCGGGCTAGCCGCCGGGGCCAGGTTCGTCATCATGGGCGATCAGAACTCTGACCCCTTCGACGGCGACAGCATCCCCGGCGCGGCCCAGCTGCTGCTCGAAAACCCGCTGGTGAATACGTCGGTGACCCCCAGCAGCGCAGGGGGTGTAGACGCGGCGGCGCGCCAGGGGGGCGTCAATGCCGACCAGCTGGGCAATCCCGCCTTTGATACCGCCGACTTCGGCTTTAACCCAGCTGATCCAACCACCGATATTGCCCCCGGCAACCTGCGTGTGGACTATGTTCTGCCCTCCGACAACCTGGAGATTGTGGACGCTCAAGTCTTCTGGCAGCCCAGCGACGATTCGCTCTTTCCGCTGGCCGAATTTCCCACCTCTGACCACCGCCTGGTCTACGTCGATGTGGAATTAGACGGTGCCCTGCCCGAGCAGCGCCGCACCCGTGTTTCTGGCATCGAGTTTCTGGGCGAAGTCACCTTCCCCACCGGGCTTGCCGTTGAGGGCACAGAATTTGGCGGCATCTCGGGGCTGGCCTACAACCCCAGCCAGGGTGTGTACTACGCCCTGTCGGACGATCGCAGCCAGATCAACCCGGCTCGCTTCTACACCCTGGACATCGACCTCAGCGACGGCTCGCTGGATGGAGGCGACGTCGAAATCTTGAGCGTCACAACGCTGCTCGACCAGGACGGCAGTCCCTTTGGGGCGGCCACTCTCGACCCCGAAGGCATTGCCTTCAACAGCATCGGCACGCTGTTTATCTCCTCCGAAGGCGATGCCACCGCGGGCATTGCGCCCTCTGTCAGCGAATTTTCGCTGACGGGGGAGTTCATTCGCAGCCTGCCCGTCGACGACAAGTTCCTCCCCACTGCCGACCAGAGCAGCGGCAGTCGCAACAACCTGGCCTTTGAGAGTCTGACCCTCTCCCCCAGCCAGCAGTTTCTCTACACCGCAACCGAAAATGCCCTCTACCAAGACGGCCCCGCCGCCAGCCTGGAGGAGGGCAGCCTGGTGCGGGTGGTGCAGTACGACCTGACCACGGGTACAGCCGTTAAAGAGTTTGTGTACGAAACTGACGCGGTGGCGGCTGAGCCAGTTCCAGCTGACGGGTTCAGCACCAACGGGCTAGTTGAACTGCTGGCCCTAGACAACACTGGCACGCTGCTGTCGCTGGAGCGATCCTTTTCCGCTGGCGCTGGCAATACCCTCAGGCTGTACGAGGTGCTAACCCAGCTCACCACCGATATTCAGAGCTTTGATGGGCTGATTGCGCCCGCAGACACACCCTTCGATACGGAGCCAGACGAGCCCTTCGGCGTCGATGCCGTCGCGGAAAAAGAGCTGCTGCTGGACTTCAGCGACCTGGGCCTGACCCTGGACAATGGCGAAGCCCTGGCGCTGGGTCCGGTGCTGTCCGATGGTCGCCAGGTGCTGCTGGTCGCCAGCGACAACAACTTCAGCACCGCCCAGTTCACCCAGTTTTTAGCCTTTGCCGTCGATACCCAAACCGTACCAGCGGTGCCTGCCACCCTGGAAACGCCGCCAGAAATTCGCTTTGGCGATCCGGCCAGCCCCGACCCAACCCAGGAGTCTGATCCGGATGACCCGGCTATCTACGTTCACCCCACCGACCCGGCCCGCAGTTTTGCCATTATGACGCTGAAGAATACGGGGCTGAAGGTGTATGACCTGGCAGGCAATCAGCTGCAGGAAATCAACCCTGAGGGGGTGCGCTACAACAACGTCGATATCATCTACAACTTTGAGCTGGGGGGTGAAACGGTGGATCTGGCGGTGGCCAGCGATCGCGGCAACGACACCCTGTCGATCTTTCGCATTGACCCCGACAATCGCCAGCTCACCGACATCACCGCTGCGGAGCTGGCGGCACCGGCCTTCTCTATCTTTGGCGTCGACGACGGCGAACAAACCGCCTACGGTTTGGCCACCTACACCAGCATTCAAGACGGCAGTCAGTACGTCTTCACCACCCAGCGAGACGGGGCGCAGGTGGCCCAGCTGAGGCTAGCCGATGCGGGCAACGGCACCGTTACCGCTGAGGTAATTCGCACTCTGCCCTTCGAGATTCCTGCCGATGCCGACCCCGAAGACTTCCAGTCGGAGGGAATTGTGATCGATCGCGAAATGGGGGTGGGCTACGTGGCGCTCGAAGGCGAAGTTGGCATTCTCAAGTTCGACGCCGAACCCAATAGCAGCAGTACTTTTACGGTCGTCGCCAGCGTTGATGAGCCCTACCTGCGCCCCGACATTGAAGGCTTAACCATCTACTATGGTGCTAACGGTAGCGGCTATCTGCTGGCGTCGAGCCAGGGCGACAGCACCTTTGCGGTGTTCGATCGCCAGAGCAATGCCTACCTGGGCAGCTTTGCGATCGGCAACGCCAATGGCGTCGATGCGGTCGAAGAGTCTGACGGGGCCGACGTCATCAACGTGCCCCTCGGCGATGCCTTCCCCAATGGTCTGCTGATCGTGCAGGATGGCTCCAACGAGCCTGGCGTGGTCTTTCAGGACTTAGAAGATGGCGAAATTCAAAACTTCAGCGCCAACTTTAAGTACATCGACTGGGCAGATGTAGTCGCTAACTTTGACGGTGACCTGAGCATCGACACCACGAGCTACAACCCTCGCGGTGCCGCCGACACCCTGCCCAACGGTGTGGCCAGCGGCGATGTTAGCCAAGACTCCGTCGTGCTCTGGACACGCAGCACCGCTCTCGGTGCCGTGACTTTTGAATACTCCACTGATGCAGATTTCTCCAGCATCGCGGGCACTGTTACCGCTATCGTGACTGATGGCGATGTTCCCGTCAAAGTTGACGTAGATGGTCTAGACGCAGGCACCGAATATTTCTTTCGCGTTATTGATGCCGCCGGAAATTCCAAAACAGGACGCTTTTTGACGGCGGCTGAACAGGGAGAATTCAACGGTTTCACCTTTGGCATCGCAGGGGACTGGCAGCAGGCACCGCCTTACCCCATCCTCAGTTCTGCGGCAGAGCGCAACCTGGATGTGTTCGTCAAGCTGGGTGACACTATCTATGCCGACAGTGAGACGCCAGCGCTACCCGGCGTGACCCAGGCTCGTACTCTGGAAGAGTTTCGCATCAAACATAGCGAGATCCTGAGTCCTCGCTTTGGCCTCAGCGCCACCGCTGACCTCCAGGCCACGACCTCGATTATTGCCACCATCGACGACCACGAACTTGTGGACAACTTTGCGGGCGGTGCGGCCCCCGGCGAGTCGCCCGACGCCCCCGACATTGGCTCTTCCCCCGATCCGCTGTTTACCGATGATGTCGAGTTCGTCAACGACACCCAGGCCTACGAAGACGCCCTCCAGGCCTACCAGGAGTATCAGCCCATTCGCGACGAGTTTTACGGCGCAACTGGGGACGATCGCACCGCTGGCGAACGGCAGCTCTACCGAGCCCAGTCCTTTGGCAGCGATGCCTCTATCTTTGTCACCGACAGCCGCTCCTTCCGCGATGTGCAGTTAGCCCCGGCCAATATTGCTGACCCCACCGAATTTTTGGTGCAGGCCTTTGACCCCAGTCGTACCCTGCTCGGTCACGCCCAGCTCGATCTGCTCAAGGCCGACCTGTTAGCAGCGCAGGAAAATGGCACCACCTGGAAATTTGTGGTAATTCCAGAACCGATCCAAAACTTTGGCGTTGCCAACGCCGAAGATCGCTTTGAGGGCTACGCCGCCGAGCGCACCGAACTGCTGAGTTTCATTGACCAAAACGCCATTGACAACGTGGTGTTTATGGCGGGAGACTTCCACGGCACTATCGTTAACAACCTTACCTACCAGCTTGGCCCGGCTCAGGATCAGATTGCGACCAACGCCTTTGAGATAGTGACCGGCCCCGTCGCTTTCTTTGACGGTCGCTTTGGCCCCAACGTCATCGATATTGCCGCTAATTTTGGGCTAATTACCCCCGAGCAGCGTGCTTTCTACGATGCCTTGCCGGTCAACCCCGACCTCGACGATATACCTGACGATAAAGATGATTTCCTCAAGCAGGTGCTGGTTTCTCAGACAGACCTGTTTGGCTACGACCCCGTCGGGTTGAATAACAACCTGGCGATCGCAGACGGACTGGTCAACGCCACCCTGCTGCAAGGCGACTACGTTTCAGCCCATACCTTTAGCTGGACCGAGCTAGACATTGACGCTGAAACCCAAAAGCTGACCGTTACCACCTACGGCATCGACGCCTACAGCGAGGCTGACCTGCTGGCCAATCCCCAGGCGGTGCTCGACTTAACGCCCAGAATCGTCAGCCAGTTTGAGGTGCTGCCCACCCTGGATGGGCCTGCCCCCCTAGCGGAGCTGATTGACCTGACCGGTGTTGACGGCGACGTGGCCCTCAACGTTACCGCATCGCGCGAGGCAACCTTTGACAACGTGCTGAGGTTTTACGAAACCGATGCCCAGGGGCGGGTGGATGGCTTGATGGTCGGGGACGCGGGCTACGAAGCGGCTGTCGTCGCCAACCTGCTCGATACGGAGCTGTTTGCCGACAACCTGGCAACCACTACGGTCAACCTCACCTTGCCCGGCGGCACCTACTACGCCCCTGTGCTGCTGGTGGACGGCGAAACGAGTAACTTAACGACTATCGGTGAGTCTCGAATTCAGCGCGATGGCAATGTCTGGCGCTTTGAAGACCTGTTTGATAACGACTTCAACGACCTGGTCATCACGCTCAACTCGGCTGAGTCCGCTGCAGTGTAAGGGTGAGTCGTCTGTAACAAAAGCCCCTGTCCTTGCGAGAGGCCAGGGGCTTTTAGCTGACACTGCTCCTACGGGCAATACAGCGTATCTCTAGTCTTGCGCCCCGTGACCGGATTGGTGCCCTTGGCTACGGTGCAGAGCATTTTATTCACCTTGGGGTCGAGCAGCACGTCGGTAAAGTCGGCGCCGTCGATAGTGACTTCGCGAAAGTCAGTACCAAAAGCATAGGCCCCTTCAAGAATGGCATTGGTCAGATTGGCCTGATAAAATCGGGCG
This sequence comes from filamentous cyanobacterium CCT1, assembly GCA_003017855.1. Classification (GTDB taxonomy): domain Bacteria; phylum Cyanobacteriota; class Cyanobacteriia; order Phormidesmidales; family Phormidesmidaceae; genus Nodosilinea. The sequence goes on from PYER01000103.1 coordinate 11,881, forward strand.
CCATCCAGCGTTGCCCCGGTCATATCGGCTCCTTCCATGTTGGCGCGGGCCAGAGTGGTGTCAAACAGGCGCACGCCGCGCAGGTTGGTGTGGCTCATGTCGGCGTCGGCCATATCGGCGCGGGTGTAGTCGTTGCCGCGCAGATCCTGATTAGACCAGTCGCTCATTCTCAGGTTTTGGCGATCGTAGCTGGTGGCCGCAGCCGGGCTAACCCAGCTCAGGCAAAGGGTGAGCACCACTAGCGTGGCTACCAACATCCGACACAGGCTGGATCGACTAACCATGGCTCCTAATTTGCTCAAATCCTACACTCTTGAGTTTACAGGTTGAGCCGAGCCAAACCCAAGCTTCCAGCGATAGGTGTTCACGACTCAACCAAACCGTATTGTCTGGAATACTGCCGCTACCTCTGTAGTTATGGATGCGAGCCTGCGGTCGCCAGGCTTACCATGTCACCCCTTCGCCCCCAGGAGAGCATTAGCTATGGCTACCGACTACGTTTTGTTTGTGCACGGCGTTAAGCATCGTCGGCCCGACGAGTTTACCCGCACGGTGCAGGCGCTACTGCAAAATGTTGAGCGAACCATAGGCTCCAACGGACGCACGATTAAACCTATCCCCGTGTTTTGGGGCGACCTGAACGTGCAGCCCCAGGCTAGCCTGCGCCAGGGACTGGAGGCCTCGCCGCAGTGGCGCAAGCTGTGGATGACTGACTTTCGCATCAGCGAGGTGCTTGAGTTTGCTGGCGATGCGGCGCTGTACCTGAGCCGCCACGTGGGTGCTCAGGTGGTGCAGCGGTTTCAGCAGATGGCGCTGCCAGCCCTGCAGTCGGCTCAGCCGGGCGATCGCCTGCACCTGGTCACCCACAGCCTGGGCAGCGTGATTCTCTTTGACCTGCTGTTTGCTGCCCGCTGGGATGACCCCAAGCTGGATGCCGATGCCAGCACGCGTGGTACCCGGCAAACCATCCAGCAGCTGCGGGAGGTGTTCTTTGGTCTGGGCCAGACACCGGGACAGGGATTGCCGATCGCCAGCGTACACACCATGGGTTCGCCCATCGCCCTGTTTAGCCTGCTGTCGGTGACGGGCGATAGCACCCACGATTTAACTAAAGATCTGCGATCGCTGCTGCAAACCCTCTACCACCAGCGCGGCAAAAAATCGCTGCCCTGGTACAACTACATGCACCCCGGCGACCCGATCGCCTACCCGCTGCAAGGGCTGATGCCTCGACTGATGGGCAACGCCCAGCTCTACGTACATCTGCGGGATGTGATCACCGAGCATCGCGGGCTGCCGATTACCATAGGGCGGCTGCCGCTGCTCTGGGGGGGCGATGCTCACGGCAGCTACTGGAAAAGCGACACCGTGGTCAAAACCCTGGCCGACGCGCTGCGGTAGGGCTAAGGATTAGCCTTGAGCTGAAAACAGGCGGCTAAAGTCGCTGGTTTCGGGCAGCCTGAGCTTAAAAATGTTGGTCAGCACCGTCTCTAGCTCGGCGGCATCGGTAATGTGGCGTTTTTCGGTTGTTCCGGCTAGAAAGTGGGTAGCCAGTTCGGTATTTCTCAGACCGTAGCGACGCTCCCGATCAACCCGAGCTGCAATCAAGTTGTTGACAAACAGCGATTTGGGATAGGTCGACACATGCCAGTTGCTGACCTCGTAGTCACAGGGGTACTGGGCCTGTAGCTCAAATTGGTACAGGGGCTTCCAGTCTTGGGCGATCTGTGCCTGTAGAACCCAGAACCCCTCGGATTGAATCAGCCGAAAGGGTTCGTGGGGCGTCTCCTGCACCAGGTCTGGCACCAGCCGTAGCGGCGCGGTCAGCGTCAGCCCCCCAAAGCCCACGTCGGCGATGTAGGGCTCGCCCTCAATTTCCACTAGCAGCACCATGTGGCTGCGGGGCGTGAGGGTGTCGGGGGGCAGGTTCCACAGCACTCGCGCCCCCAGCCCGGTGACCGCGAAGCCCAGGGTAGTCAGCACCGATCGCAGCAACGCGTTTTGCTCAAAGCAGTAGCCGCCGCGATCGCCATAGACCAACTTTTGCACCAGTGAGGACAACTCTAGATCCACCGAATGACCCAGAAATGAACTGAGGTTTTCGAAGGCGATCGCCTGGGGATGCCGCAGGTGAATGCCTTGCAGAGTAGCCAGCGTAGGGGGGCGGGAACCCTCATAGCCAATCCGTTGAAAATAGGCTTCAAGGTCAGCCGCCGCGAGAGGAGTAGCTAGGGACATTGGCGTTTCTTGCAACGTGATCCTACAGTCTAAATTGCTCCAAGGCCGGTTGGTTGGCTCTGGGGCCAGACTACTTTATCTTTGCCGTAGAGCAACGAATCAGACTGCCCATTGAATACCGGAGCGGCGTTGCATGAATACAATCGTCTACAGACCACCAAACCCCGGAGACGAGTATCAAATTAGCGGCTGCATGTGGGCTTCTGCGGAGCTTTGGGAGCTTACCGATGGCACGCCAGAAAGTGTGGCTGAATGGCTGCAGCTGTGTCATCCAGACGAGCTAAGGGACAGAATTTTGAGCCGGGAGAAAACGCTGGTTGCGACATGGAATGGGGTTGTTGTTGGCTTTATTGCCTTTAAGAGAGGGAATCACCTGTCCCTGTTGTTCGTGCGCAGAGAATTTTCTGGGCAAGGGATTGCTAGAGAACTCTTCGGGCAGTGTGCTCACGATTTAGAATCGGTTACGGTCAATGCCGCCGAGGCCGCCGTGGGCTTTTATCAAAAAGTAGGCTTTCAGCAAAGCGGCGATCACTTCTTCAAATTTGGTATCTGGGGAACACCCATAACGTGGTCTAATCCATCGTAAATGTGGCACCCAAGCTGATGAAGCAGGCGGATAGCTTTGGTCTAGACGTAGATGCTGACTATCTTAGGCCCGACGCGCCGCCGTTGCGTCTAAAGCGGTTTCAGTGTTGAATCGTTCTGTTAGCGTCCTTTTATAATGGGCATTTTGCGCCCCTGCCATGAGCGTCGTACTCTACAACACCCTGAGCCGCCAGAAAGAACCCTTTGAGACCCTGGAACCGGGGCGGGTGAAGATGTACTGCTGCGGCGTCACGGTGTACGACTACTCGCACCTGGGCCACGCCCGCTGCTACGTGGCCTGGGATACGGTGCGCCGCTACCTGCTATGGCGGGGCTACGCCGTCCATTACGTGCAAAATTTCACTGATATCGACGACAAAATTCTCAACCGGGCGAAGACTGAGAGCTCCACCATGCAGACGGTGGCCGAGCGCTACACCCAGGCCTATCTCGAAGACATCGCTCGCTTGAATGTGATGGAGGCCGACGAATACACCTACGCCACGAAGACGCTGGACGGCATTCAGCGGCTAATTGGCGAGCTAGAGCAAAAGGGCTACGCTTACCCCGCTAACGGCGACGTGTATTACTCCGTGCGCAAGTTCGACGGCTACGGCAAACTCTCAGGCCGCAAGCTCGACGACATGCAGGCCGGGGCCAGCGGACGGGTGGCCGGGGAAGAGGCCATTAAGCAAGACCCCTTCGACTTTGCCCTGTGGAAGGGCGCGAAGGAAGGCGAACCCTTTTGGGAATCGCCCTGGGGACCGGGCCGACCGGGCTGGCACATTGAGTGCTCGGCCATGATTCGTGAACGCTTCGGCGAAACCATCGACATCCATATCGGCGGCAGCGACCTGGTCTTCCCCCACCACGAGAACGAAATCGCCCAATCGGAGGCCGCCACGGGCCACCCCCTCTCGCGCTACTGGATGCACAACGGCATGGTCAACGTGGGCGGCGAGAAGATGTCGAAATCCCTCGGCAACTTCACCACCATTCGCGATCTACTGGATGCGCCGAATGCCCCCGACCCGATGGCGGTGCGGCTGTTTTTGCTCCAGGGCAGCTACCGCAAGCCGGTCGACTTTACGGATGAGGCGATCGCCGCCGCCCAAACCAGCTGGGGCACCCTCAAGGATGGGCTGCTGTTCGGCTACCAGTTTGGAGCCAAGCTGGGCTGGGCCGATGCTGACGATTCGGCCTTTGGCGATCCGGCAGCGATGCGCATCGATCGCGACAGCGCCCCGGTGCAAGCCTTCCAAACCGCTATGGATGACGACTTCAACACCGCTGGAGGGCTGGCGGTGCTGTTTGACCTGGCCAAAGACCTCCGCCGCGCAGGCAATGTGATCACCCACACGGGCGAGGCTGATACTGACAGCAACACCCTGCGCCAGCGCTGGCAAACCCTGGTCTGCCTGGCCCAGGTGCTGGGGTTAGAAGCCCAGCCCGGAGCTGAGGAATCTACCCAGGGCGGACTGTCTGATGGCGAGATTGAGGCGCTGTTGACTCAGCGGCGTGAGGCAAGGGCAGCGAAGGATTTTGCAGAGGGCGATCGCATTCGCGACCTGCTCCAGGCCGAAGGCATTACCCTAATCGACAAGCCCGGCGGCATCACCGAGTGGCATCGTTAAGGCAACCATTGACGTGCCAGGGCTACAAAGATCTCCCGGTGCTGGCGAAACAGAGTGTAGCCGTAGACGGCGACGATCGCAAACAGGCACAGATGGGCAATCGCGCTATACGTTCCAATAATATCGCCCGGCGTCCAGCCGTGGACGTTGATCAGCTGGTTCATGTCGCCGTGGTCGGCCTCGCCCCACAGGCTGCCAAAGGGGATGGAGGCTCTGCCGCGCGGCACCTGCTGCCACAGCCACACCTGGCCCCAAAAGCAAAAGGCCGCCCCCAGCACCACCGGAAAGCGGTAAAAATCCCAGCGAAAGTATTCGGGCAGCGGAAAATAAAAGCTCACCATCAGCAGGGCCGACAGGTAAATTTCGCCCCCCACGCCGCCGAAGGAGAGCAGCATGTCGAAGGCGTTGGCAGGCAGGAGCCAGGTCATCAAGAACTGCACGATCGCAAGCACCACTGCCAGCACCATTGGCCAGCGCTTTTGCTCCCGCCGCCCCGCCCAGTAGAGCAGACCCAGCAAAACGAGAATGCCGAGGTAGACAAACAGCGATCGCCTCGGGTCCACGCTCGTCCAGCCGATGGGTAAGGGAATCGCTCGTCGCCCCGCTAGCCAGGCCACCGTAGCGTGGCCAAACTCATGGATCCAAATCTTGATACCCCACAGCAGCGCATTGACGATGGGCATGGCATTCATCAGCATGCCCGCCAGCAGCAGCACCGGAAAAATCAGTCCGTTGCTGTAGCGGTTGTCGAAGGCCAGAATGTCAGAGTCGTCTGGGGCATTGGCTTGAGCGGGACGGGGGTGGGTGGATGGTCGCGATCGCTGAGCCAGCCCAACCTTTGAGACGGTAGCCATTTCCGCCATAGTCAGGTCTGAAGTCACAGCCTGCGGTTGTTCCAGATGGGTTTTGAGAGTGGTGAAGGCCCACTTAAGCGGTTCTAGGGCAGCGCGATCGCCCTGGCGCAGCAGTGCGGCCCGACGCTTGAAGTACACCGATTCCACCTGGGCCAATGACGCGCCTGGCTCTAGCCCTAGCTCCTGGTAAGCGCGGGCGATCGCTACCGGCGGTGAGTCATCCTGAGTAAGGGGCTGAAATACCGGAGGCGACGGATTCTGAACAGATTGCGGCGGGCTGAAATCTGACTCAGGCAATCCTTCAGCTTCGGGTTCTATCTGCGGCGTGGACAGCAAAGCAATTTCCTCTGTCCACACCGGCTGTGCGCCTTCCGCTGATTCGCCGTAAACCTGCAAGATACCAATGGCCGAGACCTGCAGCTTTTCCAGGGCGCGGCGGGCGTAGGCCACTGTTGCTGCCTGGGGAGGGACCGGGTTGCCCGTGAACCAGAGCTGGAGGCAGTAGCTCTGGCGATCGCCCCGCACCATAATGCCCTTGGGCTTCAGCGCGTTGGTGAGCAGGGCCGCGATCGCCCCCGCATCGCCATCTTTAGCCTGCTCCAATAGTGAGGGTGACGTCATAGGCGTCCTGGCCGTAACCTGTTCATTCAAAGGTACCCAAACCGAACCCGATGGTCGAGGGGCCACCGGGGCAGGATAGTCATTGGCACTGTAGACGAAGCCGAAAACGCTGATGCAGAAACCCGGTTTCTAGGCTAGCGGGCAAGTTAGTGAGAGCGGTGACGAAGAAACCGGGTTTTTAGCCCAAAGCTTTTGAAGTTTGAACTTGACATGTTGAATTTCGCGCAGCGGCACTAGGAATTGGCGATCGCAGCTTCAGGAGCGGCTTCTTTACCATTGGTATCTATCGCCAGGGGCTCATCGCCAATCGCCTGACTGTTACGAATCGCCCGCTCCAGCAGCAGATTGAGCACCGTGCGCACGGCAATGATGATCACCAGTCGGGCGATATCTTCCCACTGGCTCGACAGCATGGTTTTAAGAATGCTGGCCCCAACCAGAAAGCTTAGCCCCAGTGAGAAGGAATACCCCATCGCCAGGCGGCTGCGCTGAAAGGCAGTCGTGGTTTGCGGCTTAAAGAGCGACGAGCGCAAAAAAATCGCCAGGGCACGAATAATGCCAACTGAGATCACAAAGATCGCCAGCAGTTGACAGGTGCTGATCAAAATTGCGCTTAAGGCCCTAACCAGGTCGGCCAGATTGGTGCCAAGTAGTTGAATATCCATAGCTCAATTTTAGGGGCATTTTCCCTAGCGCTCCAAAGTCGCGCCAGCTCGTTGACCTCCTGAGGTCAAGATAAGATTGCCCTAGACAAATTCACGCTAGAGGAATCGCGGTTGAGTGCAAATGTCTTTTCAGGTGGGTTAGTGGTCGCGGGCGATCGCAGCGGCGTGGGCAAAACCACCGTCACCCTGGCCCTGCTGGCGGCCCTGGCACAGAAGTCAGATCGGGTGCAGTCGTTCAAGGTGGGGCCAGACTACATCGACCCCATGTTCCACCGCCAGGCCACGGGTCGCCCCTGCTACAATCTCGACCCCGTTCTCACCTCAGAAACCTACGTACAGCAGTGCTTTGCCCACCGCTGCCAGAATGCCGAATTTGCCCTGGTCGAAGGGGTGATGGGCCTATTTGATGGCGCATCAGGGCTTTCAGATGTGGCCAGCACCGCCCATGTTGCCCGCCTGCTTAACCTGCCCGTGCTGCTGGTGGTGGATTGCAGCCGCCTGTCGCGATCGGTGCTGGCGATTATCCACGGCTACCGCACGCTAGATCCTCGGGTGCACATTGCAGGCGTGGTGCTGAACCGGGTGGGCAGCGATCGCCACCTCGAACTTCTCACCGAGGCCCTATCCAGCCTGAATATCCCCATTCTGGGCGTGCTGCGACGACAGGATGCGATCGCCCTGCCCGATCGCCACCTCGGCCTCGTCCCCACCGCCGAACTTCCCCAGCTGCCAGAAATCCTCAATCGCCTCGCCTACTTAGGCCACACCAGCTTCAACTGGGACGCCCTCATCCCCCTCCTCACCCTTCACCCCTCATC
>PYER01000104.1 GCA_003017855.1 filamentous cyanobacterium CCT1
GTGCTGGCCCACGAGCTGGGACACAGCGTTGCGGCGTTGCGTCAGGGTATTGGTGTCAACTCGATTACGCTATTTTTGTTTGGCGGCTTGGCGGCGCTAGAGAAGGAGTCTGAGACGCCGAAGGGTGCGTTTCAAGTGGCGATCGCAGGCCCTCTGGTCAGCTTTGCCCTCTTTGCCCTGTTCTCTGTGGCAGGGTTGGTCTTGCCCCTCTCTGGTCCGCTGGCCGGAATCGTAACGCTGCTGGCCTACATCAACCTGGCGTTGGGTGCCTTTAACCTCATCCCTGGCCTGCCGCTGGATGGTGGCAACGTGCTGAAGTCGATTGTCTGGAAGATCACTGGTCAACCCCACAAGGGTCTAGTGTTTGCCAGCCGCGTGGGTCAACTGCTGGGCTGGGTTGCGATCGCCCTGGGTATTGGTTCTGTCTTGGGCATCAGCCCCGTGGGCAGCATCTGGACGTTGCTGATCGGTCTGTTTTTGTTGCAAAATGCTAACCGCACCGCGCAATTTGGCACCGTGCAGGGCCGCCTGGCTGGCCTGACGGCAAGAGACGCCATGGCGCAAGACAGCCCGGTTGTAGAAGCTAGTACCTCTCTGCGTGAGTTTGCCGACAACGCGCTGCTGGCGGCCCCTTCGGCCTGGCGCAAGTTTCTGGTAGCTGATGAAACGGGATTGCTAGTAGGTACAGTGCTCGTCGATACCCTTAAGCAGGTGCCCCGCGAGCAGTGGGAAGACACCACCGTGGCCGCCATTATGGAATCTGCCGGTGATATTGTGACCGTAGGTGCCGAGCAACCGCTGATGGATGTCATCAAGACTCTAGAAACCCGCAAGATTCAGGCTCTGGCGGTGATTGGTAACGATGGCTCTCTGGCGGGATTGCTAGAAAAGACCTCGATTCAAGCGCTGCTGCAGCGATCGCCCCAGGCGGCCTAGCCTCTGTTAATGCCCATTAAAAGCGCCTCAGCAAACGCAGATCAGATTCGTCTGGTCTGCGTTTTTTGCTAATTGAATAGCGGCAGTAAAGGTTTAGTCTTTCTGTCGGATCACGAGAACCTAGGGCGACACCAATACCGTAAAGCCGGGGTCAAACTGGCGCTGCGCTGGTGCGGGTTGTTGGCAAAGTGCAGGAAGAATTTCAGCGTGTCAATCTGGAGGCCGAACCAGAACCAGTCGTGCGGGTCATGTTGCAAACGATTGTTGAGCATATCACCAAGGGCGAAGCCCAAGATGTCCTCCACAGCTTTCCGAGCGAGTTAAAAGACCTGTGGCCCGACTTAGTGCAGGCCTAGAAGCACTACCCCGACAACGGTTTTTCCCTGGTCATTTCGTCGTCGCAAGCTTTCAATCAAGGGGCATTGTTGCCTGAGTGATCCGGTCTAACCACTCCCGATGGTTTTCCACGGTCAGCACAATTTTTTGGTAGGGCTCTTCCCGCAGTTCTAGCACCAAAAAGTGGCGATCGACCGTGGCATACCAGAACTCTCGGCCCTGGCGGGTGTAGTAAGTGCCCGCCTTAATGACACCGGGTAAATGGGTCCCAGGAGCTCGCAGATCGGTCCATCGGCTAGGGGGTTCTTCTGTGGTCACCTGCAGCAGATGGTCGAGGGGAACCACGATGGGGTTGTGCAGAGTAAACGCTAAAAGCTGCTCGTACCATTCCAGCTGAATGGTCAGTTGGTTTTGGTTAAGGCTAAGCTGCATGGGCTCTCAAGATCCGGTTACATTACCCTGAAATTTGGGGTTGCAGAAGCAACATCACTGCTCCCACAATTACGAAGGACAGCGTTACCCACAGCAGCGTAGTATTGAGTCGCATTTTGTTGCCTCGACATTTGTCTATTCGATCTAACGTGCTTGGAGGCCGGGCGTCACCTCTCTATGGTTAAGGCTGCAGGTAGCCTCTCGTGCAACAGGTGTCGGTACATCTCAGTTTTGTAAACCTGCTGCGTTGTAGATTTGGGAAAAAAGTGTGCCTGTCCTTCTTGCAGAGGCGGAAATTCACCGGGTAGCAACTGCTCTCGATTGGATACCCGTTTGCACGGGTATGACGAACCACTAGGCAACAGCAGTATTTTTTCCCAGAGCTGCTTTGAGATCGATTGCGGCTCCAATGAAAGCGGCATGGACAAAGGTTTGAGGAAAGTTACCGAGCATGGCTCCTGTTTTTGCGTCGGCTTCTTCAGCGAACAGGCCCAGGTCGTTGGAAAACTCCAGGGCAGCATCGATAATCGCCTTAGCCCGCTGAAATTCCCGCCGCATAATCCAGTATTGAGCTACCCACAGGGTGCCGGCCAGAAAGGCGCCTTCCCGTTGCGAATCAAAGGTTTTGAGATGGCGACGATAGAGATGGCCGGTGGCGTAGTCGCGTTCTAGAACCTGCATAGTCTTCACCATCTCAGGGCTGTCGGCAGCGGTGTAGGCCCACACCGGAAACAGGGCGGCGGTTACGTCTATGTCTTCTTCCCCAGCGGCGACGGCGTAAGCCCCCTCTGAGGTAAGGCAGTGCTGGGCTACAAACTCTCGAATCGCTTGTTCGGCGGCGCGCCAGCGGCGGGCCTGGTCAGCATTCTCAGCTACATCGGCAATAAATTTCAGACCGCAGGCCGCCACCACTTTGCTGGAGGTGTACTGGTGTTTTTCCTGCTCTTCCCAGATGCCGTAGTCGGGCTCGTGCCAGCGATCGCTCAAAAAGTCGGCAATTTCGGCCACCAGCGACCAGTGCTCGCGGGTCTCAAAGTGCTTATAAATGAGCTTGGCCGCCAGCAGCACGTTGCCGTAGGCGTCGAGCTGGAGCTGGTCTTTGGCTACGTTGCCAATCATCACCGGGGCGCTGTGGCGATACCCGACTAGATTGAGGCATTCTTCTGAGCTGGGTGAGTTGCCGTCTAGGTTCGAAAACGGCTTTAGCGGCTGGTGGTCAGAGTCGCGATCGTAGCCGCAGATAAAGTCCAGAAAGCGGCGCTCGTCAGTGCCGTCGCTGCCCGCTCGGGTGAGGGCGCTGACGATCATCCCAGCGTCGCGCAGCCAGACGTAGCGGTAGTCGTAGTTGCGCTGGCCGCCGATCACCTCGGGCAGCGAAGTGGTCGGCGCGGCAATAATGCCGCCGTTGTCCTCAAAGGTGAGCAGGCGCAGCGCCCGAATAGACTCGGCCACTTCGCGCTCGTAGGGGCCATGGTAGGTGGCATGGGCGGCAATCTCGCGCCAGCACTCCAGAGTGGTCTGCAGCCAGCCCTTGAGCTGAATGTCTGTAATATCGCTCAGGGGAGCATCGGCCAGAATGCACCAGCCGGTCTCGCCCTGGGGCAGGGTGAAGGCGATTTTGGCCCCGCTAACGGTGAGGGGGTGCGACGCATAGAGATAGTGACGTTCGTCGATTTGAATGCCCTGGCCCTGGGGCCGAAGCTGGGGCGATCGCCGGGCGTAGTCGGGGGCCGGGGCGAGGGTAATGGCGATATCGGTAGGGGCCGACGAAAACTGGCGGCAAATACCCTGGGGGGTGCCTTCGCCCATGGGCATCCAGTCGGTAATCACTAGCTCGCCCGCCGGAGTGGCGAGGGTCGTTTCTAGAATGCCGCTGTCTTCCAGGTAGCGCCGCCCAGCACTCGCAGCATTGGGCATTTGCACAGTCCAGCCGCCGCCATGATCGGGGTCGAGCAGGGCAGCCAGCAGGGCCGGATAGTCAAACCGACCGGGACAGTACCAGACGATCGCCCCGGTGGTAGTTATCAGGGCGGCCGTGCGGCGATCGCCAATCAGGCCTAAGTCTCGAATCGTCGGAAACCCAGATTCCCCCATTACGCGCCCTGCCCCATGCCCATGCCCCATACAGTGTAACGGCCTATCTATGTCTTATGACACCAGCCTATAGAGCTTACCTTCCCTTTTTCCTCCAGCCAAAGGCATATTCCTTTCGTTTGTGTCGGCCCGAGTGGTTGTTCTATGTGAATTTCGAGAACTGTTGGGGCAGACATTTTACCGGCCTGTACCAGATATTCGTTCCACCACTACTAATCTATTTAAATCGCTGTACGCCGAAGGATGCGGTGGCATGACTGGAGATTGTACCTTTGGCAGGAGGGAGTCTAAGTAAACCATTCTGTACCTTGAGAACACAAACATCAGCACTCATGCCAGTAAAAATGGCGAGGAGATAATTATGGCTACCGTTAACCCTATTCAGGTGCAAAAGTTCTTAAAAGGTATGGAATATCCGGCTAGCAAGCAGGACGTAATCGAACATGCCAAGCAGCAAGGTGCAGATGAGAATATTTGCTCAACTTTAGAACAAATGCCTGAAGACGAGTTTGAAACCCCTGCCGATGTCAGCAAGGCTATTGGCGAAATTGAGTAAGGCAATGGAGTGAATTAATAGAGTGATTTATAGCTAGAGTTAATCACTCTTTTTTGCCTTCAAAACCATTTTTCAAAACCTAACAACCCATAAAAAAGTTTCATACCCTATGGCCCAGCAACCTGAATCGGTGACCAGGGAAAAAATTCGTCAGACGGCAAAATCTAAGCTGGGCTATGAGTCTTTGAGAGCAGGTCAGGAGGATGCGATCGCATCTCTGCTCAAGGGTCACGATGTGCTGGCCGTGATGCCCACTGGGTCAGGAAAATCGGCCATTTATCAACTGGCCGGTGCGCTGATTCCGGGGGCAACGGTGGTGATTTCGCCGCTGCTGGCCCTACAGCAAGACCAGGTAGAATCGATCGCCGAGCAGACGGTGGGCGAGGCCGTAGCGGTCAACTCTACCGTGACCAAAGCCGAACGAAAAGAGGCCTTTGAACTGCTGGCCGACGACGACCTGGAATTTATCTTCCTGGCTCCGGAACAATTCAACAACCCAGAGACTCTGGAGCAGCTGCAGGCCGCCCAGCCGTCGCTGTTTGTAATCGACGAAGCCCACTGCATCAGCGAGTGGGGCCACGATTTTCGCCCCGACTACCTGCGGCTGGGGGCGGTGATCGATAGCCTGGGGCATCCACGGGTGCTGGCGCTGACGGCGACGGCGGCCCCAGCGGTGCGAGAAGAAATCATCAGCCACTTAAACATGCGCGATTTTGAAGTGGTCGTGCAGGGGTTTGATCGCCCCAACATTTGGCTGGAGGTGCGGCGATTTGAGGAAGAGGCTGAGAAGGAAGCCGCCCTCATCGATCAAGTAGTGCGGGCCAAGAAACCTGGTATTGTTTACGCCGCCACCCGCAAGCAAACCGAGGCGATCGCTGAGGCGCTGATCGAGCGAGGGGTAAAGGCGATCGCCTACCACGCGGGCATGAAAACCAGCGATCGCGAGGAGGCCCAGGCCGCTTTTATGGGTGATGAAGCGGAGGTGATTGTCGCCACTACCGCCTTTGGTATGGGCATCGATAAGCCCAACGTGCGCTTTGTCATTCATCACACCATCAGCGATTCGGTTGATTCTTACTATCAAGAAATTGGCCGGGCCGGGCGCGACGACAGCGCCGCCTTTGCGCTGTTGTTTTACTGCTCTGATGATCTCAATATTCGCCGTTTTTTAGCCAGTAGTGGTCAAGTCGATGTGGATCAAGTAGAGCAGGTGGCCACCGTCATTCAGGCTCAAGACGAACCGCTCGACCGACGGGACTTGAAAGAGCAAACTGGCCTTTCTCAGTCTAAGGTGGCCACCGTTCTCAACCATTTAGAGGCGGTGGGGCTGGTTGAAATGCTGCCGACGGGTGAAGTAGTAGAAAGTGAAACCGCGCCCGATGTTGGCGATGCGGCTGAGGCGGCCCTCCAGGCGCAAGAACGGTACCAAAACTACGTGCGATCGCGCCTCGAAATGATGCGCGGCTATGCCGAAGTGCGCGACTGTCGCCGAGAGTACTTGCTCAACTACTTTGGCGAAAAGCGCGACCAGCCCTGCGGCTTTTGCGACAACTGTAAAGCGGGCATTGTGGTCGATGACGATGGGGTTGATCAGCCCTTTGCTATGAATAGCCAGGTGGTGCACCCCTCCTGGGGCGAAGGCATGGTGATGCGCTACGAAGGCGACAAGATTGTAATTTTGTTTGACCAGGTTGGCTACAAAACGCTCGACGTTGAGCTTGCCACCGAGCAGCATCTGCTGGAACCAGTTGAGTAAGCGGCGGCGATCGCGATTTATCTCTACCGAAAGAGGCTTTAGGGGCGCGATTGACCTGTTAGCAAGATGTGGTAATTCTTGACATTTCTTAGAGTAACAATAATCGCTTGATTAGCGGTTTGATGGTATGCCGCCGCTAGTGGTGTGGAGATTTCCTCAAATTCTCCTGCGGAGAACGTAACCCCATTGTGAAAAGCCTGCGATCGACAGCAGGGCGGCTCACGGCTCGCCCCACCCTGCCCTTAGCCAAAGATGCGCCCACTGGTCTGCGGTCTCTAGACTTAGAGGCCGAGCGGGATGGGCTGATCTACGTGCCCCGCGACTATCGGCCCGAGCGGGCTACGCCGCTAGTGCTGATGCTGCATGGGGCGGGGGGCAATGCTGAGATGGCCCTGAGCCTCTTGGCGGGTCTGGCCGATCGCTATGGTCTGGTGCTGTTAGCCGTATCGTCACAGCAGCGCACCTGGGATGTGATTGTGGACGACTTTGTCCCCGATATTGCGGCCATCGATCGCGCACTGGCCCAAACCTTTGACCGCTACGCCATTGACGCTCAACATCTGGCGATCGCCGGCTTTTCTGACGGCGCATCCTACGCCTTGTCTGTGGGGTTGACCAACGGTCAGCTGTTTACCCACGTGATGGCCTTTTCGCCTGGGTTTGTGGTCCCTGTTGTACCGCAGGGAAAACCGCGCCTGTTCATTGCCCACGGCACCCGCGACCCGGTGCTGCCGATCGACCGGTGCAGCCGCAGCATTGTACCGCTGCTCCAGCAGGCAGGCTATGCCCCAGTTTATCAAGAATTTGAGGGCGGTCACAGCGTTCCAGCCCACATTGCTGAGCAGGCTATGGACTGGTTGATGGGCGATCGCTTCTGACTGCTGGAGCAACATTTTGAAAATCAACTAGGAGAAAACCAAATGGCTAAACCTACCTCGTCGAATTCCAAACCCAATGCTAAGCCCATCCCCGACCAGGCGCCTGACCAAGCGGTAGTGGCCTCCAACCAGGCCCAGCCGATGGTGCCAGATCGCGCCGCTGGCAGCACTCTGCAAGAGGCTGAGACCGCTGCCCGCCAAACCCGACCCCAGGGTAATCCCGTCGATCATCCCATTGCTACCAACTTCTCTGAGGTCTCTAGCGGAGATTCCAAAACCGCAGGGGCTAGCTCAGTCTCTGGACCGTATGAAACCGATCAGGCCGCCACTGATAAGGATCGAGTGAGCCTGCAAAACAACCCCAATACCCCAGATGACGAGGCTGTGCAGGGCACCCTGCCCAACACTGGCCCGCTCAACCGTCCCATCGATAATTCCGACGCCACTCAGTCCGATTAGGGCAGATTCAAACCCGCTCACATCGACCATTGAGCTACAGGGAATAGCTTGCATCAAGCGTTCTCTAAGGCTCAATGGTCGTTTACGTCTGCGCTTGCAAGCTCGCAGGCAGAACAGCCTTACCATTTTTTGTGAAACTCATCTTGGTCGACAGGCCAAAAATCGGTGCAGTTCTTTGCATCTATTTTGCTCGCCATTTGAGGATGAACGGTGCACTTAAGATACGGGTTTTTGTTGAAAAAACGGCACTTCGAACAGGGGGTCGAATAGAGAAGATTAGGAGCACTCCCTAAGCCGTCTTTGACCTTTTCGGAAGCCTGAAAGCGCTTGATTGCGAAAAATATAAGCGCAAAGGTCGAGAACCCTAGAACAGTTAAGAGCCCACCAGGGGTGTTGTCTGGATCGGGCGGTTTTACCTGCGACTCTGCCCTTCCTTGGGCGGGTACCTGAACCAGGTATTGATCTTGAGAGCTTTGATGGTCAAAATAGTCTGCGGAACGAGTGGAGTAAAGAAACGTTTTGAGGGCTTTCATGGGGCTTGCTTAGTTCATTAAAACTAGGCTCTAACGGCTAGATCTGTGTCTGAAAAAAGGATTGGTTAGTGCCTATCCGGAAACCGCAAATAGCAATCTGACAGACCGCCAAAAGCTTTGGTTTGCTGGCACCGCCCACCAGCATGGAAGCAAGGATTCGGATAAGCTTTTAACCCAGTGCGGGCTGCTTATCTCGCCCGACAGCGGTTGCCTGAGCCGATGCTTCGGTGCAGTAAGTCAATACCACCTTTAGAGTGGAGCAATAGGGCTACCTGTGAGCCCCCTCTTTAGGACAGATTTGCAGTGCAATCATCTCTTTCTTTCGCAGGAGATAGGGCATAACTCCTTTAAATGACAACCCCTGCTGTCGATAGAGGAGGCAACCGGTCATATCTTTCACTGTAGATGTAGAAGGATGGGTGGAAGAAATGACCAATGACTTACCTACAACGACTGAGGTTAGCGGCAATAGGTAGCCTGCTGCTCGGTAGCGCGATCGCCCCAGCCGTTCTGGCCCAATCGGCAACGCAACAGGTCCAATACGCCGCCGGGCTCCCCATAGCCACCTTGGGCGATGCCAACTACCGCTACTGCAGCCAGCCCCAGGGCGAGAGCGATCGCTTGCAGGGATTGTGCTTTCTGTTTCGCAAGCAGGGCGACGAAATCATTGGTCAATATTTTGAGCCCTACACCGAGCGATCGATTTGTCTGCACGGGGTCATACAGACCAGCAGCGTTAGCGGCTTTGCCCGGCAGCAGATTTTTTCTGAGTCAGAGAACGTGCAGGTGCCCGATCGCCTGGCGAGCGACACCCTGGCCCCATGGGATCAATCGAGCGGCTATCTCATGCTGGCCCAGGGGCGCATGCTCGACTTCGACGGCGAAAGCCAGCTAGCGGGCTACAGCGGCACGGCCCTGTTTCCGGTGGCCAAGCTCGATCTGGCTGAGTTTTATCGCTACAACGCTGGCTCTACGCTGCCACCCCAAAACTGTGAGCTGGAGTAGCGAGAGCACTATTCGCTGCTCATTGGAACCACGCTTCACAGTTGCCCCTCAAGGTCGATGTAGAGCCGACGCGGATCAATTAGGTTGTGTTAGTTCAGTACGGGGCCGGTCGATGGCGGCACTCTTCGTCCTCAAGCAGCCGTGTCCTCAAACAGCGGTACGGCACGACCAGCACCTCGACCCAACCAGCCACTCGCAACCCAACCACAGAGATCAGCTATGCAATACCGACAGCTTGGCGATAGCGACCTGACCGTTTCAGAAATTGCCCTGGGCTCCTGGCTCACCTACGGCGGCGGGGTCGAGCGACAGCAGGCCGAAGCCTGCGTGCACAAGGCGTTTGATGTCGGCATCAACTTTATCGACACCGCCAACGTCTACGGGCGCGGGGCTGCCGAATCGTTTTTGGGAGAGGTGCTGCAGGGCATCGATCGCAGTTCCTACGTGCTGGCCACCAAGGTTTTCTTCCCCATGTCGCCCGACGATCAGGGCCTGTCGGCGGCGCAAATTCACAAGCAGATCGACGCCTCGCTCCAACGCCTGGGCACCGACTACGTCGACCTCTACCAGTGCCACCGCTACGACAGCAACACGCCGCTGGAAGAAACCATGGCGGCTCTGACCGAGGTGGTACAGCAGGGCAAAGCGCGCTATATCGGCTTTAGCGAGTGGAACCCGGCCCAGATTCAGGCGGCGCTGCACCTGCCCAACGTGGAGAAGTTTGTCTCCAGCCAGCCCCAGTACTCCATGCTGTGGCGGCAGCCTGAGGAGAAAGTGTTCCCTCTCTGCGCCGAAAACGGCATTGGCCAGATCGTCTGGTCGCCCCTGGCCCAGGGTGTGTTGACCGGCAAGTATAAGCCCGGTGCCGCGCCCCCCGCCGATTCCCGCGCCGCCAACGACAAAATGAACGGGTTCATGCAGGATTTGAGGAGCGATCGCGTGCTCAACGCCGTGCAAAACCTGCGGCCCCTGGCCGACCAGCTCAATATTTCCATGGCGCAGCTGGCCCTGGCCTGGATTTTGCGCGACCCCCGCGTCAGCGCCGCGATCGTGGGGGCCAGCCGCCCCGAGCAGGTGGCCGACAACGCCGCCGCCTCGGGCATCACCCTCGATGAACCGATGCTGCGCGAGATCGATATGGTGCTGGGGCCAGCCCTCTATCAAATGGCGCAATAGGGCAGATGGCCCAGTAGGGCTGCACTGTAGTTGAGTTTGGGGATCACAATATGGTCAAAAGCTGGATGATCATTGGCGGCATTACTTTTTTGGTGGCCCTGGGCGGCAGCTTGATTCGGCCCCGCGATGTCTCCTGGGGGCTGCGGCTCGATCGCCCCCAGTGGCTGTTCTTTGAGCCCGCCATTCCCGTGATTTGGACGGTGATTTTTGTCTGCGGGGCGATCTCGGCCAACCTGGTTTGGCAGGCCGAACCAGGCACCGCCAAAACCTGGCTGCTGATGGGCTTTTACCTGCTGGTCGAGCTGATCACGGTCGCCTACATTCCGGTCACTCTGCGGAGCCGCAGCCTCAAGGTGGGCACTGTCCTGGGCGGCATTGGGGTGATTTTGGGCCTTGTGCTGGCCCTGACGGTGCTGCCGATCTCAGGGTTGGCGGCGCTGCTGCTGCTGCCCTACGCTGTCTGGAGCCCCATTGGCACCTACACCACCGGGCAAATGGTCGAACTCAACCCCGACGCAGGCTAATCAACCTGGGTTCGGGATAAGAAATTTGGCTTAAACTCCTACCACGAGGGCTGCTGTAGGTTGAGGGATGAGACCCACGGGCCTATGAGCTGAGTTTGTTAATTCCCGTGGGTCGCACTGCGTTTGACCCACGCTACGTCACATGTGATAGTCTTATCTCGAACTGACGTTAATCAGTAGGTTGCGGTTGAGGAACGAAACCCAACGTCAACCTCAACGCGGGCTGAATCAATGACCTCCAATTTGTAGGGGCGTTCCCCTCAGGCATCACCCTTCGAGGCCGATCGCGAGGACTGCGAGCCGCTCATATCCTTAAACCAGCCCACAATGCTCTGCTGAGCCCGGGTCAAAATGGCGTAGAACACCGGCACCGCGTACAGGCTCAACGCCGTCGACACGATCATGCCCCCCAGCACCACCGTACCCAGGGACGTGCGGCTGACCGCCCCCGCCCCAGAGCTGAGGGCCAGGGGCATGAGGCCAAAAATGGTGGAAAAAGCGGTCATCAAAATGGGCCGAAAGCGAATGTTGCCGGCGCTGATGGCGGCCTGAGCGATCGACTTGCCCTGGTCGCGCTCCTGGTTGGCAAACTCCACAATTAAAATCGAGTTTTTGGTCACCAGACCAATCAGCATAATCAGCCCCACCTGGCCGTACACATTCAGCTGAATGCCGGTCAGCAGCAGGGCCCCAAAGGCCCCCAGCAGCGCCAGCGGCACCGCCACCAAAATTACCAGCGGGTCGAAATAGCTCTCAAACTGGGCCGCCAGTACCAGAAAAATAAACAGCAGCGCCAGCCCAAAAATCAGCAGAATCGACTGCCCCGCCTCTCGAAACTGCAGCGACTCTCCGGCCAGGGCCGTGCTGACGTTGGCGGGCAAAATTTCATCGGCGGCCCCTTGCAGGGCGTCGAGGGCATCGCCCAGGCTGGTGCCGGGAGCGGGGCTGCCCGAAATCGTCGCCGATCGCAGCCGGTTGAAGTGGTTGATCTGGGGCGGCGTGGTCGAGCGGGTGACGGTCACCACGCTGCTGAGGGGCACCAGTTCCCCCTGGCCCGACTCCCCGGCGGCACGGCGCACGTAAAAATTGTTGATGCTGTCGATCGTGTTGCGGTACTGCGCTTCGGCCCGCACCACCACCTCAAAGCGGCGGTTGTCCTGGTTGAAGTTGGTGATATCTTGGCCGCCAACCAGAATTTGCAGGGTGCTGGCAATGTCAGCCACCGACACGCCCAAATCGGCGGCGGCGGCGCGATCGACCTCGACGGTAAGCTCGGGCTTGTTGAGCTGAAAGTCGCTGTCGGCGTTGACAATGCCGGGCAGCTGCCGGGCCTGCCCCACCAGCTGGTTGGAGTATTCAGCCAGATCATCCAGGTCAGAGGCCTGCACCACAAACTGCACCGGCTGGCTAAAGCCCGCCCCCGGCAGCCCCGACGGGTTGGTAGGAATCACGATCGCCTCCGGGAGCTGGCCCAGCTGCCCCCGCACCCGATTCACCACCGCCTGCTGCGACTGGTCTTCGCCAGTGCGATCGCCCCAGGGCAGCAGGTTAACAAAGGCAATCCCCTCATTGACGCTGCCGCCAAAGCCGCCGATGGTAAAGTAGCTCTCGATCTCGGGCACCTCGCTGTAGGTTTCCTCGACCTGCTGCATCACCCGGTCGGTGTAGTTAATGCTGACCCCCTCGGGGGCGCGCACGATGGTAAAAATTGAGGCCCGGTCTTCAGTGGGTAAAAAGGCCTGGGGCAGCAGCTGGTAAAGCCCGTAGGTCACCACCACGGCGGCCACAAACAGGGCCACCACCAGCCAGCGCAGCCGCATCGCCTGCCGCAGCGACCAGAGATAGCCATCGCGCAGGGCGTCTAAAAAGCGCTCAACCTGGTTAAACAGCCAGTTGTCCATCTTGCCGTCGGCTCGCAGCAGTCGGGCCGAGAGGGCCGGGGCCAGGGTGAGGGCCACAAACGACGACAGCACCACCGCCCCCGCCAGGGTGAGGGCAAACTCGGTGAACAGTCGCCCCGTAGTGCCGGTGGCAAACCCCACCGGCAAAAACACCGCCACCAGCACCAGGGTGGTGGCGATCACCGCAAACACCACCTCGGCCACCCCCGCCCGCGCCGCCTCAAAGGGGGCCATGCCGTCGTCTTCGATATGGCGATCGATATTTTCAAGCACCACGATGGTGTCATCGACCACCAGGCCCGTGGCCAGGGTGAGGGCAAACAGGGTCAGGGTATTGACCGAAAAATTTAACAGGTACATGACCCCAAATGCGCCCACCAGCGCCACCGGAATGGTCACCGCCGGAATTAGCGTGGCCCGCCAGTCGCGCAGAAACAGAAAGATAACCAGCACCACCAGGGCGACGGCAAACAGCAGCGACTGCCACACCCGGTTGATCGCCACATCCACAAAGCGGGAGTCGTCGGAGGCGATCGCGTACTCCATCCCGGCCGGAAAGTCCTGGGCTAGCTCCTGCATGCGGGCTTTGACGTCGCTGGCCACCGTCAGGGTGTTGGCGTCGGAGAGCTTGATCACCCCCAGCCCCACCGCAGGCTGGCCGTTGTAGCGCACAAAGGTGCGATCGCTCTCGGCCCCAATTTCGGCGTAGCCCACGTCCTGCAGGCGCACCTGGGAACCGTTTTCGCCGCTGCGCAGCACCAGCTGCTCGTAGGCCTTAGGCGACTCCAGCCGCCCCAGGGTACGCACCGAAAACTCGTTCAGCTCGCCCTCGACGATGCCGCTGGGGATGGAAACGTTCTGCGATCGCAGGGCCTGCTCCAGCTCCAAAATAGTCAGGTTGCGGGCCGCCAGCTTTTGCGGGTCGATCCACAGGCGCATGGCGTAGCGCCGCTCGCCGCCAATTTGAATGCGGCTGACCCCCGACACCGACTCCAGGGCGTCGGTCAGGTTGGTGTCGGCGTAGTCGCTCAGCTCCAGGGTGGTGTAGTTTCCGCCCGAGAGGGCAAACCAGATAATCGCCGAGCCGCCGCCCCCCGACTCCTTTTGAATCACCGGATTTTCGACCGTGTCGGGCAGTTCCCCCAGCACCCGATTGGCCCGGCCGCGCACATCCTGGGCCGCCACGTCCAGGTCGCGATCGAGCTCAAACTCAATCGTGATCTGGCTGCTGCCCTGGCTGCTGGTCGATCGCAGGGTCTTGATGCCGTCGACCCCGTTGATCTCGTCCTCCAGAATCTCGGTCACTTCCGTCTCCACTACCCGAGGGTTGGCCCCCGGATAGGCCGTCGTCACCGTCACAATCGGCGGCTCGATATCGGGGTACTCCCGCACCGGCAGCCGGGTGTAGCTCACCACCCCGATCAATATGATCAGCAGTGAGCACACGGAGGCAAAGATCGGGCGGCGAATGAAGAAGTTGGTAAACATGGAGGAGAGAGTTGGGTTTTAAGCGGAGGAGGGTGCGGTTAGGCGTTCTATGGGTAAGAAACTCTGGTACTGGATTCTCGCTTGGGCGGGAATGACGGGGTCAGGTGTTGTAGGTTGGGTGGAACGAAGTGAAACCCAACAGCAGTCAGCCTTGTTGGGTTCTGCTAGCGCGCCACCCAACCTACAAACTCTTGTTCTGGGCCGTAACGCACCAAAGCTGGGCAGAGGGCATTTCACCGCTTGGGCAACCTGAGGTTTCTTGAGCAAAAATTCTCATTATCGGTAAGCGGTGCGTTACGGCGTAACCAGGGTTTTAAGGTGAATTGCAGGGAATACTTACCGCCTAACGGCACCCTACATCAGCATCGTTAATCCTGTGGTCCTGACGGGTTCTCGCCGTCTGCGGTTGCACCTTCGGGCTGAATCGGCGCGCCATCCCCCAGGCGCTGAATGCCCGCCACAATAATGCGCTGCCCTGGCTCTAGCCCCGACAGCACCTCGACATCGGTGCCCTGCTCTAGGCCCAGCTCCACCGGCTGCCGCATCGCCACCAGCTGCCCCTCCTGGTCTTGGGGCACGTAGACAAACCGGTCTTCGCCCTGGTAAATCACCGCCGACTGGGGCACCACGGGCTGTCCGGCCCGGCTCTCCCAGATCACCTCGCTGCGCACAAACTGACCATCCCGCAGCTGCCCCCCGGTGTTGGCAAAGGTGGCCTCTGTGCGAATGAACTGAGAATCGGGCTGCACCTGGGGCGAAATAAAGCTGATCTGCCCGGTTTGCAGCGCGTTACCGTTGCTGTCGACAATCTCCACGGGCAGGCCTGGAGTCAAATCGGCAGCCCGCTCCTGGGGAATGCTGATCGCCAGGTCTAAATTGTCGTTGGCCACCAGCTGGGTGAGCCCCTGCCCCGCCTGCACATAGTCTCCCGCCTCAATGGCAATGCTGCCCACCACGCCGGGAAAGGGGGCGGTAATGGTGGTATCTCGCAGGCTGTCGCGAATGCGGCGCAGGCTGGCCTGCCGCTCTTGCAGGGTGGCCTGGGTTTCAGCGACGGTGTCTTGAGCCGCCTGAATGCGGCGATTCAGCGCATTGAGATTGGCTCGCGCTACGGTCAAATCTCGCTCTCTGAGATCCAGCTCTTCTCGCGCCAGCGCCCCTCGCTCGACCAGGGTTGAGGTGCGGCCAAACTGCTCCTGCTGCAGGTTAATTTCGGCCTGGGCGCGATCGCGCTCGGCCCGCAGCGCCTCCAGTTCAGATCGGGCTCGCTGCTGGGCGGCCTGGGCACTGTCAATTCTGGCCTGGGCGGCGGCTACATCGGCCTGCTCCTGCTCGGCACTGAGCCGAAACAGCGGCGTACCCGCGCTCACCGCCTGCCCCTGCTGCACCAAAACCTGCGCCACCCGGCCCGGCTGCTCGGCCTGAATGCTGCTGACCTGCTCGGCCTCCAGGTTGCCGGTAAACACCGACGTTTCTTCTACCGTCGCCGTCTCTACCGTGGCCAGCTCCACAGGTGAAGCCTGGGGTCCCTGCTGCGACTGCTCGGGGGCCGATCGCCCCTGCCACCAGCGCCACCTGGCAAAGCCAACCACCGCCAGCAGCACCAGGCCCAGCAGCGTCAACCACTTGGGGCCACTGGATGGCTCGTCGTCGTACCCCGAACTGGCCCCGTTATTCGCGGCGTGGTTGGGGTCGGTGTATTCGGGCAGCAGACTGAGCTGACCGGGGCTTTTAGAGTCGCGACCATCGGCGGCGATCGCGGCTGAATCTTGGGCTGCAGGCTCAGACTGGCCAGAGCGAGAAGAATGGGTCATGAACTTGATAGAAGCTTGTGTCTTTCGATATCTGTCTTTATGTCTATGTTCAAAGTAAATGCTGCGGACAGCCCAGCACTCTTTCTCAGGGTAGAGGCAATAGCGGTTAGAGTTAAAATCCTGTGGCTTTTATAGCGGTGGTCAAGGGTAGGGCAAGACCCAAACCTGACCCAACGGTAGGTTTCACTTCAACAATATTGCCGCACCCTAAAGGCAGAAGCTGGCCCAAAAATTCTGACTAATTCCAACTAGTGTGGAGACTTTCTTTGAGTGATAGGGTCAGTCGGGGGCAGGCTCAAATTGAAGCAAATCCTTAAGTAAATTCATGCGTATTTTTGTAATTGTCGGGCTATTGTGCAGTCTTTTGCTGTCAGGGTGTGAATTTTTCACCCCAGATACCAGCCGGGCGCTGTCTCAAACGCGGCAAATAGAAGAAATGCACAAGCAGACCGAGCAACTCCAGCGTCAAGCCGATGCCCTAGAGCGCTTGGCCAATGAAGCCGCCCCCGCCAAAGCCGCGACCCCTACAGTTACGCGTCAAACGCCGTAGTTAGTAACTCAAGCTTTAGTGCAGCCTCAATCTTAAAAAATAGGGTTCTCGTAGGTTGGGTGAAACGAAGTGGAACCCAACACCAGCAAGCCTTTGTTGGGTTCTGCTAGCGCGCCACCAACCTACAAATTAAAGCTTGATGAAGCACCAGTCTTTAGCCAGCGAAAAGCACGCTTTAGCTCCGCTCCGCCGTTTTGCGGGTACCAGCGACCGTGGGCCAGAATAATTTTTTCGGGTGCCCAGGCCAGCACGTGCTCGTACCCTGCTCTGGCCTGGGCTTTGCGCCCCCAAAACGTCAATCGCAAATCGAGGGGGGCTTTGCCGTCGGGGTCTGCAACGCCGACCAAATTCAGCAGCCATCGCAGGGGCTTTTTAACTTTCTGAGGCTCAAAGTTTTCAATTAAATCGGCCAAGATCAGAGTTTTGCTGGGTCGGTGAAAAAATACGACTTCATCCATGTATCGACTGCCGCGAAAGATGAGCTGGTCAATATCGGTGGCCCACTGCGGCGGCGGCGACTCAGCCAAATCGGCCTGAAACGTGACCGGAATGCGCTGGCTCGCGGCCCGTTCGCGCACCCCCGGCGATGCCCAAGCGGTAGCGTTGGGGTACGCTTCGGCCCAGCTTTGTATGTGGGCGTAGTGAATTTTGTTGGGTGAAACCAGGTGTTCGACCGGCCCCAGGCGATCGATTTCGGCTTTGAGCGCTGGGGTTAACGCCGTGGGCGAATGGCACCACAGGCCACCGCCGTTTAACCGTACCACCGTCATTCGGGTCGTAAATGGAATGGAGGTGCCATACATAGCCATTCCTACAATCGGGCCATCGACAATCCAAATGTCATCATCGACGGGCTTGAGCGTGTTGATAGGGTTGTAAAGATCTAGCGGCTGATCGGGCATGATCTAACACACAAATCATTCTGTAGGACTATTTTAAGCCCCGTTCTTGCTTGCTTGAATACTCGGAACCGCTGATGAGGTCACGCGATCGACCAGCTGCTGAATGCGATCGTAGTGGGCACCTTTCCAGTAGATTTGGCCGCAGCTCTGGCAGCGCGAAAACTCGTCGTAGTGAAGCCGAGTCAGGGGCGGAATGCGATCGCCAATCGCCGCTTTATCCACAGCAATCAACGGTCCGTTGCAGCGGGGGCACCGCTCTAGCGGCGCAACAGCATCGTGCAGGTGAAAGCGATCTAAAACCTCTTTAGCCTGCTGTTCTGGCGCGTGGAAACGAACGATGTACCCGTGGGTAACCATGCTGCGCTTGAGCAATCCCCGGTCCTGGGTGAGCAAAATTCGCTGCTGCTGGCTGGAGATTTGGGCTAGCGCTTCGTCCCCGTAATCGTTGCGGTAAAGGGTATCGAACCCCAACAATCGTAGATAGGTAGCAAGCTTACCCAAATGCACATCCAGCACAAACTTAATTTGGGGCAGCGGGGCGGGGCGCACCAGCGAGGTGCCTTCAACTTCAAGCGTTTTGAAGTGAGGGTAAACGCTGATGCGATCGCCGTCCTGAGTCAAATAGTCAAACCCCACCGATTCACCGTTGACGAGAATTAACTCTACTTCTGGGTGGGGCACTCCCAGGGCTTCGATCGCATCTTTAATCGAGGCCGGTTCATTTAGCCTGTGGGTAAACGCTGTCTGTTTGCGCTCGGGCGATAAAAAATCATTCAGCTCGGCATAAAACCGAAACACTAAGCGCTGCATCGAGATCACTATTTTTACTGCACCTAAACTATCGTAATCACTGCCAGGGGATCGCGTCTTAGCGGTGCAGAGGCGACTGAATTCAAGCGATTAAGCTTTTCCCTGTCTATGGGTTAGCCCTGTTTCTTGCTCCAGACAGAGGGAATCGGGCAAATATTAACTTAAGTTACACACAGTCAAGCGAAGGCGCAGAACCCAAAGCGCAAAACATACCGCTAGCGTGTTCTCATTGCCGATGCTACTCAACTGTAGAAAAGGATTTTTTATGACCAACTACACAGCCGCAGTCAACAACTCTGACCAAGCCATTTCTATTTTTCAACGCTTAGATGTAGACGAGCAACTAGCGCTGTTGTGGTTCGTCTATGAGCAGATGGGCGACTCGATTACGCCTGCTGCCCCTGGCTCAGCTTCCCCAGAAATTGCTACTGGCCTCTACAACCAGGTCAAGGAGCAAGAGCAGCAGCAGCAGCTCGAAACCATGCGCGCGATCGCCCGTCGTGACAGCTCTAACCAGATCAGCCGCGAGTATGGCTCTCTGGCCGCCAACACCAAGCTGGCTTTCTGGTACTTTCTGGCCCAGGGTATGACCACTAGCGAAATCATCCCCATGCCCGACGACTATGAGCTGACCAACCAGGGCCAAGACCTGCTGGCCGCTCTCGAAACCATGGATTTCGAAGAGCAGATCACCATTCTGCGCAGTGCCGCCGAGGGCATGGGCAGCGAACCCGCCAGTGGCTCCAACGTGTAGATCAAAATCCCCTTGCATAGCTTTGAATAGCTTCACTCACATACTTAAAGGATTGTCCCGACCGGGGCAGTCCTTTTTTTTTGCGGCTGAACTAGGGTTTACTGGGTGGGAAGATACTGTGTTGACGATGGACCGTCAAGTGGTCGCTGCCGCTGCTTTGGGAGGCAGCAGTTTATCTGGGTCGTACT
>PYER01000432.1 GCA_003017855.1 filamentous cyanobacterium CCT1
AGATGTGTATAAGAGACAGAGCTAACCGCGCTCTCATAGCCCTGAAAATTTTCACAACCTACCGAAGCGCGAGGCTATCAATCAACCGCCAGTGGAATAGGTGGGCGGTGCCCACCCTACCGGCATCACGAGTTTGACTACTGACGTACTCAAGAGGATCTTAATCATGACTATTCCCCCCATTACCGAAAAACTGCTGGCCGCCAAAAAAGCCGCTGGCCTGACTTTCGCCGACCTTGAAGCCAAAGTTGGCTGCGACGAAGTCTGGATCGCCTCTGTGTTTTACCGCCAGGCCAGCGCCTCGGTGGAAGAAGCCACCAAAATTGTTGAAGCGCTGGGAGCAGATTCTTCTCTGATTGAGGCGCTGACTGAGTTCCCCGTCAAAGGCGGGCTAGATCCGGTCATTCCCACTGACCCGCTAATCTACCGCTTCTACGAGATCATGCAGGTCTATGGCATGCCGATCAAAGCCGTGGTGCACGAAAAGTTTGGCGACGGCATTATGAGCGCCATCGACTTCACCATCGACGTCGAGAAAGAAGAGGATCCGAAGGGCGATCGCGTCAAGGTAATCATGAACGGCAAATTCTTGCCCTACAAAAAATGGTAGATCCCAGTTTCGCGCCCTGACTCACAACTCCTCAGGCTGTTGGCCAACGCTGACAGCCTTTCCTATGCCCTGTTCGGTGAACCCTATCCAGGTATCTAGGTCCACCCGCCCACCCGCCTACTCATCCACCCATCCACCCGCTCACCCATCCACCCCTATGCCCACTCCCATCGTCCCCCCGTTTACCCGAGAAACCGCGATCGCCAAAGCCCGGATGGCCGAAGACGCCTGGAACAGCCGCGACCCCGATCGTGTGGCCCTGGCCTACACTGAAGACAGCCACTGGCGCAACCGGGCCGAAATCTTCCAGGGCCGCGACGCCATCCGCGAATTTTTGCGCCGCAAGTGGGACAAAGAACTCGACTACCGCCTGGTCAAAGAAGTGTGGGCCTACGGCGACAACCGTATCGCCGTGCGCTTTCAGTACGAGTGGCACGACGACGCGGGGCAGTGGTACCGCGCCTATGGCAACGAAAACTGGGAGTTCGACGAAAACGGCCTCATGCGCCGCCGCGAAGCCAGTATCAACGACAAACCGATCGCAGACTCAGACCGCCGCTTCTTCTGGGATACATCCGGCCCACGCCCCCAGGATCACCCAGGACTGATTGATTCGCCGGTTTAAACTCGCTGCCGCTGAGAAGTTCAATAATTCCACTGATTCAGCACAATAAATTGATTAGTTATAGGTACTCCTGAGGTTTCGAGATTGCCTATAGCTATTTCGATCGCCTGATAACTCATGTTTTTAGCGGGTTCAGCGTCTTGATAAACAGCCAGTATTCCAGCATGAGTAGGAGTAGCCTGATGCAAATCTAGAAAATCATCGCAGTTTCGGGTTAACAATACTCGACCTTGCTGAGCAGCATAGTCAAGCACTACATCATCCAAAGCACCTCCAATACCAGCTTCATTAATTGTCCAAACGTCGTGACCTGCCATCTTCAACAGGCTCACCAGGTGCTTTGCCTGACTATCTTCGTCAAGCAGCAGGGCTAGGCTCAAGAGAAACTCCTTTTTCCTGCAGGCGGTGGCGCTCTTCTTCTGCTTCAAGCATTAGCAGCTCTTGGTGGGTCTCACAGTATTGAATTGCTTCTTGAATGACCACAAGCGGTAAATCCCAATTGTTCGCCGCTTGTTCTGGAGTCATGCCGTTCGCTAACATATCGCGCCAGACGCTAGAGGCCAGTAGCTTACGCCCTTTAATGAAAAGCTGTTTCCGCCATGGGTGAGGGCGAGCTACTAAAAACTGCCAATCATTCAGCTGTGGCTCTCCCTGAAGCGACTGAATAATAGTACTCACAAGCTCCAGTTGATCCTTAGCAGGTAGCTGAGCAACTTGTTCTTTGAGATCTTGAAGCGACATAGACACTCCACAGAAGTATTTGCTTCAAAAATACGAAAATACAAAGTATGAGGTTTTCAAATTCTCAAAAGAAGCTCATTCACCAAATTCTAGCCATTTGCAACACAAAGCCTGGCAATTGAGGGTCTGCGGAGATAGCGTCGGGATTCTCTAAAATCTCCGGTTTTTGATTGAGGCGATAAATGTGAACCTGGCGGGTTTTTCGATCGATTAACCAACCCCAAGCCGCGCCATTAGCTAAATATTCTTCCATTTTGGCCTCAAGCCTGCTGAGGGCGTCGCTGGCAGAGCGCAACTCCACCACAAAGTCTGGGCACAGCGG
This sequence comes from filamentous cyanobacterium CCT1, assembly GCA_003017855.1. Lineage (GTDB taxonomy): Bacteria > Cyanobacteriota > Cyanobacteriia > Phormidesmidales > Phormidesmidaceae > Nodosilinea. The sequence goes on from PYER01000432.1 coordinate 2,299, forward strand.
CGCAAAGGAAGCCTTTTCCGCTTCCGTTAACGCATTCCAGCGCTCCAGACGCACCCAGGCAGCATCGGGGGAGCGGGTGGCACCATTGGGCAGCGTAAATCCGGCGCTGGAGTCGAAGGCTTCGCCGGTACCATCGATGTCGGCCCAGTTGGCCAACTGCTGGGCAATCTTGAGGTTGCGGTTGCCGGTGTCAGAAAAGGCGGGCGGCATAACAATCACCTCTCCGGTGGCCGATCGCTCGATGCGCAGATCTTGATTGGCCTGGCAGAATGCATAAAATTCCACTGTCGTCATTTCAGCGCTGGTTGGAAAATTGACCTGCAACGGTACGCTTTCTGTTTGAATTAGCAGCGTGGTCATTGGTTGCCCCAGTCTCCGCAATGGGCCGATCATAGCCTAATTGCCTAACCAAGCAGGCTACCAGCTCTTTTGCCCTTTTCCTTCCCTGGGTAGACCTCTGCTGCGCCAACCTCTGGGATCCTATAGAAAAACGTTAAGTATATAGTGGGGCTTTCTATGGCGGCAATGAATCAGTTCAGGACACTGGCCCTCTTGGCGCTGCTCAGCGGGCTGATTGTGCTGGCGGGCTACCTGCTGGTGGGTGACGAAACGGGCCTGTACTACGGGCTGGGCTTCGCGGCGGTGAGCAGCTTTGGCTCGTGGTACTACTCCGACAAGGCGGCGCTGGCGGCGTTTAAGGCCCAGCCCACCCCCCGCGAAGAGGCCCCGGAGCTGTTTGCGCGACTGGAGAAACTTTGCGATCGCGCCGGTATTCCCACCCCCGCCCTCTACCTGGTGCCCTCGG
>PYER01000433.1 GCA_003017855.1 filamentous cyanobacterium CCT1
AGATGTGTATAAGAGACAGCATTAGGCTGCACGCCGGTCAGGTATTCGGGATGGTTTAGCTCTTCTACTTTGAGCACAATTAAATACTCATAAAAGGCCTGCAGGGTGCACCAAGCCAGTCCGGCTCGGCCGTCGCGCCAGCCGCCCAAAATAAACATCATGTAAAACCAGCGGGTCAGGGGCCTGAGGGGCAGCCGCAGGGAGAGATCTTTCAGGGCACGGCGGCGCTCGACCTCAGATTTGCCCCGAAACAAGGCCCGCCAATCAACCTTGCCTCCTCGAAGCTGGCGCAGGGTTTCAGCGGCTTCGTCGGTGGAGTAGCGGTTGTGCTTGTCGATCCAGCGGCTGAGGCCTTTGCTGCAGGTGTAGTGGGGGTAGGTTTCCTGCAAGAATCCCGTCTGCCCTTCGACGACTTCACGTTCGGTGTGACCGTAGTCGTCGAACCACACCTTGTCCCGCTGCAGCAGCCTGAGCTGGTAGCGGGGAAACTGCGTGCTGCGCCGAATCCAGCGGCCCATGAACATGACGCGCTCGGCCACGTAGTAGCCCACCTTGTCGCCGGTAGCGATCGCCTCCAGGCATTCTGCAAACAGTTCGGGCGTCATGCGCTCGTCGGCTTCGAGAATGTAGGCCCAGTCGTGGCGGTAGGGCACGTTTTGCAGCATCCAGGTGCGCTGCTGGCCGTGGCTGGCGAAGGGGTGCTCAACAAAGCGCACGGGATACTGGGTGGCGATCGCCTGGGTGCGATCGCGGCTGCACGAGTCCACCACAATCACATCGTCTGACAGCAGCGCCGACTCAATGCAGGCGGCAATATCTCGCTCTTCGTTGTGGGTCAGAATAAAAATCGAGAACATAGGCGCGGCACATCCCAGCGGTAGACAGGAACTCTCCCTGGTTTAGAGAACCCATTTTGGCCCTCAAACTGAAATCTACTCACCAACTTCGCCACCAGCCACCGTTCCAAAGCATCTTTACGCTGCCGTTATTACGGCCAACAAAAAGGGGCAGCCACTGGCCGCCCCAATTACTAGTGAGTAAGGTTCAAACGTAAGCGCCAGCACCCGCTAGCGCTGCATTGCCTAATCGATCGCTCGCTTTAGCGAATCCTTCACATCTTCTTTAGCGTGGGTAGCCTGGGCCTCGGCTTGCTTGGCCTCACCCTCAGCTTTGTCTTTTGGGTCGCCTGTAATTTCGCCAGCGGCGGCCTGCATTTTGCCCTCAATGTTCTTGGCTGTGGCCTTAGCGCGATCTTCAATAGACATAGTAGAAGTTCCTTAACGTGAATCTACTCCTACCGTAGGGCTAAGTCCATCGGTACCTCATCTACAGCAAGAGCGAAATCGAGTATGTATTTAGGTAGAACTTAGGTAGAACCTGAGGTGAGGATATCCGTCTTGGGGGCAGCCTCGAACCCGGCTCAATCCCGCGTTACACTGTTCAAATGCCGTATTTGGGCGTCTTCGGTCTATGAGTTTAGAGATTAAAGCCGTGCAGGCACCGTATGGCGATGCAACGTACCGCACGCCACCCCCAGACCTACCTTCACTGCTGCTGAAAGAGCGCATTGTCTACCTGGGGCTGCCCCTCTTTTCTGGGGATGACATCAAGCAGCAGGTGGGCATTGATGTTACCGAGCTAATTATTGCTCAGCTGCTGTTCTTGCAGTTTGACGACCCCGACAAACCCATTTTCTTCTACATCAATTCCACCGGCACCTCCTGGTACGACGGCAACATGATTGGCTACGACACCGAAGCCTTTGCCATCTGCGACACCATGAACTACATCAAGCCCCCGGTGCACACCATCTGCATTGGTCAAGCCATGGGGTCGGCGGCGGTGATTTTGGCGGCGGGTACCAAGGGCTATCGGGCCAGCTTGCCCCACGCTCGCATTGTGCTCAACCAGCCCCGCAGCGGTGCCCAGGGTCAGGCCACCGATATCGAAATTCGGGCCAAAGAGGTACTCGACAACAAGCGATCGATGATGGACATTCTCGCCAAGAGTACCGGCAAGAGCCTGGAGCAGGTCATGCGCGACTCTGACCGGATGTTCTATATGAACCCCGAAGAAGCCAAGGAGTACGGCATTATCGACCGGGTGCTGGCCAGCCGCAAAGAGCTGCCGGTGGCGGCCGGAGTTGGGGCTTAGACCTGACCCCAAATTCTCAGAAATCAATTGCGATCGCCCCTGTGGACGGTCTTGGCTCATCCCAGTTCTGTTGTTTTGTTTTTAGGTTGAAAGAGCACTATGCCCATCGGCACTCCCAAAGTTCCCTATCGCTTGCCCGGTAGCCAGTACTCCCAGTGGGTCGATATCTACACCCGCCTCAACCAGGAGCGGATTATCTTTCTGGGTCAAGAGGTGACCGACAGCTTGGCTAACTCCATTGTGGCGGCCATGCTGTACCTCGACTCCGACGACAACACCAAGCCCATCTACCTCTACATCAACTCCCCCGGTGGGTCGGTGACGGCAGGGATGGCGATCTACGACACCATGCAGTACATCAAGTCTGACGTGGTCACCATCTGCCTGGGTCTGGCCGCCTCCATGGGCGCGTTTTTGCTGGCAGCGGGCAGCCAGGGCAAGCGCGTGGCTCTGCCCCACTCGCGCATCATGATTCACCAGCCCATGGGTGGCACCGGGCGGCAGCGTCTCCAGGCCAGCGACATTGCGATCGAGGCCAAAGAGATTCTGCGGGTGCGTCAAGAACTCAACGAGATGATGTCTCGCCACACCGGGCGTTCGATTGAGCAAATTCAAAAGGACACCGATCGCGACTACTTCATGTCGGCAGAAGAGGCCGTGGCCTACGGCCTGATTGACCGGGTAATTGAAGAGCGCACCCAGGAGCTCGCCACCTCTGTACCCACCACGGTCTAATTGACTGCGCCATTTTTGCTTAGAGTTGGCAGAATAGGGGCAGCACACGTACCTCTGCTGCAGAGTTAGCGAACCATGGCGCTGGCGCACTACTACCGCATACTAGGTCTGAGAACCGGGGCCAGCTTTGGCGATGTCAAGCTGGCCTATCGCAATTTGGCCCGGCTCTACCACCCTGACACTAACCCCGGCGACCAGCTGGCAAAGGAAAAATTTATTC
>PYER01000105.1 GCA_003017855.1 filamentous cyanobacterium CCT1
GCTATCAAGTTGACCTCACGAAGCAGGTGGCTTAAGAACGGTCGAATCTTGGTTTGTCAGCTTTATTTTCAGGGCAATCCTATAGGTGAACCATTCTTGGGCCACACAGACATCGTTTGGTCGGTTTCATTTAGCCCCGATGGCCAAAAAATTCTTAGTGGAAGTCAAGACAATACCCTTCGGGTATGGGATGTGCAAGGCAACTCCACTTGTGAACCTTTTTTGGGACATACAGCCTCGGTACTATCAGTTGCCTTTAGCCCCAAAGATCAAACTATTGTCAGTGGAAGTGGTGATCGGACTCTGCGCCTATGGGATTTACAGGGTAACACTATAGGTAAACCGTTTTTGGGCCATACAGATACCGTTTATTCGGTTACGTTTAGCCCCGATGGTCAAACTATCATTAGTGGAAGTGGTGATCGTACTTTGCGGCAATGGGATTTACAGGGCAACCCTATAGGCGAACCATTCTTAGGCCATCAAGCTAGAGTTTTTTCTGTGGCTGTTAGTCCGGATGGACAGACTATTTTTAGTGGTGATAGTGATGGTAATCTCCGCCTCTGGCGCGGCGGCACCTGGCGCGATTGGTTAGCGCTGTGCTGCAATCGCTTTCGCTATCACCCCCTATTCAAAAACGCCGATCACGAACCATTTATCTCCGCCTGTAAGGTTTGCGAAGAGTATGTTTGGAGTCAAGAGCAGCAGCTGTAGAGGCAAACGGTCTTTTGCCTTCACCCAAACCAATACTTCAATTCAGCAATTTCGATATTCTTCTAAAGCCCATTCGATCGCTGAAAGTAGAAAAACCCCGCCTGCACCAGGCCGATCGCAAAGCCCAAAATGCCGCCCAGGTTGACAATTGCCTGTAGCTCGTTGCGCACAATGCCCTGAATCGCCATCTCCAGTTCTTTTGGCGAGGTGCCGCGCACCCGGTCGATAATCACCTGGTCAATATTGAGAATGGGAATAATCTGGGCCACCAGCGATTCCAGGTCGCGCTCCAGGTAGCGCTCTAAAATCAGCGCCAGCTCTTCGCTCACTGGGTCGAGCGACTGAGTAATCACCTCAGAATTTTGCAGGCGGTTGAGCAGCTGAGTCGCCAGCATTTCCCAGTTGACTGAGGCCCCCAGGCCGCGCACAAACTCTGGCCCCAGAGTGCGAATGTAGCCCTGCAGCGACTCGCGCAGATTGCTGCGCACCTGGCGCACCGTGGCTACCGGCAGGTTTTGCAGCGACACCCGCTGGAGCGATTCCTGCATGCGCTTCTTGAGCTGTAGAGCCACCACCAGCTCGGCGATGCGGGCGTTGCTCACCTCGCGCTCGTCGAGGCAGAAGGCCCGCAGACGGCCCAGGGCGTTGCGCACGCCAAACAGGTTGGCCACCACCCAGTAGGTGCCGCTGGTGCGCTCGCGAAAAATGGTGTCGATCACCTGAATATTGCGATCGGTAAGAAAGTCGACCACCAGCTGGCGCAGCTTGTCGGGGGGAAACACCCCCGTCAGCAGCCAGGTGGCAATTTGGTCGGCCTGCTCGGCGGTGAGCTTAAAGTCGATCAGCACCTGGTCAAAGAGCTGGTTGAGCTGGGGCTCTAAAAAATCTTCGCGGCGAGCCCAAACTCGAATCAGGCGGGGTAGCGATTTGCCAAACAGGTCTTGCAGAATGGCCCCGGCGATCTTGGCGGTGCGCTCCTGAGCGCGGCTCTGCACCTGGTCGAGGGCCAGCTGCAACAGCCACTTGATCGCCGCCTGGGTGCGATCGGTCTGCAGCAGTCGCCGAGCCAGGTTTTGCAGCTCTTCGGGAGTGAGCAACGACCCCATAATTGTGTCAGAAATGCGCTTGGCTAGCCGCTCCTGATTGCTGGGTATGAGCCCTGGGGTAAAGGGCAGCCGCCGCCCTCCCAGGTAGATAGGGCGATAGGGACGAAACAGCATTTTAATGGCGATGTCATTGGTGAAATAGCCAATCACACCGCCCACAATGGGGGGGGCCAGCAGTACCCACAGCTCAGAGCCGACCATGATGACCCACCACCAGCACCCCCATCAGCCCCCCGGCAATCGGGTAGTGAACGGCCTGCTCAAACCCGGCCTGACGGGCCAGCATCACCTGCTCAGGCCCGGTCGGAAAGCGATCGACGCTGGGGCCAATGTAGGCATACTCTTCGGTGAGGCCCATCTGCTTGGCAGCGGGCACCACCAGGGTATCGAGGTACCAGCGCTGAAACTGCTGAGCCAGAGCACCATGAGGCCGATGAAAGTCGAGAATGGCGGCCCTGGCACCGGGCTTGAGCACCCGCCGCAGCTCGGCTAGCCCTTGGGGAATATCGGTCAGGTTGCGCAGCCCGTAGCCCATGGTGGCCGCATCGAAGGTATTGGCCTCAAAGGGCAGGGCTAGGGCGTCGCCCTGCACCCAGTGCAGTGTTGCAGGGGCGTGGGTACGGCGCGTGCGTGCCTCGGCCACCGCCAGCAGCTCAGCCGAAAAATCGAGACCGTAGACGGTGCCCGCCGCCCCGACCGCCTGGGCCAGCATCAGGGCCAGGTCGCCGCTGCCGCAGCAGACATCGAGCCCGGTGTGACCAGGGCTGGCTTCGCTCCAGCGCACGGCCATACGCTTCCAAACCCGGTGCAGCCCAAAGCTGAGGCGTTCGTTGAGGCTATCGTAGACCGGGGCAATGCGATCGAAGAGACTCTGAATGTCGGTGGCGGAGGGAGAAAGGGGCTGAACAGGTGCCACGGGGATACAGCAAAATAGGCCAATCTTTACTGTAGCGCTGCACCTGGGTCTCAGCTACGGTGTTTCGTAGTGTTTGTAACAAATGCGATCGCGCTTAATCAACCACTGGCCCCAGGGCTGACGTTTTGCTCTCACCCTGGCCGCCTGAACCGGCCTAAACGCTACAGCGTGTTGCAGTTAGCAATCTGCACCTGTCCTGCCACCGTTACTGGGTTGGGCGCCGGGGTGGTCGCTGGGTTGCCCTGACAGATAACGGTGCCCAGCCGGGCGTCGCTACCTGAATCTAGGGTGGTAAACACCAGCCCGGCATAGCCCCGCAGCGCCGGATTGGTCGGCGTTGCCCGAGTCTCAGTTACCTCTATGCTCCCGGTCTGAGCGGTGACAGTGACCATGTAGTCAGGGGGAGCGTGATTGTCGACAATGCCCAGTTCGGCCGTAGAGGCGGCAAAGCGGTTGTTTTCAACAAAGAAACCCTGCTGGGCACGGTTAACCAGACCAATGTACATCAGGGCTCTAGCCTGCTTGGACCGGGCCGCCTGACTCAAAAAGCTGGGCAAAGCAATGCTGGCCAAAACTCCTAAAATTACTACCACAACCAGCACTTCGATCAGGGTAAAGCCTCGCTGGCTGGCATTGCTACAAGCTCGGTAGGGCTTAACGACGTGACGGCAGGAAGGGGTAGACATAGACAGGAACCGTAGGAGTGGCTTACCCCTCTACGCAATTTCTCGGAGATGATCGGGCAAATGTCTGTCAGCTTTACTTGAGCTTTAAAGATACTTGAGCCGCTGTTGCCCGGCTGAGCGATAGGGCAACCCTCAGCCTGCCCAGAGCAGCAGAAGCCAATATTTTCAGGCGGTTACGAGCCAGCCAGGTGCCTTAGTTTTAGCGATCGACTACTCGGTGCTAGCCCCACTCAATCGGCCATCGCCATACGGTCTCACTGGATTCCTGACCTTAGCCGGGGTTCTAGCTCCACCAAAACGGTCTAAACTGTCAGACTATACCTATTGAACTGAGCGATTTGGACACCCTGCCCCTTACCTCCACCCCCGGTACCCTGCGCGTGTTTATGACGGGGGCTAGCGGCTGCATTGGTCACTATATTTTGGAGCTGCTGCTGGAGAGCGATCGCTACGAGCTGTTTTTGCTGCTGCGCTCCCCCGAAAAGCTGCGGCTGCCCGTGCAAAACAACCCCAGGGTGCACATTCTGCGGGGCGGTCTCGAAAACGTCGATCCCTTTGTTGATCTTCTGCCCACCATCGACATCGCCATTTTGACGGCGGCGGCCTGGGGCGGCGACCCTTGCTACGTCGACGCCATCAACGTCGATGCCAACCTGAAGGTGATGGCTAACCTCGACCCCCAGCGCTGCCAGCAGGTGATCTACTTTTCTACCGCCAGCATTCTAAATCAGCAGAGCGAACCGCTGCCGGAAGCGGGTAACCTTGGCACCGAATACATTCGCAGCAAGTACGAGTGCCACCACCGCCTACCCGAACTAGCGGTGTACGACAAAATCACGACGGTGTTTCCCACCCTGGTGTTTGGCGGCGACAAAGAAAAGCCCTACTCCTTCATCTCAGCAGGGCTCAAGGACGTGACCCGCTGGGTGGGGCTAATTCGCTTCTTTCGGGCCGATGCAGGGTTTCACTTCGCCCACGCCCAGGATATCGCCACGGTGGTCAACTACCTGGTTCAGCACCCCTCCACGGAGGGCTACCGAGAGTACGTGCTGGGCAACCCGCCCCTGAGCGTCAATCAGGCGGTCGAGCAAATTTGCGACTACTTTGGCCAGCGCATCTGGTTTCGCATTCCGCTGTCGATGTGGCTGACTGACGTGCTGATCAAGGTCTTTCGGGTGCAGATGGCCCCCTGGGACTACTTTTGCCTACACTACCGTCACTTTGTCTACGCTGGAGCGGTTAGCCCCGCCAGCTTTGGTATGGAGCCCTACTGCTCGACCCTGGCCGACCTCATGCGGGTGCACGGCATTCCTGGGGCGAGGAAGAGGGTGAGGAAGGGAGAGTTCAAAATTCAAAATTGAGAATTCAAAATTTTGCACTTTGAATTTTGAACTTATCCCCTCACTCCCACCCTGCGGGAAGCATCCCCTGCTACTTCACCACCAGCCGATAGGGCATGATCGAGTAGATGCCGCGCGGGTCGTTGAGGGCGCGGATCAGCTGGGCCTCGTCGACGAACTCTAGCACCTGGGTGGTGAGGGGGTCGTGGGTCGTGGTGCGGGCCGTTTCGGCACTGAGAAAAAGCCGCAAAAACTGCTGCCAGTCGTCGGGCTCGGGATATTCTCTCAGACGCCAGTCGTCGTCAAGTTCGGCGAGTTCGGCGGCGGTTGCGATCGCATCATTCACCCCCCCCAGTTCATCCACCAGGCCCAGATCTAGCGCGGCTTTGCCCGACCACACGCGCCCCTGGGCCAGCTCGGCCACCACCGGGCGCTCCAGATCGCGGCCCTCGGCCACCCGGTCTAAAAAGCTGTCGTAGATAGCATCCACGGTGCGCTGCAAAATGGCCAGTTCGGCCTCGGTCTTGGGTCGCGTGCTGGTGAAAATATCGGCTAGCTCAGCGGTTTTGACCCCGTCCCAGTTCACCCCCACCTTGGTACCCAGGTCTTCGAGGTTGAGAAAAACGCCAAACACCCCAATCGAGCCGGTAATGGTGGTGGGCTGGGCCAAAATCGCGTCGGCCTGGGAGGCAATCCAGTAGCCTCCGGAGGCAGCCACGTTGCCCATCGAGACCACCACGGGTTTGCCCGCTTCCCGCAGCAGCTGCACCTCTCGCAGAATGATCTCCGAGGCGGTGGCGCTACCGCCGGGGCTGTTGACCCTCAGCACGACGGCTTTAACCTCATCATCCTGGCGCAGCTGGCGCAGCTGCCGGGCCAGGGAATTGCCTGCAATCACCCCGCTCTGGTTCAGATCCTCGTCATTGCCGCCGTCAACAATGGTGCCCTCGGCATAGACCAGGGCCACCTGGTTGTCTGAGCGGCGGCTGGTCAGGGGGTCGTCTACGGTCTTGGCGTAGTCGGCCAGGTCAATCTGGCGAAAGTCGAGGTCGTCTCCTGAGCCGTCCCCTGAGTCAGCTAGAGGACCCTCGCCGGTTAGCTCGCGCAGGGCGACGATCACCTCGTCTTCGTAGGCGATCGCATCGGCGAAGTTTTGGGTTTCGGCCTCGGCCCCAAACAAAAACCCCTGGCGGTTGGCCACAGCCTGGAGCTGCTGGGGCGTCAGGTCGCGGGAGGGGGCGGCAGTATTCAGCAGGTTTTGCCACACATCCCACAGCAGGCGCTGGGTTTGCTCCCGTTCCTCAGGGCTCATGGTGTTGCGAATCAGCGGTTCTACCGCTGACTTGTAGCGACCAACGCGGGTAACTTGAACGCCAACCCCCAGCTTTTCCAGGGCTTCGGCCTGGTACATGGTTTCGGCGTAGAGGCCGTTCATCTCAATGTCGCCAAAGGGATTGAGATACACCGTATCGGCCAGGGCGGCCAGGGCGTACTCCTGCTCATCCCACGAGATGTCGTAGGCCAGAATGGGCTTGCCCGCCGCCTTAAAGGCCTCAATCAGGGGATAGATCTCGGACTGGGTGGCCAGCCCGGCCCCCATGCCGGTGCTGCCCTTCAGGTATAGGGCCGTAATGCGATCGTCGGTGGCGGCGGCCTCCAGGGCCAGCAACGCCTGGCGCAGGGTGAGTTCACCGGGCGCTGCCCCCCCCAGCACAATGGCGGCGGGGTCAACAGCCGCCAGCGAATCGGGTATCACCGTCGAGAGGTCGTAGACCAGCACAGTATCTTTGTCGACGCTGGGGGCATCGCTGTCGTCGCTGAGCCCCGCCATTAGCAGCCCCGCTAGCCCCACCGCCCCCAGGGCCAGCAAAAAGCCCAGCAGCAAGAAAAACAAAATCGACCCAGTCAGACTAGCCAGGGTGTACTTCAAAAATTGCCGCATGGGGGTTGGTTAGCGCTAGAGAACGGTACTGCCAGTCTAACGATATACGTCAGCGTCTTCGGCATCCTCATAGGTGTCGAGGGCCGTATCTTCAGGATTCTGGTTCATTTCTTCTTTAAAGCCGCGCAGGGTTTTACCCAGGGCGCTGCCCAGTTCAGGAATCTTTTTGGGGCCGAAGATCAGGACGGCCACCCCAATAACGAGCGCAACTTCAGTCCAGCCGAGGTTAAACATGGTGGTAGCGGGGGTTGGAGGTTTGTTTCACTATACAGCCTGGGGTCAGAATCCAAAGTGGGCCAGCGCCGGGGCGATCGCCCCGGCTTTAACCCTAGATTGCCGCCGCCGCCGCTGGGGCAAAGCGAAAACCGGCCTGACGAATACGATCCATTGCTACCGCCAGGCGATCGCGCTCGGCAATCAGGCTGACCCGAATGTAGCCTTCGCCGCCGGGGCCAAAGGCGTTGCCAGGGGTGACGACCACACCCGTTTCCTGTAAAACCGTCAGGGCAAAGTCGGTAGAGGTCATATCGGGGGGGCAGGGCACCCACAGGTACATGGTGGCCTGGGGTTTCTCCACCGTCCAGCCCAGGGAGGCAAACTCGTCGATCAAAAAGTCGCGGCGGCTGGAGTAGCGCTGCTGCACCTCTTCGAGGTAGTGGTCAGGCAGGGATAGAGCCGTTTCCGCCGCCCGCTGTAGGGCCGCAAAAATACCGTAGTCAAGGTTGGTCTTCAGGGTGCGCAGCCCCTGAATGATGTGGGAGTTGCCAACCACAAAGCCCACGCGCCAGCCTGCCATGTTGTAGGTCTTTGACAGCGTGTGAAATTCTACCCCGACCTCCTTGCCGCCGGGAATTTCCAGCAGGCTGGTAGGTTGGTAGCCGTCGAAGGCTAGCTCGGCGTAGCAGAGGTCGTGCACCAGCAGGATCTGGTGCTGGTGGGCAAACTCCACAGCCCGCTCGAAAAATGATCGGGGCGCGGTGGCGGCGGTGGGGTTGTTGGGGTAGTTAAAGAACAGCGCCTTGGCCCGCTGGGCTACCTCCACCGGAATGGCGTCAAAGTCGATCAGCCAGTTATTGGCGGCAGTGAGGTGCAGGTTGTAGATTTCGGCTCCGGCGATCGCTGGACCGCGAAAGTGGGCTGGGTAGGCCGGGGTGGGCACCAGCACCAGGTCGCCAGGGTTGATAAAGGCCATCGCCAGGTGGGTGATGCCCTCTTTGCTGCCCAGCAGGGGCAGGGCTTCGGCGGTGGGGTCGAGGGCGACGCCATAGCGGCGCCCGTACCAGTCAGTGATGGCAGTGCGAAAGCTGGCGGTGCCCTCAAAAGGCGGGTAGCCGTGCGTGGCAGCGTCGCCGATCGCCGCGCGAGCCGCCTCTACCACCGGGGTGGGGGTGGGGCCGTCGGGGTTGCCCATGCCCAGGTCAATCAGGTCGAGGCCCTGCTCGCGAGCGCGGGCCTTAAGCTCATCGAGGCGGGCAAAAACGTAGGGCGGCAGGGCGCTGAGGCGGTGGGCCGTAGGCATCCAGTCGAGGGTCATGGCTGCACCTCCGGGGCAACGCTAGAAGGATGAAGGGGGGCCGATGGACGCGACTTTTCGCGCAGTTCCGGGCACAGGGGCGACACCATCGCCGCCATCACCGCCTCTGGAGTCACGGTAAAGGGCAGGTGGTGAATGTCAGAGCCCTCACGGCAGGCAAACTCAGCCGCCTGCTGCAGCTGGGTCAGGGTAATGTCGCCTAGGCCGAGGTCGTGGAGGGTTTGGGGCAGCCCGGCCGCCCGGTAAAAGGACAGGAGCTGCTGCCGGGCGGCGCGGGCCAGGGAGGTGTTGCCGCCCATTTCTTCGAGCCGCAGCTGCACCAAAATGCCGTAGGCCACCTTTTCGCCGTGGAGAATGCCGTGGCTGGCGGGCAGCTGGGTGAGGCCGTTGTGCACCGCGTGGGCTGCCACCGTGCGGCACTGCGCTCCGCCGACACCGCCGACCACCCCGGCCAGCAGCACCGTGGCATCGACCACCTCCTGCCACTCGGGGCCACCCCACTGGCGCAGGGCCGCAGGGGTCTTTTGCAGCAGAATGTCGCGCAGCACCCGAGCCTGCTGCACCGCGGCCACAATCAGGGTTTGCTGACTGGCCCCGCTGCTGACCGCCGCCTCGTACCACTTGGCCAGGCCGTCGCCAATGCCGGCCACCAGGGTGCGGCGAGGGGCGGTGCGAATCAGGGCGTAGTCGAGAATCAACAAACTGGGGCAAGTGGGCAGGGCCACGTCGTAGCGAAAGGCCCCCTGATCGGAGTAGACGTTAGACAGGGCCGTCCAGGCAGCGCAGGTGGCGGCCGAGGTGGGCACCGTTACCACCGGCTGGTGGATCTGGTGGGCCAGCAGCTTGGCTGTATCGAGCGCCTTGCCGCCACCGATGCCGATTACCACATCGGTCTGGTGTTCGGCGGCGATCGCCCGCAGCCGCTCCAGTGCGCCTTCGCTACAGTCATGGCCGTAGGCGGCGGTTTGAGGGATCAAGCCCTCCTGCTCCAGAGCGCCAATCAACGGTGCGGCCAGCGTCAGGCTGTGGCGGCCGCCCACAATCAGGGGGCGCTTGCCCAGGCGGGCAAGCGCAGCCCCCTGGTCAGCTAAAATGCTGTCGCCGCGGACCACTTGAGCCGGGGCGATCGCGAGGACAGGGAGGGGAGAGAGGGTGGGCATGGGCAATGAAAACGGTGTGAGGTAAGTAGGTGGATAGGTAATGTAGGTGGTGGGAATTAGGCCTGGCGAAGGCGGGGGAATTAGCTAGGGTAGACCGGTCAGGGCCCTAGTCAGCGCGGTTGGTCTGAACCTGAAACGCCTCCTCAGCACCTTTGGGGTTGGGTTGAATTTGCCCCAGATAGACCAGTTTAGAGACACCGCCGGGCTCGTGGGCGATCGCGCGAGCCCGAATAGTGGCGACCTGCCCCGGCAGACCCAGGCGGTAGGGTTTAAACAGATTGCTGGCAGCCTGGCGCAGCGTGGCATCCAGCGTTTCGGAGCTGATGGTATTGGGCACCGCAATCACGACCTGACTGGCCCCGGAGTCGTAAACGGTGGTGTAGGGAATAGCCCCCGGCACCGCAGTGCGGGTAAAGGGCTCAAAGCTCAGGCCCAGCAGTCCCACCGTGAGCACTGCGGCGAACCCGGCGGCACCGACCAGGCGAAACCGAATGCCCCACTTGAAAACAAAAGCCAGCCCGGCCAGCAGGGCCAGGGCCAGGGTGCCAAGGCCAGCCCACTGGGTGGCCACTAAAAAATCATCTGGGCTGAGCATGTCGCGATCGCATCCGGTAGGGGTTAAGCAGCAAATAACGTGGCTCATTCAAGATATCGCAGAAGCCCTTCCCCAATACGGAAAAGCGCTCGGGCGGTGCAACACCGCGCCCAACACCAGAGCCTGGAGCGGGGATCGCTCCACCTAAAGTGGTTCAGCCGCCGTCTGCCCTGGTATTCAGCAATACCCTTTATCTTCACGATCCTATCAGCAGTTTTCCCGTCTTTGCGTACTACAAGGAGCGGGACTGGGTGAACCGGGGCAATCCCATCGGCGCGGCGCCGTCTGGTCGAACGCCTGGGGTACAGGGCGCGATCGCCCCCTGCCGAATGACCCAAGAGGCCTCAATTTCGACCTGCGATCGACGGTCTCTCCGACACCGTCAAAACTCAATAAATTAGGTTGTAAACCTAACCAAGACAGGGTAAAACTTGAAGCCGTAGCAATAAACGATGGCGGCAGCGATGACAAAGGTAGCAAGCACAGGTAGAAGCATAGGGCGGCGGGGCGTGCGTGGGGTAGGGCTTTTGCTGCCTCTGCTGCTGCTGGGCTGCGGTTCGTCTAAAGTAGCCCAGTGCAACCAGCTGGCCGAGGTGGTCAACCAAACCCAGGGCTTTATGCAGGAGTTTGAGGCCGAAATTCAGACCTTTAGCGAGAGCGCGGCCCAGGTCAAAAACTTAGACGACATCAAGCTCGCCGCCAGCCAGTACACCACCGCCGTCGATAAAGTGGTCACCAACCTCGACGGACTGGTCGGCGATCTGCAATCTACCACCCTCCGCGACGAAGACCTCAGCCAGTTCAGGGATGAGTACGTTGGCGTCGTGCAGGGGTTTAGCACTGCCCTGACCGATGCTCGTGAGGCGATGGATCTGGTGGTGCAGGTGGAGTCAGAGGCCGAGCTACCGGCCAAAATCGAAGAGTCTCAGCAGCAGACCATGACCGCCGTGGCCTCGATCGAAACGCTCTCTCAGACCGAATCGCAGCTGATCAACGAGGTCAATGGCTACTGCGGCGCGGCCCAGCCGGTCGAGCCTGTGTCCCCCACCGACCCCGAAGCTCCGGCTGACCCGGCCACTCCCCCGGCGGAGCCAGTCGAGCCTGCGCCCTCCGCCGAGCCTGGCTCATAACCTGGCGGCGGCTGGGCTTTATAGCCATAGTCAATCGGGTTGAGACATTCAGAAACCTGAGCAACGTTTGAGCGTTCAAACGTTTGCTAGGGAAAATGTCCTCACCAGACTGGCTATGGCTTGAGCTGGCGGGTACAGATCCTGCTTCTGGGTATTTTTTGCTCCATAGACCTTGGGGGACGCCAAGCGCTATCTGACCGCCGCATCCCTGAGTTAGCTAGCGATCGCCAGTTCAAATCACAATCCTGAGCGCCCGCCCTTATTTAGGCCAGAATGTGAAGCATTTTCGACAACTAAATCTATACTTTGAAGCTGAAGTGTCCCCTCTGCAGAAAAAGCTGCTGCAGGTCTGAGCGTAGGCTATGTTAAGAGCATGGTTTGCCCTGCCTGCAGGCTGCGATTTGAGGAGCGATCTGGCTGCCCGACCGCCGCTGGGCTTCGGGTCTCGAGTGCTGTTGCTGTCGTTTTTGGCTCATGCTTGAATGGGCCATATCAGCCAGGACCTCAGACGGTTTTGGTCAGGCCAAATCTGTCTCTTTCTGCTTAAGCTGCGATCGCGGCCTTTCCCTGTTCTTCCCTGTAAATTACTGAGGCTAACAATTCTGTAATTTACCTAGTCTGAGTAATCGCCATCCTGTGACCTATCAGTCTCAAGTTCCGCCCGACTTAAAACAAGATCTGCTGCGAGCCGTAGACAACAGCCCGGCAGACTGGATTTTGCTCAACCTGGCCCTCAGCACCATGAAAATGGGAGGCCATCGCTACGGGGCTTTTTTAGACGCCGCCACCACCGCTGCCAAGCTTGCCATCTACAGCACCTTCATCGAGCAGGGCAACAATATTCGCAAAACCGGCTTTTTGTACCACGTCGAACCCAAACGGGTCAAAGCCATCGTGCAGGAGATTCAGGTTGCCCTGGCGGAGGGCCAAAGCCTGAAGGTGCTCAACTCAAAGGAACCCTACTACCTGATTGCCCTGCCGTTCTTATGGCAGGAGCACTTTCCCTGTAGCGGCACCGAGGCGCGGGTGCGCGTGCAGGGGTTGACCCCCGGCGAGCGCAAAAGCATTGAGGAAAGCCTGCCCTCCAGCGCCCCCCAGGCCCGCATTCTCGATCAGGTTGAGTTTACCGAGCTGATGGAACTGCTCCACCAGATGTCGCAGGAGGAACTGCCCAAGGGACAGCGCATGCCCTTCAGTGACGCTCTGCTGTCCCACATCAAGTTTCGGCTGCTGCACTCGGGCACCGTCATTCAAATTGATTCGCCCCTGGTAGATATTCCGCTATATGCCCTGGCCAGCGAATCGTACTCCCCCAAAGGAGAGCAGGAGCGGGTGTTCGCCATGATCGACGACGTTGCCCGCTACTTTGGCCTGCTGCAGGCCTGGGTGCGCGAAGAACCCGGCGTGCTGCGCGGGGTTGAGGTCTTTGATGTGGCTCCGCAGCAGCGTCAGGCAGCGTTAGCAGAACTCGACGAAATGCTGCGCGCCTGGGCCGACAAGTATCACCAGGATGGCGGCCTGCCCATGGTGCTGCAGTTTGCTGCCGGCAACCGAGAGTACGACTAGTCAAGGTATTAGCGAACCCCCGACCGATCCCCACCCTCAGCCTGGGCTAGACTGAGAGTGTCGTAAAGAAATGTAACGCTATGGGTCGTGCCTCGGGGTTGTCTGGCCGCCGGGTGGTGGTGGTGGGAGCTGGCATTGGTGGGCTGACGGCAGCGGCGCTGCTGGCCCGTCGGGGCTATGCCGTGCGAGTGTTTGACCAGGCCCTGGTGGCCGGCGGCTGCGCCTCAACCTTCAGGCGGCGGGGCTTTACCTTTGACGTGGGGGCAACCCAGGTGGCAGGGCTCGAGCCCGGGGGCATTCACCATCAGATCTTTACCGAGCTCGATCTGCCCCTGCCCAAGGCGACGCCCTGTGATCCGGCCTGCGCGGTATTTCTGCCGGGGGAAACCGAACCGATTCGGGTATGGCGCGACCCGGAAGCCTGGCGGGCTGAGCGGCAGCGGCAGTTTCCGGGCAGCGAGCCGTTTTGGCAGCTCATGCAGCGGTTGTTTCAGCCCAGCTGGCGGTTTCAAGCTCGGCAGCCGGTGCTGCCCCCCCGCAGTCCGTGGGATCTGTGGCAGCTCGTTCAGGCCCTGCGCCCCGACACCCTGGTGACGGTGCCCTACACCTTTGCCACCGTGGGCCAGGTGCTGCGGCAGCTGGGGCTGGGGGACGATCGCCGTCTCAAGACCTTTCTCGACCTTCAGCTCAAGCTCTACTCCCAGGTCAGCGCTGACGAAACCGCCGTGCTCTACGCCGCCACCGCCCTGAGCATGTCCCAGGCGCCCCAGGGATTGTGGCACCTTCACGGCAGCATGCAGGTGCTCAGCGACAGTCTCGAAAAGGCGCTAGTGCGCGACGGCGGTCTGCTGCAGCTCAACCACCAGGTGCAGCAGGTACAGACCGACCGGGGCCGGGTGACAGGGGTCAGGGTAGCCGATCAAAAGACCGGGCGCACCTGGGTAGAACCGGCCGACCATGTCGTCGCCAATGTCACCGTGCAGAATCTGGTTCAGCTGCTGGGCGACTGCGCTCCCCCCAGATACCGACGCCGGGTTGAGTCTCTACCTGCGGGTAGCGGTGCCTTTGTGCTGTACCTGGGGGTCGATGACGCCGCCATTCCGGCAGACTGCCCACCCCACCTGCAATTTTTCTACAACTACGACGGCCCGATCGCTGAGAACAATACGCTGTTTGTCTCCGTCAGTCGCCCCGGTGACGGCCGCGCTCCCGAGGGGCGGGCTACCATCGTCGCGTCGTCGTTTACCGACGTTGCTGCCTGGTGGCGCAGCGACTACGAGGCCATGAAGCAGGCCTACACCGACGGTGCCATCCAGCGGCTGTCTAGCTATTTTGACCTACGGGATGACCACATCATCCACGCTGAGGCCGCTACCCCCCGCACCTTTGCCCGCTTCACCGCCCGCGACCAGGGCACGGTGGGTGGCCTGGGTATGCGGGTGAGCACCTTTGGCCCCTTCGGCTTCGCCAACCGCACTCCGGTAGACGGCCTGTGGCTGGTGGGCGACTGCACCCACCCTGGTGAAGGCACAGCCGGGGTGAGCTACTCGGCCCAAACCGTAGTGAGGCAGATTGAGGCGCTCTAGGATCACAGCGAAACATGGAATTGGGCAAATCCTCAAGAAATCTTTAAGAAATGCATCCTACTTAGCGGAGAAAATGGTGCCTGACCTGGGTATTATTGACGAAACTATGGCCGTAGTTTGGGATGAACATCAGTAAAATTTACTACCTGCTACTTTAAGCGTGTTGAGAGACAGCTAAATCCTGAGTCGTCTGGTCCGCCCTGTTTCGCCGTATCTTGTTTCGTCATCTCCAGAACAGATGTAAAATCTACGGCCATAGTTGGCCCCATCACTGGGTTGCCGCTACGTCTACCGCCCTCACAATCAGGTCAGCAGCATGAGTCCCTGGGATTCCTTAGATTCGTGGTCAAACTATTCCAGTCGCCCTCCGGCTAGTTTAGAAGACTTGCTCTACCAGCACTGGCAGTACTGGCGCAAACAGGAGGCTCCCCACGAGCTGATCGATCGCTTCCGCCGTCTGTTTCTCGATGTGGCCAGCTATCCAGACAGCTCGGTGGCCAACGCCCTGCTCAGCCTGTCGGAGCAAGACACCGCCGATCGCGAGTTCAAGTACGTCCTCAACCGCTGCTGCTACACCCTGATCAACCTCTGGTACACCCAGCCCCGCGATCACTGGGCGATTCCAGAGTTGGTGCGGCTGTTTGAGGAATTGCCCCCCGCTAATGGTGCTAACCCCAGGGCTCAAAAGGTCTACAACCTGGTCAAGGCGTTTCCCGAGACCGAGCAGTACGCCTCGCTGGTGCGGCTGCAGCAAATTATGGCCCCAGAGCGCGAGGCCGAGGTGCCCCTAGCCGCCACAATTGAGGAGCAGCCTCTGGCCTACCGGATTCGCCACTATCCCTTTCTGTACGACAACAGCCTGCTCACCAAAGACAGCGGTCAGGAGCAAAAGCAAAACATCAACGACCTGCGCCGTCGGGCCGAAACCGACCTGGGCATTCGCCTGGCCCGTTACCACGCCCAGCAGCAGGGCTCGGGCCGCTCTGGGCAGGTGACCAACCCGACGCTGCTCGACGCCGCCGGGCTGGAGCAGGCCTTGAATTTCTACACCGGCAAAATTGACGGGCGCACCCACCGCGACCAGGCCCGCTGGTTTGCCACCTACAGCAAAACCGTGCGCTCGTTCCGCGACTTTAAAGATGAGTTTGTCGACTACTTAATCAGCCCTATTGCGGCGGCGGAACCGAAGTACAGCGGCAACCACTTTACCCGCAACCTGCGCCAGTACCTGCGCGAAACCCTGGCCGAGTTCGACGCCCAGCCCCTGAACAGCTTTATTCTGGTGGAGACCTGTCGCCGTCTGCTCAACTTTTTGGTGGTCGATAGCCCCCATCGCCCGGTGTTTCGCAACTTTCGCCACCTGGTCAACGATGTGGGCCACACCCTGACCATGGGGCTGCTGCTGCGGCTGGTGCTGTTTTGCTCGGCGGCTAAACCCTGGCTAGAGCGATGCTTTTCGGTGCTGTTTAACCTCCACGAGCGCCGCACCTGTAAGGAGGTGCCGTGGCTGGTCACGAGCCTAGAGCACGCCAATGTGGCTCTAATCACCAACTTTGGCGACGTAGGCTACCAGTTCTAGATACCTAACCCATCTAATATTGTCAGGTCCGATGTGCTGACAGGTTAACCGGGGGCTATGGTCACCGGTAACCTGTCAGCTCGACAAGGTCTGATAGCGAGGAGAACGGGGTTTGGCAAAGGGCTGGGTTTGGGTTAAGTGGGTTGCGATCGCGGCGGTGACTATAGGTTTGGTGCTGCGCTTTGCCAACTTAGATCGCAAGGTTTACTGGCACGATGAGGCTTATACCAGCCTGCGAGTGGCTGGGTACATCGGCCCCGCTGTAGAAGAAGCCGTGTCCGATCGCCCCGATCTGACCGCCGCCGATCTGCTGCGCTACCAGCAGATGCCGCCATCGCCATCGCTGGCCGACAGCTGGATTGCCCTGGCCAACAACCCCGAGCACCCGCCGCTGTACTACCTGCTGGCCCACGGCTGGGGTCGGCTGTTTGGGGCTTCGATCTGGGGTTATCGGGCGATCGCAGCGGTATTTGGAGCGATCGCATTGGCCGTTATGTACTGGCTAGGGCGGCTGTTGTTTCCGGCTCAGCCTGCGATCGCCTGGGTGGCGGTGGCCCTGCTGGCGGTGGCGCCCCTGCAGCTGATCTATAGCCAGGAGGCGCGGGAATATACCCTGTGGGCGGTGGGGCTGCTGCTGGCTCACGGCACCCTGATGCGGGCAATGGAGCGGCGCACAGCGTCAGCCTGGATTGCCTACGGGCTGGCCCTGGGGTTGGCCTGGTACGGATCGCTGATGACGGTGCTGCTGGGCTTGAGCCATGTCGCCTATGTTGCTCTTCGCCACCTCAGCCCTATGGCCTGGCTCAAGTCCGATCGGAAGCCAATTTCTCTAAAAACCTGGGCGGCCTTTATGCTCGCTAACGGGCTGGGTCTGGGGCTCTTTGCCCCGTGGCTGTGGGTGATCGTGCGGCAGTGGGCGCGGCTGCAAACCGTAACGGCCTGGGCCAACGAACCCAAGCCGCTGGAGTATTTGGCCCAGTTCTGGGGGCTGCACTACAGTTCTATGGTGGTCGATTTTAATGCTCCCCTGAGCCACCCGTTTACGCTGTTTGGTCCAGCGCTAGTGCTGCTAGTAGTGGGGTTGGGGCTGGGGTATATTTGGCGGACCCAGCCGCGATCGGTGGCTCTGTTTTTGAGTTGTGGCCTGCTGGTGCCGCCCCTGGTGCTGATCGGCGGCGACATAGCGCGGGGCAGCCAGTTCTCGGGCACCACGCGGTACTTTTTTCCGTCGCTGGTGCTGCTGCCGCTGGCGATCGCGCCCCTGCTGATCCACTGGCTCATAGCACCCCAAAAACGCTCTAAAGCCCTGGGGGCAGGGCTGTTGGCCCTGCTGCTGACCGTGGGCATTGCCTCTGGCGTGGCGAACAACCGCGCCCTCACCTGGTGGAACAAAACCGTGGGCTACTCCAATATTCACGTCGCCAACTACCTTAACCAGGTACCGAACCCGACGGTGCTGCTGGGAGCCAGCGGCATCGCCACGGGAGAAGCCCTGTCGCTGAGCCACTATCTCCAGCCCGATACGGCGCTGTGGCTGCTGCCAACCTCAGAAATGCCCGCACCAGCCAGCCTCCAGGCCGTGCTTGAGGCCCAGCCCCAGACTACCCTGTTTTTGCTCAAGCCATCGCCTGCCTTGCTCGACACCGTGCCCCCCGGTTGGCAGACAACCCAGATTGAAACGGGCCAGTTTGCCCCCGCCGACCTGGTGCAGCTTACGCCGCCGCCGACCTCTTAAAACCTATCCGAATACTTTAGTCTGTGCCGGTGGGCAGTGCCCACCCTTACGGTACTTGCCCCTCTTATACTAAATCCTGCTTGGATACCCCCAATACCTCTGGGCGAATGCCATTCGCCCCTACAGGTTGGCCTTTTGAGAACCGGGGGTTTGTGATTCGGATTTGGTATTAGCTCTGGCCTAGAGCAGCGGTTACAGTATCTAGATAACAGCCCCACTCTGGTGCCCTAGCCCCGCTTGGGCATCCTGGTTTTGCGGCTCCACCACTCTTTTTAGGAGACAGAGTCTCCGATGAGCATTCCACTGCAGAGCATTGGAACGAGGGACGGTGATC
This sequence comes from filamentous cyanobacterium CCT1, assembly GCA_003017855.1. Lineage (GTDB taxonomy): Bacteria > Cyanobacteriota > Cyanobacteriia > Phormidesmidales > Phormidesmidaceae > Nodosilinea. Next base: position 17,924 of record PYER01000105.1, read on the forward strand.
TAGACTACTGCTGGGGTCTGCATTTGCAGGGTGCCGGTGGTCGCATCCATGGTGACTGGGCCGCCGAGGGGCAGTGTCCACAGCGGCTCTACATGGCCAATCCAGGCTCCGGCGCAGGCGGGGACGCCGAGGGGCTGAATGTGATCGCGCAGAATGTCTTCGAGGGTGAGCGAGCCATAGCCGGAGCCGGGGCCGCAGGCGGTACACTGGCCAAACACAAACCCGGCCAGTCCGTCGAGCACCCCGGCCAGCTTGAGCTGAGTCAGCATGCGATCGATGCGGTAGGGCGGCTCGCCCACGTCTTCTAAAAACAAAATCGCCCCGGTGGTATCGGGGAAGTAGGGCGACCCCACAATGCCAGAAATCACCGACAGATTGCCGCCGATCAGCGGTCCGGTAGCCCGGCCAGCGGTGATGGTCTGAATGCGGCCCTGATCGCGCATCAGGCGGTCTTGATCGGCCCCCAGCAGCGGGTTGCTGTAGGTCAGCGTTGCGCCTTCCATCAGAATTTGGCGCAGCGGCTCCACCTGGTCGGCTCGCCAGGCGGTGAGGCCGTGGGGACCGTGGAAGGTGACCAGCCCCGTTTGGGCATAGAGACCCAGCAGTAGGGCCGAGATATCGCTAAACCCAATCACCACCTTGGGGTTGGCGCGAATGGTAGCGTAGTCGAGGTAGGGCAGAATGCGGGCGCTGCCCCAGTCACCGCGCACCGGCAGCAGTGCTTTGATCGCCGGGTCGGCAAACATGGCGTTAACGTCGGCGGCGCGTTCGGCATCGGTGCCCGCCAGGTAGCCGTAGCGGGCCAGGGCGTGGGGCGCTACGCGGGGCACAAAGCCCAGGGCCTTAACCGCGTCAATCACCAGATCGAGGCGATCGCGCTCAAAGGTCGCCCCCGCCGGGCTAACGATCCCCACCACATCGCCCTCCCGCAGACGCGGCGGCAGCAGGGTAGCTTGCCCCTGGGCCTGGACCGATCGCTGTCTCAACGCCATTCCTGCCGATGCCATCCCCAGCCCGCCCAATAGCTGCCGTCGCCGCATACGCGCTACCTTGAGAAAATCTTGTACGCCACCGAGCATACACCGGAGCTACCCATGACCGCACAATCCCCATCGCCCCTGAGTTCCACCGCCTGGGAAGAGCGTTACCAGGCGGGCACCCCCCGCT
>PYER01000434.1 GCA_003017855.1 filamentous cyanobacterium CCT1
CAGCTGAAGTGGAAAATCACAATCGAGATCGAGTTGTACATCCAGAACAGGCCGAGGAACACGTGGTCCCAACCCGAGACTTGGCAGGTGCCGCCCCGACCGGGTCCGTCGCAGGGGAACCGGAAGCCCAGTTCGCCTTTGTCGGGAATCAGTCTGGAGCTACGGGCAAACAGTACGCCCTTGAGCAGAATCAGCACCGTCACGTGGATGGTGAAGGCATGGATGTGGTGCACCATGAAGTCGGCGGTACCGAGGGCCATAGGCATCATCGCCACTTTGCCTGCGACGGCAACTCCGGTTCCCCCAAACACAGGGCTAACGCTAGCCAGTGCATTGGGCGCGGTATTGCCAGCGGCCGCAGCATGGAACCCTTGCACCCACTGGGCAAAGATTGGCTGCAGCTGAATCGCCGTATCCGAGAACATGTCCTGGGGACGGCCCAGAGCGCGCATGGTGTCGTTGTGGATGTATAGACCAAAGCTGTGGAAGCCGAGGAAAATACACACCCAGTTGAGGTGCGAGATGATCGCATCGCGCGATCGCAGCATCCGATCCAAAGCGTTGTTGCGGTTCACCGCCGGGTCGTAGTCACGCACCATAAAGATGGCGGCGTGGGCACCAGCCCCCACAATCAGGAAGCCGCCAATCCACATGTGGTGGGTAAACAGCGATAGCTGAGTGGCGTAGTCCGTCGCGATGTACGGATAGGGCGGCATGGCGTACATGTGGTGCGCCACGATGATCGTAATGGAGCCGAGGATGGCCAGGTTGACCGCCAGCTGGGCGTGCCAGGAGGTGGTCAGGTCTTCGAACAGGCCCTGGTGACCCCGACCGCCAAACAGCAGCGGGTCGCCCTGGTGGTTGTCCAGAATCTCCTTCATGCTGTGGCCAATGCCCCAGTTGGTGCGGTACATGTGGCCCGCAACGATGAAGAGCACGGCTAGTGCCAGGTGGTGGTGCGCCGTGTCAGACAGCCACAGGCCACCGGTCACGGGGTTCAAACCACCCTTGAAGGTCAAGAAGTCAGCGTATACGTTCCAGTTTAGGGTGAAGAAGGGCTTCAGTCCCTCCGCAAAGCTGGGGTACATTTCAGCCATCAAGGCCTTATTGAGGATCCACTCGTGGGGCAACGGTATGGCCCCTATCGAATCGATCACTCGACCGCCAATGGTTAGGGGACGACCGGCATCGATCGCATCCATGCAGGCGTTGATGGGCAGCGATACATGGATTTGCTGCCCTGCATAGCCCAGGCAACCCAGACCGAGCAAGCCGGCCAGGTGGTGGTTCATCATCGATTCCACGTTTTGGAACCACTCCAGCTTGGGAGCCCGCTTGTGGTAGTGGAACCAGCCCGCAAACAGCATTAAACCAGCCATCACCAGCGCCCCAATGGCGGTGCAGTAAAGCTGGAAGCTGTTGGTAATGCCGTTAGCCCGCCACCACTGGAATAATCCAGAAGTGATCTGAATACCGTGGAAGCCACCGCCCACGTCGGCATTCAGGATCTCTTGACCGAAGATCGGCCAGACCACCTGAGCGCTGGGCTTGATGCCTGTGGGGTTGGTGAGCCAAGCTTCGTAGTTCGAAAACTTAGCCCCGTGGAAATACATGCCACTGAGCCAAATAAAGATGACGGCTAAGTGACCAAAGTGAGCACTGAAGATTTTTCGGGAAATATCTTCTAGGTCACTGGTGTGACTGTCAAAGTCGTGGGCGTCGGCGTGAAGGTTCCAAATCCAGGTGGTGGTTTTGGGCCCTTTGGCCAACGTGCGGTCGAAGTGACCCGGCTTGCCCCATCGCTCAAATGAGACTGGCACCGGGTCTTTATCAACCACGACCCTGACTTTTTGTCCCGGTTCAGGGGGACTTATGGTCATGGGACTCTCCTCTCTTCTACTCGAAAATACAGAGCGGATAAAGGCGCTTCCTACTGAATAGACGGATATAACCTGAGTCTATAGAAAGCTTAAATAGGCCGTTTAAGCATGATGAACTGGCCTGAAACCCCAGTGCTTTTTCGCTGGAAGGCCAAAGATAAAGCCTGGGATCAAAGGGTTTAGCGTTTAACAGCTAAGCTCGCAGGGACCAAACCCGCCTGAAAACGCTTTGGAAAAACGCTCCAGAAAGGCTTGATATTCTTAGAGCCAAGACAGGTTAAGTAACAAACTACAGAATCACGGCCATCCTTGGTAAGCGAAATTTTCACAAATTAATAACTCTGAAGAAAAAATTAATGGCTCTTTGCTGCCGTCAGAAGTCAAGGATTAGCTACTCCTTTATTTTTCCGCTCCAGAGAATTTTTAATAATTTGAAATCGCCCAAAAGAGTGGCCAGAAAGGCCCGCTAGAGGCGACAATAATCCCGGTTTTTTAGTCTGTGCAGAGTTAATTCAGTGCTTGGGCTGAAGACTTGGGTAGGGTCGCGATCGCAAACCGCAGCAGTCCGTTACCCATTCCGGTCCTCAGTTTTGTCCTGGTTTTGGCCTGGCGCCGCGAAAAGAGGGTTATCGCCCTGTTGGCGGCTGTTTTTTGCCTAAATCGCTATGCCGCTGCTTCAATATCTGGCTACTGGTCTGGCGGGATTAGCTATTTTGGGGACGACCGCCTGCTATCCGTTGCGGTCGGGCAATCCGTTCGCGACAGCCATACCCAGGCAGGAGGATCCTAATCAGCTGACAGCGGCCAGATTGGGCGTGATTGTCAACCGGCGCAATCGCCTCAGTGGGCAAATTGCCGAGTACTATCGGCGGCAGCGAAACATTCCGCCCGAAAATTTGATCTGGGTTGAGTTTGACCCTGGCCACACAACGCTTTCGGTAGAGGCCTTTGCAGAGATTTACGCAGCGGTGCAGGCCCAGACCCCCGATCAGGTGCAGGCCTATGCCCTAACCTGGGCTCAGCCCTATCGGGTGGGATGCATGTCAATCACCGCGGCCTTTGCCTCAGGGCAAACGCATACTCACCCAGCCCCAGCGAGGACTTTGGTGAGATAAGTGTTATCCCAGCCAGCTTTAAGGCGTTTCGCCTTCTTGCCAACCTTGGCTGAGGATTCTCGTGAGAGCAGGTTGAGGGCCATATGCCGAATGACGGCCATGTTGTGGGGAGCATAGCCTGCGCGAATGCGGG
>PYER01000106.1 GCA_003017855.1 filamentous cyanobacterium CCT1
GACGAGCACGTCCTCAAAGACCTCACCTTCACCATTCGCCCCGGTGAGAAAGTTGCGCTGGTGGGGCCAACGGGGGCGGGCAAAAGCTCGATCATTCGCCTGCTGTGCCGCCTCTACGACATCAACCAGGGGGCGATATTGCTAGATGGAGTAGACATTCGCGACCTGCCCCAGGCGGAACTGCGGCGACGGATGGCGGTTATTTTACAGGACGGGTTTTTGTTTGCGGGCGATGTCAAAAGCAACATTACCCTGGGCGAAGACTATCCGCTGGAGGCGGTGGTAGAAGCGGCCCAAAAGACCAACATTCACGACCTGATCGAGCAGCTGCCCCAGGGTTACGACACCGAGCTGCGCGAGCGGGGCACCAACCTTTCAGGCGGCCAAAAGCAGCTGTTGGCCTTTGCCCGCGCCGCCATTCGCGATCCGGGCATTCTAGTGCTGGATGAGGCCACCGCCAACCTCGATGTCGGTACCGAAGCCATGATTCAGGAGGCGCTGGAGCGGCTGCTGGAGGGGCGCACGGCGATTATTATTGCCCACCGCCTGTCGACTATTCGCAATGTCGATCGCATTTTGGTACTCAAGCACGGCGAACTGGTCGAGCAGGGCAGCCACGACGAGCTGCTGGCCAAGGAAGGGCTATATTCCAGCCTGTACCGTCTACAGCGGCTGGGGGTTTAGGCGGTGCTTCAAATTGCTTCGACTCGCTCTTGCCATAGCCCCTGGCTCCAGTGTGTAATGGCGCTATCGGAAGCAATTCGCGAGACGTAAAGCCTGCGGCAGCTCAGAAGCATGAACCAACTCGATGCGGTATCCGTTTCGGAATCGCTGGAGCTGAGGGTTTGGCGCGGCGCGATCGCTTCGGGCATGATCCCCTATTTTATGGGTATGGTAACTGCGGCCCCCCAACCTGAAAAGCAATCCACTCCGCCCCCAAATGATGGATTTTTGGTCTGTGGGTTGGGCAGTTTGGGCCAAAACTGCGTGGCTAACCTGAAGAGCTTTGGGGTGCCGGTACATGCCATAAACGATGCCCTGCCAAACCAGTGGGAGGTGCCCCAGCTGCGAGATCTGATCGACCACCTGGAGATTGGCGACTGTCGCTCGGCTGAGGTGCTGGAGCGAGCGGGCATTCGCCACTGTCGGGCGGTGCTGCTGGTCACCCAGGATGAACGAGTCAACCTGGAGGCGGCGCTGACGGCGCGGGTGCTCAACCCCAGGGTGCGGCTGGTGATGCGCTCTGACAAGCAAAATCTGAACGAGCTGATGGGGCAGCAGTTGCAAAACTTTGTCGCCTTTGAGCCCACCCAGCTCGCCGCCCCGGCCTTTGCACTGGGGGCCTTTGGCGAAGCGCTAATTGGCTACTTTAGCCTGGATGGCCATCGCTTTCAGGTAGTGAAGCAGCGGCTGGAGCCGGGGCAGCCCTGGTGCGATCGCCGCCAAATTCACGAACTCGACAACAGCCGCCGCCGGGTGCTGTGCCACACCGCCGCCCACCCTGACCCGGCGGCGGTGACCGAAAGCCCCTCGACGCTGTTTTACACCTGGCTCCCCGACACGATGCTGCGGGCGGGCGATGAGGTCGTGACCATCGACTGCAACGCCGAGCTGCGTGCCCTCTACAGCGATGTGGCTACCCCGGCGCGACAGGGGGTTTGGCAGGGCATTGGTCAGGCGATCGCACGCCTGCGCGATTGGCCCACCCTAAAGCAATCCCTCCTGGGTCTCTGGCAGACCGGGGCCGAGCAGCAGTTGCGGCGCGTGGCCATTATCTGCGCCGTGACGGTGCTGGCCCTCTGCCTGGCAGGTACCCTGCTGTTTGAAGGCAATGCGGCTGAAGACATCTCGATGTTTCAGGCGTTTCTGTACACCTTCATTACCTTGTTTGGGGGGTATGGCGACGTGTTTGAAGCCCTGGAGGACTTTAACCACCCCCGCCTGGTGCAGGCTTTTGGGGTGCTGCTCACCGTCGCTGGGGCTGCCTTCGTGGGCGTCCTCTACGCCCTGCTCACCGAAAAGCTGCTCACCCTGCGGTTTGAGTTTCGGGAGCGCCGTCCGCCCGTACCCGAGAAAGACCACGTCGTAGTCATCTGGCTGGGCCGGGTGGGTCGCCAGGTGCTCACCATGCTACAGGAACTGGGGCAGCCCGTGGTCGGCATTGCGCCCCAGGCCCCCGATGCCGACATTCTGCCCAAAATTCCGCTGCTGACGGGCAACGTCACCGCAGCCCTGGACAAGGCCAACCTGGCCACCGCCAAGAGCGTAGTGGCCGTCAGCGAAGACGAAATTCAAAACCTGGAGATGGGGCTGCTGGCCCACCGGCTCAACCCCCACTGCCGCGCTATTATTCGTACCTACGACCAGCAGTTTACCGATCGCGTCGCCCAGATTTTTCCCTTTGCCCAGGTGCTCTGCTCCTCAGCGCTGTCGGCAGAAGCCTTTGCCGGGGCGGCCTTTGGTGAGCACGTAATTGGCCTGTTTCGGCTCCACGACCAGACGGTGTTGGTCACCCAGTACGAGCTTGACACCGGGGACTCCCTGACCGGTAGGCTGCTGTCGGAGGTCGCCTACGGCTATGGCGTCGTACCCGTGTGGCACCAGCACCAAGGCCAGCCGGGTAAGATTATGCCCTCTGAAGATGCGCGCCTGCAGCCGGGCGATCGCCTGGTAGTACTGGCCACCATCGGCGGCCTGCGCCGCATTGAGCAGTGCCATCTGGCGCCCCAAGACTGGCACATTCACCTCGAAAAAACCCTCACCGCCAACGCCCTGTTCGACGGTGCCGCCGAAATTGCCCGCGTCTCTGGCTACCGTCTGGGTGCCGCTCGCGAGTTTATGGCCCAGCTGCCGGGCCTGCTGCCGGTACCCCTCTATCGCCACCAGGCTCTCAGGCTGGCTCGACTGCTCACCCGCGCCCAGGTCAAAGCGCGAGTCATTGCCCCCCAGGTAACGGATCCTTCAGAGTCCCATTTTTCACCCCTGGGCTGAATCACCCAGTGCTGAGTCACCGCAACGTTGAGAGATCCAAAAATTTGATGCCGCGGCTAGGGCCTTTGCGATAGAGTTTGCCAAGGGATATCTCACTCACACAGGATTGCGATTATGGCTAAGCGGCGCGGGTGGCAGGGGCCAGAGCACAGCTGCAAAGATCAGACGTTCAGGTCTCCCCCCCGTCAAAAGCCCGTCGCCAGAGCCCTGCTGTGGGCCGCCGGAATGGGGGGACTGGTGCCCCTGGCTCTGCCGGTGCTGGCTCTGACCGAATCGGTCGGCCCCCAGGGCATCGACGCCCGGCGGCTGCATGCCCCGCCCTACAACCTGACCGGCGAAAAAATTGCCATTGGCCAGGTCGAAATCGGTCGCCCCAGCCAGTTCGGCATCGACAAAGTGGCGACGGAAGACCTGCCCGTCAACGTCCGCCGGGTGCTGCTGATTGACGGGGTCGCCAACCCCAATGAGTACGTCGATGGCCATGCCGCCAATGTCGCCAGCGTCATGATTAGCCAGGATAAGCAGCGCACCGGGGTTGCCCCCGAAGCGCTCTTGTACTCGGGAGCCGTAGGGCCTCTGGGCGACACCACCGCCCAGCCCGAAGAATGTCTGGCCGCCCAAGCGGTAGCCCTGGAGAACGGTGGCGACGTGCGCGCCATCAACTTTAGCTTTGGCGAGCCCCTCACCCGCGACCCCCGCCCCAGCCCGGTGCTCGACGGCAACGCCCTGCTGACTCAGTGCATTGACTGGTCGGCCCGGGTGCATCAGGCGCTGTACGTGATTGCCGGCAACCAGGGGCGCGGCGGCATTCCCATTCCAACCGACAACTTTAACGGCCTCAACGTCGCCTACTCGCGCCAGGTCAACGGCGAGTTCAACCGCATCGACTCGTCGAATTTGGGCAGCGAGCCCGTTTTGACCGCCCGGCAGGGGGCAATGCCAGAGACCAACGTTGGCCCCCGGCGATCGATCAGCATTGTGGCCCCCGGCAGCAGCATTGAGCTGATTGACCCCGACGGGCAGGTCACCACCTCTAGCGGCAGCAGCTTTGCCTCGCCCCATGTGGCGGGCACCATCGCTCTCATGCAGCAGCTGGTCGATCGCCAGTTTCGATCCGGGGCACCCAACTGGCCGCTAACGGGCCGCCACCCCATGGTCATGAAGGCGGTGCTGCTCAACTCAGCCGACAAAATTAAAGACAGTGGCGATGGCCTGCGCCTGGGCATGACCCGCACCCTACTCGACAACGCTGGGCAGTCCTGGCTGGAGTCTGATGCCTACCAGGACCCCAAAATTCCGCTTCACAAAGACCTGGGTACTGGCCATCTGAACGCCTACCGCGCCTACCAGCAGCTTCTGCCCGGCGCCTTTGGCCCCGCCGAGGCCGTGCCCGCCATTGGCTGGAACATGACCGAACTTGATTCTGCCGCCGGGGCAACCACCGTGCATGACTACGCCTTTGAGACGCCCCTGCAGGGGGGGAGTTTTTTGTCGGCAACCCTGGCTTGGGAGCGGGTCGTCGCCCTGGCTGACGCCAACCAGAACGGTCTCTTCGATCGCGGTGAAAGCTTTACCGACCAGGGTCTTAACGACCTCAACCTCTACCTTATGCCCGCCGATAGCGACGACATTTCTGATAGCGTGTGGTCGTCGGTGAGCGAGGTCGACAGCGTTGAACACATTTTTTATCAAATTCCGGCAACCGGACGCTACAAACTGAGAGTTATTGCTCAGCAGCAGGTACACAACGAACCCACCCAGCCCTACGCCCTGGCCTGGTGGACGGTGTCTGCACCCTAGGTTCTGCAACGATAGGAGAAAAAATTAGTGGTAGATTACGCCCTTGCCCTCAAAAGCGTCCGCCTGTGCCAGGAGATCTATCGCGATTTTACCGGCTTGCGGTTTTCGGCCTATCCCGATATTGACCCGGTGTTTGTCGAAAGCCAGGACAACGGATTTACCGACACTCAGGTGGCGATTCTAAATCAGCTCAACAGCGATCGCCTCTACATTGTCTTTCGCGGCTCCGACAAATCCGTCGACTGGATGAACAACTTCCAGTTTCGCCAGCAAATTTACCCCTACAGCGACGGCAATACCGAAGTGAAGTTTCACCAGGGGTTTATGATGGCCTACTTTGCCGTGCGCAAAGATCTGCTAGAGGCTATGGATAATTTTGTTGGACAGCAGGTCATCGTCACCGGCCACAGCCTAGGCGGGGCACTTGCCACTATCGCCGCCCTGGACATTCAGTACAACCTGGGCAAAAAGCGCGACCTCAGCTTTGAGGTTTACACCTTTGGCGCACCCCGCGTCGGCAACCAGGCTATGGTCGAGTCGTACAACGGCCGCATTCCCAAGAGCTATCGCTTTGTCTACGGCTGGGATATTGTTACCCGCATTCCCCGCACCTGGCAGGGGTTCGCCCACGTCGATAAAGCTATTCAAATCGGCTCACGCTGGACCTGGCAGGTGCTCAGCCGTCGCTTCAGCGACCATTCGATCGAGGCCTACATTGCCGGGCTTGAGGCCGAAGTCAAAGACGCTGCGTGAGCACCGCTGTGAACCTCTCCCTCAAATCTGCCACCGCTCGCCGGGTTTTGACGGTCGTTCACTGAGTGCTGGCGGCGTTGCCGGTGCTGCTGCTGGTCAGCCTGTGGGGCATGACTGCCCGAGCAGGTCAGCTACTGGGCCGCTTTCCCCACCCCTTTGCAGACGATCCCTATCAGTTTGGTGCAGACGATCGCCCCTACCGCGCCTGGGTCTGGCTGGTAGACCAGTCTTTCAGCCTGACGATACTCAGCTGGTTGCCCTGGGCGGGGCTGGTAGGACTGACCCTGTGGTGTCAGTGGCGCTACTGGTCAAAGGGCGGACGATCGGCCCTGCCCTGGCTGTTGCCGGTGGGAATCTATGCGATCGCGCACCTGGTCCTTCTCTTTGAACCTACGAACCGTATAGGCTGGTATCTCGACTAATACTGAATCCGCCTTAACTGCCCCCGGTTGGGCTGGGCAAACACCGTTTGCCCCTACGCAAGTAGCCTGTTGGAAAATCGGGGTTGTGCGATTCGGATTTGCTTTAAAAATAGCCGTCCCTTCGACTCCGCTCAGGGAACGGCTGTAGATATTTTCATTGTTGGGGGTGCCGCGCCAGCGCATGGACGATTGATACAGAACGTCGATACAAAAACCCGGTTTCTCGGCCAGGGATCAGAGCGTGCTCCTTAATCCGTAAGGCAGAAACCGGGTTTAGGTTATGGCCATCGCCAGAACGGTTTAGAGCTGACCAATATTCTTGAAGCGATGGCTGTAAGCCGTTGCGCGGCCCTAGTTTTTAACTAAGACCAGAATTGGTGTCTTACGCGCAGTGGCGATCGCTAGATTAGAGGCTGTCGGTCGTGCCCGTTTCGGCCAGCGGCGGGGGGGCGGGGGCATTGCTAAAGCCCATTTGGGTAGCCGCTTCGCGCAGCAGCGAAATCTGCGACTGAAACTCCAGCTTCTTGACTGCCGACAAAAGCTCATTCACTGGGCCTTCGGCCTGGTAGTCGCTGGGCATGCCGACGATTTGTTTGCCCATGGCCTGAGCCCAGCCGTACCACACCAGCAGCTGGTTGTTGGCGCTGAGGCCGCCGTAGCGCTCCGATGTATCGCTGTGCTCTTTTCGCACCACGCTGCGCATGGCCTCTAGCTGCTCGTCTTCTGAAAGGTCGAATAGCCCTTTGACTAGCGGCTCAGCCAGCTCAGGATCGGCGGCTTCGGGCGCTGCTGGGGTAATAGAATCACCCATTGCCTCATAGACGTAGTAGAGGAAGGCCAGTTTGTCATCTACGGACAGCGCGTTGTAGCGCTGAAACAGGTCGTTGGTAGATTTTTCATTAATTTCAGTTGTGCGTGTTTCAGAAGCCATAAAGCTATCCAATGTCAACGCTTCACTCTAAAACGATGACCGCTGGCGCCACATCTTTATAGCGAGAGACATCTAGGTCGTCAGTGGGTAGATAGACGCGAACTGCATCTATCTACCCACTGACTAAATCGGCGCATAGCCAAAGGTGACGTTGAACTGGCGACACCAAATGCCTACGGTCTGGTAATCACTGATGTTGACACCAGCGGGAATTGGGTACCGCTGCGCCCCAGAGAAGTTTTGCAGGGGGGCGAGAGTTACGTAGTCGCCCTCGGCGATATTCACGGGTACCGCCGCGCCTTTGTAGAGAATCACCTCCACGGCTGGGCCGCGCGCGGTGTCAAAGGCGGCATCAAACTCCAGGTACTGCTGCCCGCTGGCGCTGACAATGCGGGCGGTGCCGGTGGTGGCGTGGTCCTGGTCTACGGTGACAAACTGGCCCGGTGCCTGGGCGAGCAAAGAGGCTGAGACGATCGCAGGTGGCAGATTGGGCAGCAGGGCGATCGAAGGGGCAAGGCTGGTGCCCAGCGCGATCGCGGTGGCACCGACTGATAGAGCGGCAAAGGCTAGGGGTTTCATGGCATTCTCTCCGTTGGCGATCGGTTGATGTCGATATCATGGGCGGCCTGGGTGAGAATCCCCTGATCTAAATCTGAGCGGTTGTTGAGGAATAGATCAGTCAGGCGAAACGGGGTACTGGCTGTCTGATGTCGTCCGTGAGCGGTTTTGGCCGTCAACCTGCTGTAGGCTCGTAGAAGCTGTATACAGTGCACCTGTCGCAGGCTTTGGGCAAGAATGCGCGATAACCACCAAAATCAGATGAAACTGTCTCAGCTGCGAATCTTAGTCGCCGTAGCCGAGCAGGAAACCTTTAGCGAGGCCGCCCTCACCCTCGACATGTCGCAGTCAGCGGTGAGCCACAGCATTTCGGCGCTGGAAGATCATTTGGGGGTGGTGCTGTTTTCGCGGGGGCGACACGGAGCGCGGCTGACCCCGGTAGGCGATCGCATCGTCAACCATGCCCGCATTATCTTGCAGCAGGCCGAGGCGATCGCGAAAGAAGCCGAGCTAGCCCGAGGGCTGCGGGGGGGCCAGGTGCGCATCGCCTCCTTTCGCAGCATTGCCATTCACCTGCTGCCCGCTGCGATCGCCCAGTTCAAGCAGCGCCACCCCAACATCGCCGTCAACCTCAGCGAGCACGACAATTACCTCCAGGTCGAAAAAGCCCTGCGCGAGGGCCGGGCCGACATTGGCTTTACCCTGCTGCCCGCCGCCGATGACCTTGACACCTGGGAAGTGCTCGAAAACGCCTACGTGGCTCTGTTCCCTCCCGACTTTAAGGCCGCCGGGCCACAGATCACCTGGGCCGAGGTCGCCCAGCACCCGCTGATTATGCCCCCCGCCGACCGCATCATGATGCGCGATGTCTACGACCATGTGCAGGCCCACGGCTACAGCCTCAACGTGGTCTCAGAGGTGGAGACCGACACCACCATCGTCAATCTGGTGGCCCAGGGGCTGGGGGCTACCATTCTGCCCCGCCTGGCTGCCGAACCCATTCCAGAGCGGGTGCAGGTGTTTGATCTGCCCGAGCCCCTGGTGCGAGTGATTGGGGCCGCCGTATTGGGCAACGGTCTGCACACCCCCGCCATTTACGCCTTCCTGGACGTGCTCAAAACCCTGGGCAACTCTATAGCCAATGCCGCGACACAGACGGCTCCCGTAGCCAAACCCGCTTGAGTTGCCGCCAGATGTCCACCCTGGCTCCAATCTGCACGGAAGGGCGGGAATGGCAAACCGTTAGAGTCGTGAATCTGCAGGCTTGGGACGCCCACGACAAAAAAAGCCCTGCCGTCGGTTAAAACAGCAGGGGCCATGTCATGTCTGGTCGAAGGATTGAATTGCAGCGCGATAGTCTAAAGTCCGATACCAAACCCTTTGCTCATTTCTAAGCCAAAGTTAGCCAGGGTATTGGGGGTCCAGGTGTCGCTGTTGGCGGCGGTTTGAGGAATACTAACGCCGAGACCAAAAGCACCCGCCAGCCAAAGACCCAGCTGAGTAAGTTTTTGGGTTGTCCAGGCTTTAATCAGGGTCATGGTAGATCTCCAGGAGCAAAAGCTCGGTAGAAGGGGTTAGCTATCTTTGCCACCTCCTAATAGTAAAAAAGCGCATCGCAGACTACAAAAAGTAGCTTTCATCTCACCATGAGCAGCTTTAATATAAGCTGCAAAAACTCGGCCCAGATACTTTCGATCGCGCTGGCCAGAAAGCCGTAGAACCGTCGATAGATATGGGTTTGCGATCGTTCTGACCTCTTTCCAACGGAGGCGATCGCGCTTCAGTTTCAGCCCCAACTATTGCAGAAGTATACAGACGTTGTTGCCTTTGAAAAAATACGTTAAACTGTAATAGTAAACACAGAAAAGATATCGTTCATCCTGTTCGACCCCTCAAGAACGCTACCGAAACTGGACAGGACGGAAGTAGAGAACTTCTCTCGAAGGAACGCGCCTCAACCACTACTGCCCTGGGAGGCGAACCCAACTATGGATACTGCTCTTGTTGCCGGACTCGAAATCATTGCCGCTGTCACCGTGATGACGGTGGTTGTTTGCCCCATGCTGCTGTGGGTCCTACCCGATCGCAGCAGCCCTGTAGGTTAATCAACCCAGGGGTCGGGTGCCTATTGGGATGTATCAGCAACACTGGCTGACAACCCCAGGCACCCGACCCCTCTAGCTTTAACCCTAAAGAAGGGGGATGGATCAAACGATCCATCCCCCTTCTTTATCAGACTTTTTTAGACTCTAGCGGCCCGGCTGTTGCAGGTATACCGCCAGGGCATCGGCCATCACCTGAGCCATAGGCCGCCCCTCCTTATCGGCGGTGGCCTGTAGCGTCATAAACAGGTCGTGGGAAACGCTCAGCCGGTGCCGTCCTTCCTTGGTGTGGCGGGGCTGGTACTGCTCAGAGTTGTAGGTGGCCGCAAACTGGCGCAGGGCCTCAAACCCAACGCGATCGCAGAAGTCACCAAAGCTCTCGCCCTTCTTGCGCCCGTCGCGGAAGAACACAAACAGCGGCTCCAGCGTGGTTTCGATGTCGTTATCGTGGAGGCGCTCCAGGTAGGGACGGGCCAGCCGGGTCTGGTTGGGCGAGCCCCCCAGCCACACCTGGTACGACTCAGGGGCGCTGCCCACAAAGCCCAGTTCGGCCATATAGGGGCGGGCGCAGCCGTTGGGGCAGCCGGTCATGCGCACCACAAAGTGCTCGTCCTGCAGGCCTAGCTTGGTCAGCAGCCCCCGCAGACGACCAAGCACCGTGGGCATCACCCGCTCGCTCTCAGTCACCGCCAAACCGCACAGGGGCAGGGCCGGGCAGGCCATCGCGTAGCGCACCAGGGGGTCGAGTTCGGTCTCTTTCGCCACGCCGTGGCGGGTGAGAATCGCCTGAATCTCGTCTTTGTCGCCAGGCTTCACCTCGTAGAACAGCACACTCTGGTTGGGGGTGATCAGCATGGGCAGGTTGAAGCGCTGCACGATCTCCTTCAGCGCGGTTTTGAGCTGCAACCCCTGGCGATCGAGAATGCGGCCATTTTCGACCGGCACGCCCACAAACCAGTTGCCGTCGCCCTGCTCGTGCCAGCCCAGGTAGTCGTAGAAGGTCCACTTGGGCAGCTTTTTGAAAGGCTTGAGCGGCTTGCCCAAGTAGCTCTCCACCTGCTGGCGAAAGCGCTCTACGCCCCAGTCGTTGATCAGGTACTTCATGCGGGCGTGGCGGCGGTTGTGGCGATCGCCGTAGTCCCTCTGAGTCGCCACGATCGCCTTCATCAGATCGTAGACATCGGCCTTGTCGATATAGCCAATTTCGTCGGCGACGCGGGCAAAGGTCTCTTCTTTGTTGTGGGTGCGGCCCAGGCCACCCCCGGCCAGCACGTTAAAGCCCTTCAGCTGCCCGGAGCGATCGGTAATCACCACCAGGGTGACATCGTGGGTGTAGGCGTCGATGGAGTTGTCGCCGGGCACCGTCACCGCGCACTTAAACTTGCGGGGCATGTAGTGGGTGCCGTAGATTGGCTCCTCGTTGTTGTGGACGATGGTGCCGTTGCCGTTGCGCTGGCGGGCGGCCACCACGTCGGGATGCTCTTCAGCACTCAGAAACTTCTCACCGTCCAGCCAGATTTCGTAGTAGGCCTCGGTTTGGGGCCGCAGCAGGTCGGCGATGTTGTTGGCGTACTCCTGGGCGAGCTGGTACTCGGGCCGATTTTTGTAGGGAGCGGGCGGAGCCATCACGTTGCGGTTGAGATCGCCGCAGGCCCCCAGGGTGGAACCCAAGCTGCGCACAATCGCGCCAATAGTGGCCTTGAGGTTTTTCTTCAGCACCCCGTGCAGCTGAATGCCCTGGCGCGTGGTGGCCCGCAGGGTGCCGTTGCCGTACTCATCCGACAGGCGATCGAGGGTGAGATACAGCTCTGGGGACAGGTACCCGCCGGGGTTGCGGGTCCGCAGCATCATTTGATAGTCCTTCTCCTGCCCCTTGACGCGGTTGTCGCGGTTGTCTTGCTGGTAGGAGCCGTGAAACTTGAGAATTTGAATGGCTGATTCAGAAAAATGATTGGTGTCTTGCAGCAGCTCGCTGGCCACGGGCTCACGCAAAAAGCGGCTGTTTTCTTTAAGGACTTCCACCTTGGAGGGAGTTGGCCCAGGGGCAGAGGAGGCAGGCGTTGATTTAATCGGAGTCTGAACCATGGCGGCAGCAAATAACCGTAGACAGAAACCTCAGGCAACAGAACCGTCTCAGCGGCTGTTCCCCAAAGCGTGGACAGGGTCAATTCACCAATTCTCCGGTAAGTCGGTCGGGATTTCGGTGAATGCCCCTCTCATCCTACCATTGGATCCAAAAGATCTACCAGCTTGCCCACGGAAATTCACAGTATTAAGAGTGATTACCCCTATGCCTTACGGGGGGATGCCAGAGCACTTCCTAACCGTAACCTAAGTCCGCGAAGGGGGCCAGGCCGTTTACGATCAAACTAGATTTCCAGGTTTTGTTCTATGCCCGACGCCATAATGTACCAGGAAGAGACGTTCGTTGTGCTAATGCCCGGCGCAGCGGAAGAATTTCTCACTCCCGAGGAACTGCTCGAACGGTTGGAGGGGCTGCTACGCGATCGCCAGGACGACCTGCCCCGCGACCTCCAGCGCTTTAGCACCGTCGGTGAACAGGCCCAGCACCTGCGCGACACCGCCTGCGACCTGGAGCTATCCCCCGGCGAATCTATGCAGTGGTACGTGGTGCGCCTGGAGAAATAGATGTAGGCCATACTAGGCTTGGGATAGGGGATGCCACGCCACAATGAGCTTTATTTTCATCAGCTACAGCCGCCAGGACCAGGCCTACGTAAGCCTGCTGACCCAGGCGCTAGAATCTCACCACCTGCCCGTGTGGCTCGACGATCGCATTGACTATGGCACCAGATGGCCTCGCGTCATTCAAGACCATCTGGAACAGTGTCAGGTTTTTGTAGTGGTGATGTCACCCCGCTCCGAAGAGTCGCACTGGGTGCAGTGTGAACTGAGCCTGGCCCTGGAACTCAAAAAGCCGATTTTTCCCCTTTTATTAGAGGGTCGTCGCTGGCTCTCAGTGGCGGCTATCCAGGCGGTAGACGTAGCTGATGGCAAACTCCCCCCGGCCCGCTTTTTCAACACCCTACAGCCTTACTTCCCCGCCTCATCCTCTACCGCCAAATCTTTGCCAATACAGGATGTTGTCGAGGAATCTATATCGCCAAAATCCACCTCCGTAGGATGGGTTCTGCCTGCCCCTTCATCATGGACTCTGCCCAACTTACCTGTTGTACCCATCAAACAGAACCTCACACCTGACATAGAGGAAGACGACCTCAGCTCTGAAAAAGGCGTTGACTATCGCAAGCTGCGCAACCTATTGAAAGCGGGCCAATGGAGAGAATCTGACTTAGAAACTGCTCGTCGCATGTTAGAGGCTATGGGGCGTAAAGAAGATGACTGGATTCGTGCAGAGGAACTGCTAATTTTTCCCTGCAAGGATCTAAAGACCATTGATGCCCTATGGGTAAAATACAGCGACGGCAAATGGGGCTTTACCGTGCAAAGACGCATTTATGTAGAATGCGGTGCTAAACTCGATGGCAAATACCCAGGCGACAAGGTGTGGCATGAATACTGTCGCCGCATGGGCTGGCAAAAAGGAAATTCTTACGTGAGCTACTCCGACCTTACCTTCGATCCTAAAAATTCTTTACCAGGAGAGTTACCGTCGCGGGAATTATTAGTGTTGGGATTGCGAGGGAGGGATCGGCGGTGTATAAATCCTTCTCTTGTATCTAGACTTTCAACCTGTAATTTATAGATAGTCAGTCCAATTTAGATGAATTATTTTATGCATGTGAAGAAACTGGGTTTCTGACGTGCTACAGAGTGTCACCCAGATATAAACGAACAAACTCATCAGCGGCTTCTGGGTTAATCCGCCTAAGAGCTTCCTTAATTTCGAAAATCACATCTCCAGCTGGGTCGCGTTGCTCATGTACCCAGCGGTTTACGCTGGGGCGCGGCACACCCATAGTCACCGCCAGTTTGTTCTGGCTGATGCCATACATCTCTAAAACTTGCTTTAAAGCCTTGCCCACACGCGCCATCCCCCGATTGTGTCAGAGGGATTTGGCGACGTAAATGTAACCAATCTGGTACGATGTATGGCATACTGAATAGTACCATATTGGTTACACGCTTTAGAGGTAGTTATGCCCGAGAATCAACATCCCCTTGCACAGTCGGCTACGCACCTATCCATCAATCGATCTAATCATTATCCGGATCCTCTTGCTCAGTCTCCTGGTTTACACCTCCGCCACTCTGCTTTTCTTGCTGCTATGCCACAATCCACAGATGCGCCTGTTGAAAGTCGTGAGCCTGTGCAGCTGATGGTGATCGGCAGCGCTCAGGGGATTGAAACCATTGTGCAAACGCTGCATCTGCGGGGCTTTGCCCACGTCAGCGAGTGGAGCGTGGCCATGCCCCACAGTTCTGGTAAGCTCATGCGCGTGCTCACCCGGTGGGTGCAGCAGGAGCGCTAGCTGCTTTAGCGGCTATGCCACTACAGCACTCTTTCTAGCTGCTCGATCAGGCGATCGCATTCCTCCAGCGTGTTGTAGTGCACCATGCTAACCCGCACCACCCCCTGGTTGGGCAGCAGCCCCAAATCTTCGATCAGCCGCAGGGCGTAGAAATGCCCGTAGCGAATGCCGATTTTGTGGGTATCCAGGTGGGGCGGAACCTGGTCGCTGCTGAGGCCCTCCACTACAAACGAAATAGTGGACACGCGCTGAGCCGGGTCAGCCGTGTCTTTGCCAATGATTTTCACCCTGGGCCGACTGTGCAAAAACGACAGCAGCCGCTGGTTCAGTTCTCCCTCGTGGGCTTGAATCAGGTCAAAGGCGCGATCGATCGGGTCTTCGCCGCCAGCAGGCCCGTGGTGCTGAGCCAGCGCCTCAAAATACTCAGGAATGGCGGTGAGGCTGTAGCTCAGCTCGTAGCTGCTGCCCCCCGGCTGAAACTTGTAGGGAATCGCCGTGTCGTCGATGAAGTAGTGGTTGTAGCCCGGCAGCGCCAGCAGCAGCTCTTTTTTACCGTAGAGCAGCGCCTGGTGGGGGCCGTAGACCTTATACAGGCTAAACGTGTAGAAATCGACATCCAGCGCCTGCACATCCACGCAGCGGTGGGGGGCAAAGGCGACCCCATCGACGCACAGTAGCGCTTCGTGGGCATGGACCAGGTCGGCGATCGCCCGCACCGGGTTAATGCTGCCCAGCACATTCGACACGTGGGTTACCGCCACCAGCCGGGTGCGCGACGACAGTAGCGCCTCCAGATCATCCAGCTCCAGCTCAAAGGTGGTGGGGTTCACCCGCCAGGTTTTGATTACGATGCCGTCGCGCTCTAGCTCCGTCCAGGGGCTTATGTTCGCCTCGTGGTCGGCGTTGGTCACAATAATCTCGTCGCCCGGCTCTAGCGTGGGCCGAAAGCACTGGGCCAGCATCCGCAGCAGCGCTGAGGTGCTGGAACCCAAAATCACCTCCGCCGGATCAGACGCATTGATGAACTTTGCCATTGCAGCGCTACCCGCCGCCACCCGCTCCGTCGCCCGCTGCGACACCGCGTAGGAAGCCCCCAGCTGCACATTTGATTCGTAAAGGAACTCGGTGATGCGATCGACAACGGGTTTGAGAATCTGCGAACCGCCCGCGTTGTCAAAAAAGACCCAGTCGCCCGCCAGCGATGGAAAGTGCTGACGCACAAAATCGAGCTGCAACGGGATGGACTGGGTCAACATAAGGGGTTCGCAGTTAGAAGAAGGGGGCTTGGCAACAGAGGGCCGATCCGAGGCTCAGCAGAGCCAGCCTGATCCGATGGGCCGCCTTCAACGTTATAGCGTTCTGGCACCTAAAATCGTTTTGGGCCAGAACGCTCTACAGCATGCGCTCCTCCTGGGGAGGCAGGGCACTGCCGTCAAACACCTCTTCCACGCTGGGGGTATTGGCCAGGCCAAACCCTTCTACCACCTGATCAATGGTGGCTGCCAGGCGATCAGGGTCTACCCCGCCCAGCCCCATCGTGTCTACTTCAGGGCTGGTGTAGAGGCGTTCCGTAGCGATCGCCATTCGCTCCGACTCAATCGCCACATCAAACAGCTCGTCATCGGCCACTTCTGTGACTACGGCCAGGGCGGCTTCGGGGTCGGCCAGGGCTTCTTTGAGTCCTCGCAGGTAGGCGGCTACAAAACCCTGCACCACCTCGGGGTTTTCCTCTAAAAAGTCTTTGCGCACAATCAGGGCGTTGCCGTAGAGGTCAAGGCCGTGGTCGTTGTAGTAGAACACGTTGAGGTCATCGGGGGGCAGCCCCAGCTTTTGGTGTAGCACCGGCAGGCAGGAGATCGAAAAGCAGGAAATACCATCGGCATTGCCTTGAGCCAGAAGGCTTTCGCGCAGCTGGGGTTCAACGTTGGTCCACTCAACACTGTCGGCCTTGGCCCCTACTTCCTTGGCCAGTACGGGCCACAGGCGGCGAGGACCGTCGCCAGCGGGAGCGGCCAGGTTGGAGCCTTCCAGCTCGGTGGGGCTGTCGATGCCTGACTCGGCCTTGGTCACGATCACAAAGGGCGATCGGTTGAACTTAATCGCCACAGCCACCAGCTGGTTATCGGGGTTTTGCTCGTTAAACTCAATCATCGAGTACATGTCGCCTTCGCCAATATCGTATTGACCGGCGGCAATTTTAGTAATTGAGTCGGCGGAGCCAAAGCCCCGCTCGTAGGTGACATCCAGCCCTTCTTCGGCAAAGTAGCCATTCTCCAAGGCAATGGCCAGGGGAGCATCTACCGCCTGAAATAACCATGAAAGCGTGAATTTGACCGGGGTAAGTTCGGCGGCATCGGGGGCAGCGGCCATTTCTTCGGCGGCGGGAGGCTCGCTGGTGGATACGTCGGTAGCCCCACCACAGGCAACCAGGCCCAGCGTTGCAGCCAGCAGCAAAGAACCGGCGATGGAACGAATCGGCATCATAATTTGGAACACTCCGTGACCAATTTGACCAAATCTAAAGCGTGTTCTACATATAGTGGCTGTACACCGACAAAATAGTAATCTGCACTACCTGCCAGGCCAAAACTTTGCGTCCAGGGGCGATCGCCTTTAGCTATGAGGTTCAAAACCGAAGGTTTAAGGCAAAACTTCACCTGGCGTTGGCCAGTCCGCTAAGGACCGTTCAACAGCTGACCACAACCCCTGCTGCCAGGTGATCAGGGGCATCCCAACCACCCTCACTTCTGTAACAGCCTTGGACAAATTCCTCAAAACTAAACTGGCAGCCTACCTGTTGCCCTCTGTGGCCCTGCTGCTGCTGCTGATCATCTGGGAAGCGACAACGCATGTGCTCCAGGTGCCTACGTTTTTGTTGCCTGCCCCCAGCGACATTTGGCTGGCCGCCCAGAGCTATGGCAGCACCGTTTGGGAAAATGGTTTACATACCCTCAATACAACGCTGATTGGATTTTTTCTGGGGCTGGGGCTGGGGGTGTTTTTGGGCTTTTTAATTGGCTATTCGCGGCTGGCCTATGTGGTCTTGTACCCGCTGCTGGTGGGGTTTAACACCATTCCCAAAGTAGCCCTGGTGCCGCTGCTGGCGATCTGGTTTGGCATCGGGGCCATACCCGCCGTGATTACCGCTTTTACCCTGGCCTTTTTCCCGATTGTGGTGAATGTGGCGGCGGGGCTGGCGACCGTAGAGCCAGAAATGCAGGATGTGCTGCGATCGCTAGGAGCCTCCCCCTGGGAAGTGTTTCAAAAGGTGGGCTTTCCCCACTCGCTGCCCTACCTATTTGCCTCGCTCAAGGTGGCGATTTCCCAGGCCTTTATTGGCTCAGTCATCTCCGAAACCGTGGCCTCCAATCGCGGCATTGGCTACGTGATTGTCACCGCTAGCTCTAGCTTTAACGTTCCCCTGGCATTTTTGGCCATTTTGACCTTGGCGGCCATGGGCATCTTGCTCTACGGCTGTTTTGCCCTAATTGAGCAGCGCACCATTCACTGGGCCCGCCAGCCCTAACTCCGCAGCCCTAACCCCGCTGAATGTGGCGGCGCAGCTCTGTGTACATGTGGTGAAAGGTGTCGGTAAAGCACATGTCTAGGGTGCGAGGTCGGGGCAAATCGACCGCTAGCTCGTAGACGATGGTGCTGGGGCGAGGGCCAAGCACATAGATGGTGTCTGATAAATACAGAGCCTCACGCAGATCGTGAGTGACCAGCAGGGCGGTGCAGCCCGTCTGCTGCCAGAGGTTTTGGGTCAGGCCCCACATCTCTTCGCGGGTGAAGGCGTCCAGGGCGGCAAAGGGTTCATCGAGCAGCAAAATTTCGGGCTGGTGAATCAGCGCTCGACACAGAGAGGCTCGCTGGCGCATACCGCCAGAAAGCTGCCAGGGGTAGTGGTGATGAAAGTTGCTCAACCCCACCGTGGCCAGCAGCTGCTCAGCCGATTCAACATACTTGGCTCGGTTTTGGCGAAAGCGGCGCTTGTGGGGCTGCACCACCTCCAGGGGCAGCAGCACGTTGTTGAGGGTGTTGCGCCAGGGCAGCAGCACCGGGTTTTGAAAGGCAATACCAATATTTTTGAGCGGCCCGGTAATCGGCTGCCCGTGGAAATATACCCCGCCTTCCTCTGCCGGGTTGAGCCCCGAAACCATGCGCAGCAGAGTGGTTTTGCCGCAGCCGCTCGGCCCCACCAGCGACACAAATTCTCCCTGGGCGACCCGAAACGAGATGTGGTCGATCACCGTCAGCGGCGCACCTTTGCCGGTGTAGGTGAGGCGAATGTCTCGAAAGTCTAGAGCGGGTGTCCCCTGGGCAGTGGCGGAGGCGATCGCGTGGGTTTCGACCATGGCAGCACAGGCTGAATACACTTCCCTAGACGCTAATTCGCTGCGGCAGCCGGTGATGTAACCGTAGACACATTTGCACATTTATCCACACGGCGGTCCAGGAACTCGCCCCTTGCCAGCAGACCCAAACCCTGGTACACCTGTGCCATGTCTTCAGGCCGCACACACGATCGCATTACCCTCTGGGCCCTACCGCTGGTGGTCTTAGTCGCCCTGCGCGTCACCCTCAGCGGCTGGCTCACGGCAGTGGTTTGCCTGGGGTTTATGCTGGGCGGCTGGATGCTCGGCCCCGACCTCGACATTCACTCGGTGCAGTACAAGCGCTGGGGCTGGTTCCGGTGGATCTGGCTACCCTACCGCGGCAAAATTCGCCACCGATCGCGCTGGTCCCACGGGCCGATCATTGGCACAGTAGTGCGAGTGCTGTACCTGTCGGTCTGGATCAGTTTGGGCGGCCTGATCCTGGTCGATTTTCTCAACAGCTCCCAGCGCACGGCCTTGAGCTGGGGCGACCTGGTAGATGGGCTGAATTGGGCGCTGGTGACCTACTGGCCCTGGTGGCTGGCCCTGGTGATTGGGCTAGAGCTGGGTGCCCTCAGCCACTACGTCGCCGATTGGCTGTCTTCAGCCACGAAGCGTAAGCGAGGCAAAGGGCGGCGTAAGGCTAGGCTGAAGCGGCGATCGGCGCGGAGGAGGTAGGTGGG
>PYER01000435.1 GCA_003017855.1 filamentous cyanobacterium CCT1
TCCCACTTTGGCCACCTGGCAATCATCTTTCTGTGGACGTCGGGCAACCTGTTCCACGTCGCCTGGCAAGGCAACTTCGAGCAGTGGATCAAAGATCCGCTCAACGTTAAACCGATCGCCCACGCCATTTGGGACCCCCACTTTGGTCAGCCTGCGGTAGATGCGTTCTCCCAGGCCGGGTCTTCGACTCCGGTCAACGTCGCGTTCTCTGGGGTGTATCACTGGTGGTACACCATCGGTATGCGCACCAACAACGACCTTTACAGCGGCGCGGTCTTTCTGCTGATTCTGTCGGCGGTCTTCCTGTTCGCGGGCTGGTTGCACCTGCAGCCCAAGTTCCGCCCCAGCCTGTCCTGGTTCAAAAATGCTGAGTCTCGCCTCAACCACCACCTGGCGGGTCTGTTTGGGGTCAGCTCTCTGGCCTGGACCGGTCACCTGGTGCACGTGGCTATCCCCGAATCTCGCGGTGTCCACGTGGGTTGGGACAACTTCCTCTCCATGAAGCCCCACCCTGAAGGTCTGATGCCCTTCTTCACCGGCAACTGGGGGGTCTACGCCCAGAACCCCGATACCTCTAGCCATATCTTTGGTACGGCGACCGGGTCTGGTTCTGCGATTCTGACCTTCCTGGGTGGCTTCCATCCTCAGACCGAGTCTCTCTGGCTGACGGACATGGCCCACCACCACCTGGCGATCGCGGTGATCTTTATCATCGCTGGGCACATGTACCGCACCAACTTCGGTATTGGCCACAGCATCAAGGAAATCTTGAACGCCCACCGGCCCCCGGCTGGTACCCCTGGCGATCTCGGTGAAGGGCACAAGGGTCTCTACGACACCTTGAACAACTCCCTGCACTTCCAGCTGGCGCTGGCCCTAGCTTCGCTGGGTGTAGTGACCTCCCTGGTGGCGCAGCACATGTATGCGCTGCCCCCCTACGCCTTCATGGCTAAGGACTACACCACCCAGGCGGCGCTCTATACCCACCACCAGTACATCGCTGGCTTCATCATGGTGGGGGCCTTTGCCCACGGCGCCATCTTCCTGGTGCGCGACTATGACCCCGTTGCCAACAAGAACAACGTCCTCGATCGCGTTCTGCAGCACAAAGAGGCGATTATCTCGCACCTGAGCTGGGTGTCGCTGTTCCTGGGTTTCCATACCCTGGGTCTGTACGTCCACAACGACGTGGTGGTTGCTTTTGGCACCCCCGAGAAGCAGATTCTGGTTGAGCCTGTCTTTGCCCAGTGGGTGCAGGCCGCCTCTGGCAAGGTGCTGTACGGCTTCGATACCCTGCTGTCGAACCCCGACAGCGTGACCCAAACCGCTAATGCCGTCTGGCTACCCGGCTGGTTTGAGGCTATCAACAGCAACGCCAACTCGCTGTTTCTGACCATTGGCCCTGGCGACTTCCTGGTTCACCATGCGATCGCCCTCGGTCTGCACACCACCACCCTGATCTTGGTCAAGGGTGCGCTGGATGCCCGCGGTTCGAAGCTAATGCCCGACAAAAAAGACTTCGGCTACAGCTTCCCCTGCGACGGCCCCGGTCGTGGCGGCACCTGCGACATCTCCGCGTGGGATTCGTTCTACCTGGCGATGTTCTGGATGCTCAACACCATCGGCTGGGTCACCTTCTACTGGCACTGGAAGCATCTGGCCATCTGGTCGGGCAACGTTGCCCAGTTTAACGAGTCGTCTAACTATCTGATGGGCTGGCTGCGCGATTACCTGTGGCTCAACAGCTCTCAGCTGATCAACGGCTACAACCCCTACGGCATGAACAATCTCGCGGTTTGGGCCTGGATGTTCCTCTTTGGACACCTGGTCTGGGCCACCGGCTTCATGTTCCTGATCTCGTGGCGGGGCTACTGGCAAGAGCTGATCGAAACGCTGGTCTGGGCTCACGAGCGCACTCCCCTGGCGAACCTGGTTCGCTGGAAGGACAAGCCCGTTGCCATGTCGATCATTCAGGGTCGGGTTGTGGGCCTGGCTCACTTCACCGTGGGCTACATCCTCACCTACGCCGCCTTCCTGATAGCGTCAACCTCCAGCCGCTTCGGCTAGGTTAGGCTTATTAAGGTAGACATCAAAGCGCCCCTTGGTTTACGCCAGGGGGCGCTTGTTTTAAGGACAATTCGCTAATGCTTAGACGGTGCGATAGTTAAATGACTAGATTTCTCTTTTGGAACTTAAATAAAAAACCTATACATGATGCCATCTCCCAACTTTCCTATCACTATGATATAGATATAGTACTGTTGGCAGAATGTATAATTCCGCCTGCATTGTTGTTGGCAACCTTAAACCGAGATAATCTCGCTTTATATCACTATGCTCCGGGCATTGGCTGTAAAAAGATAGAGGTATTTACTAGGTTTTCCTCAGACTACATAAAGCCGATTTTTGAAGATAGCAGATGGACAATTAGGCATGTGGACCTACCTGGATTGCAAGAGATACTGCTAGCAGCTGTCCACCTACCCAGTAAGCTATACTACGGTGAGTCCGACCAAAAATCGATGTGTGCCAGGTTAGTGGGTGATATTAAGACTGTAGAACAGAACTTTAAGGACTGTAAAACAGTAGTGGTAGGTGACTTCAATATGAACCCTTTTGAGGATGGTATTGTAGCTGCTGATGGATTACATGGCGCTATGACCAGATCAATTGCATCCAAAAACGCACGAACAGTTTTAGAGAAAAGCTATCGATTCCTTTATAACCCAATGTGGAGTTTCTTTGGAGAAAATACACCTGGGCCTCTTGGCACTTATTACTACCAAGGTTCAGGGTATAGAAACTTTTATTGGAATATTTTTGACCAAGTTTTGGTCAGCCCAAATTTACTTGATAGATTTGACTTTAAAAAACTTCAAATATTAACACATGACGGGGTTAATAACTACGTTTACGATTCTGGTGAGCCAAATAGTAAGGACTACTCAGATCATTTGCCTGTGCTTTTTGAACTTAGCCTTTGATAAGGCAATCCAAACAAGAGCAGATTGGAGATAAAACACTGGAGTTTGTTCAAATAAGGTGAGCCAAAGCTAGGAAAGTGGTAGTGACGTGAAATTGCAAAGCACTACCACCTATGAGCACCCATCTTGAAACG
>PYER01000107.1 GCA_003017855.1 filamentous cyanobacterium CCT1
CGGGTGCCCACCAGGCTCATGTCGCCCCGCAGCACATTCCAAAACTGAGGCAGCTCGTCCAGGCTGGTCCGACGCAGAAAGCGCCCTACTTTTGTAATGCGGGGGTCATTTTCGTTCTTAAATAGCGGCCCCTCCAGCTCGTTTTCAACCTGAGCCTTGCGGGCTTCAGCGTCGGTCACCATCGAGCGAAACTTCCAGATATGAAAGCGCTTGCCCATCCAGGAGCAGCGCACCTGCTTAAAGAGGATGGGGCCACCGTCTTCGAGCTTGATCGCGATGACAATGGGCACCGACAGTACGGCGGTAATGGCCAGCCCTACCAGGGCTCCTAAAATATCGAGTACGCGCTTGCCCTTAGAGGTCACCGATGGATGCGCTGTCAGCGCCACGAACCGCATCTCGGGTTTGGGTGCTGGGGCTTCTGACTCCCCCGGCACCGCCTCAAAGGTGAAAAGCTGCTCTAGATCGGTGAGAGCCAGGACCATACGGACCTGTTCCTGCACGCCTCGCAGCACCATCTCTACGCCCTTGGCTTTGCAGGTCCGGTAGCAGATCACCAGGGCACCCAGGCCGCTACTGTCAATAAATTCAGTCTGGCTGAGATCGATGATGATGGATTCAGGGACTGGCTGACTGAGGCAATGGCGTTTGACCTGTTGCTCAAACTCAACCGCCTCCACAACGGTCAGGGTAGATGGCACTCCGACGACACAAACAGTGTCTAGATCCTCAGCCACGGGCTGGTGGGCTGCTACTTGTGGATCTTGATCTGGAGCAATGGATGAGGTCATACCGGCATCCCTGGTAATGGTTAGTGCAGTGGTTACTGTGAGGATTCCCCCAACAATGGAAACTATAGAAGTCTCACTCTGGGGTTGCCCCGCCCTCGACCTCAACTTCAACGAGTCTTAATGAGTCGTTGATAAGTTGGTTAGGAACAACGGCCTGTTCCTTCCCCTGACGGACCCCGAGCACTGCGGTTCCAGATCAGGCCCGGTTGTTTCCTAAGCTGCCAGCAGCTGCCGCAGCACGTAGGGCAAAATGCCGCCGTGGCGGAAGTACTCTACTTCGTCTAGGGTGTCGATGCGGCAGAGCAGGGGCACCGTGGTCGGGTCACCCTCGACCCGATGGATCACCAGGTTGACCGTCATTCCCGGCTGAATGCCGCCGCTGAGGCCGGTCAGGTCAAAGGTTTCGCGGCCATCTAGGTGCAGCATGCCCCGATGTACCCCATCGGTAAACTGCAGGGGCAGCACGCCCATGCCCACCAGGTTGGAGCGGTGAATGCGCTCAAAGCTCTCGGCTACCACCGCTTTAACCCCCAGCAGACGGGTGCCCTTGGCGGCCCAGTCGCGGGATGAGCCGGTGCCATATTCTTTCCCCGCAATCACCACCAGGGGAGTACCGCTGGCCTGGTACTTCATGGCTGCATCATAAATGGACATGTCAGTACCGTCGGGCATGTACCGAGTCACCCCGCCCGAGGAACCGGGCACCATTTCGTTTTTAAGGCGAATGTTGGCAAAGGTGCCGCGCATCATGACCTCGTGGTTGCCCCGCCGCGACCCATAGGAGTTGAAGTCGGCAGCGGTCACATTGTTGCCCACCAGGTAGCTACCGGCGGGGCTATCGGTTTTGATCGCTCCGGCCGGAGAGATGTGGTCGGTGGTGATGCTGTCGCCCAGAATGGCCAGGGGACGCGCCCCGAGAATATCGGCAAAGGCCTGACCGTTAACGCTGGGGGGCATATCGACAAAGTAGGGCGGGTTCTGGACGTAGGTACTGTCGCCGCTCCAGGTGTAGGTCTGACTTTCTGGAGTGTCGATTTGCTGCCAGTCGGCGGTGCCGGTGAACACGTTGCCGTAGCGGCTGCGGAACATCTCGGGGGTGAGGGCCTCAGCCATTACGGCCTGAATTTCGGCGCTGGTGGGCCAAATATCCTTTAAATAGATCGGACGACCCTCGGGGTCTTGGCCGATGGGGTCGGTTTTGAGGTCGATGGCCAGGCTGCCTGCGATCGCATAGGCGACCACCAGCGGCGGCGAGGCCAGGTAGTTGGCCTTGGTGTGGGGGCTGACCCGGCCCTCAAAGTTGCGGTTGCCCGAGAGCACGGCACCGACGACTAGGTCGTTGCTATCGATAGCGCTAGCAATGGGGCCAGAAAGGGGACCAGAGTTGCCAATGCAGGTGGTGCAGCCATAGCCCACCAGGTTAAAGCCCAGGGCATCTAAGTCTTCCTGGAGGTTGGCCTTTTCCAGGTAGTCGCTCACCACCTGGCTACCGGGGGCAAGGGAGGTTTTCACCCAGGGCTTAACGGTCAGACCTTTTTCTCGCGCTTTGCGGGCGACCAGGCCAGCGCCAATCATCACCGAGGGGTTGGAGGTATTGGTGCAGCTGGTAATGGCGGCGATCACCACGTCGCCATCGGTGAGGCTGTAGTCGGTACCGGCTACCGGCACCGATCGCTTTTCGTCGTAGGGTTTACCGCTAAAGCCGGGGAAGTCGCTTTCCTTGAACTGCTGCGCCAGTGCCGCTAGGGTAACCCGATCCTGGGGCCGCTTTGGCCCGGCCAGAGACGGCTCTACGGTGGCCAGATCTAGCGCCAGGGAATCGGTAAAGATGGGGTCGGGGGAGTTGGCCTCGCGCCAGAGCCCCTGGGCCTTGGCGTAGGCTTCGACCAGCGCAATGCGATCGGGGTCGCGGCCTGAGAACTCTAAATAGTGAATCGTTTCGCTATCGATGGGGAAGAAGCCGCAGGTGGCGCCGTACTCAGGGGCCATATTGGCGATCGTGGCGCGATCGGCCAGGGTGAGGTGGTCGAGGCCGTCGCCGTAGAATTCGACAAACTTGCCCACTACCCCTTTGGCCCGCAGCATTTCGACCACGGTGAGCACCAGGTCGGTGGCGGTGGCCCCCTCGGGCAGGGAACCGGTGAGTTTGAAGCCCACTACTTCCGGAATCAGCATGGAGATGGGCTGACCCAGCATTGCCGCCTCGGCCTCAATGCCGCCCACGCCCCAGCCCAGCACCGAGAGGCCGTTGATCATGGTGGTATGGCTATCGGTGCCAACCAGGGTGTCGGGATAGGCGATAGTTTCGCCGTTTTCATCCTTCGTCCACACCACCTGAGCCAGGTACTCAAGGTTGACCTGGTGGCAAATGCCGGTACCCGGCGGCACCACGCGAAAATTGTCGAAGGCGCTCTGGCCCCAGCGCAAAAAGGCGTAGCGCTCAAAGTTGCGCTGAAATTCTTTCTCGACGTTTTGGCCAAAGGCGTCGGCACTCCCAAATGCATCGACCATCACCGAGTGGTCAATCACCAGATCCACAGGCGACAGGGGGTTAATCTTGTCGGGGTCGCCGCCCAGATTCACCATGGCGTCGCGCATGGCGGCCAGGTCGACCACGGCGGGCACGCCAGTAAAGTCCTGCATCAGCACCCGGGCGGGGCGGTAGGCAATCTCGCGCGTGGAGGACTGCGTTTGCAGCCAGTCGGCCACTGCCTGCACGTCTGCTGCCGTGACCGATCGCCCGTCTTCGTGGCGCAGCAGGTTTTCGAGCAGCACCTTGAGGCTGAAGGGCAGGCGGCTAACGTCACCCAAGCTGGCGGCAGCGGCGGGCAGGCTGTAGATGGTGTAAGTGGTGCTGCCTACGGTGAGGTGGGTTTTGGCGTCGAAACTATTTACAGGGCTGTTCACAGGGCTTGAGCTCTCCGGGGCGCGACGGGCATGGTTAGCGTTGCGATCTTATTACATCCGCTGCCCTGCTGTGCTGTAGGCTGTGTTGCCAATCGAGCCCCAGGGAGCAATCTGCTCTAGCGGGTTGACCCTTTAGAAAACAGGCCGCCGAAGAGCGATCGCTTTTCAGCAGTGGGCTTAGCGGCCGACCCAGCGCCGCCAGAGTTACGACCTGGGGCATCGGCCATCGTCACCTTGAGCTGCTGGGCATACTTGAGGGCGACAGCGTTTTTGGGGTTGAGGCGCAGCGCCTGCTTAAAGTGCACCTTGGCCATGCCCGTCAGCTTGCTGAGCAAATAGGCCTGCCCGATCAGGCAGTGGTAGCTGCTGTTTTGCGGATCGATTTTGAGGGCATCTTTGAGTTCTTGGATGGCCGCCTGCACGTTTTTGCCCTTGAGATACTCCTGGGCCCGACTGTAGTGGCGCTCGGCGTACATCAGCCCCGATGCTGACTTACCGTCGGAGGGGGCATCAGACGGCGACGCTGGCGCGGTGGGCACTGAGGAGGTGGCTATCAGTCCGGTTCGCTTTTCGCGAATGACCGGGGCTCCCATCTTGCGGCGCAGGTAGACCAGGTTTAGTTCGCTCAGCTGCTGGGTGCAGGATTCAAAATTGGCAACTGACTCGTACTGGCGATCGCACAGCCGATCGACCGCCTGCTCGTAGAACACGTCTACCTCAGGCTCGGGCACCTTTAGCAGCTGTTTGCTTTGCTCCCCTGTAGGGTTGAGTGGCTGATCGCGGCTCAAACGACGTACCTTAAAGCGCAGCATAGCCAGCACTTCGTTGCGGCTCTTGTCTTGCTTGAGGCGCTGGTAGGCGGGGTTGACCAGCTTGGGCAACACCTGGGTGGCAAACTGACGCAGCTCCGGTGCCACATGCATCAATGCGTCGGGGTGAAGCTGTTTAGCTACGGTTCGATAGCGCTTGAGAATACGGCGCTCGTCTGCGGCTACTGACAGCCCCAGCAGCGCGTAGGGGTCGGTAAATCGTTTTAGCCACTCAGGGGAGAAGGCAGCGTGGGACATTCAGGGGTAGAACTAAGGGGGCTCTTTGTTATCTTCACGGATTAATGCTAACCCCATACTAGAATCTGGAGGCCAATGTCGATTCTTTACGCCAGGCTTATACTGGTTTCACAGGCTGGTTCAAAGTCAGCATCAAAGGTTTAAACTTCACGGGCTTCAAAGGTGGCGAAGCAATGTTGGCACAGCGTTCCCGTCGAACAGCCGTTTTTCTAGCGTGGGCTGGGGTATTTACCCCTGGCTTCATTCCCTTGTCAGGATTACATAAGTTTTATCTGGGGCAACCCTTTTGGGGAGTTGTCTACTTACTTCTAGGCTGGACGCAAATTCCTCGAGTGGCCTGCGCCATTGAAGGGTTTTTGCTGCTGACTCAGCCCTCGGATGCCTTTGGTGCGATCGATGTTCCGGCTAAAGAAGCCAAATCTGGCCTCGACCCGAAGCAGATCAATGCCCTGGCAGAAGCCCTGCGAGAGCTAGATACCCTGCGCCAGGAGGGGCTGATCTCAGAGCTTGAATTTGAGCAGAAGCGCCGCCTGCTGCTCGATCAGGTAGCTTAGCTAGAGAAAACGGGCAGAGACAGTCGGGAGTGGGTAGGTAGGTTGTGCTGAAGCGTTGGCAAACTCTGAGGGCGCAGCTCGATCCCCTCGCTAGACGCCTGAGCCAGGATCCAAACTATCGGCTGCGCTCTTACCAGGAGGTAGAGCAGGCTGCCCGCCTGGGCTTTACCATCGACGTGAACCGGGCCACAGTAGACGACTGGCTGCAGCTGCCGGGGCTGTCGATTCGGCAGGCTCAGGGTTTGGTGTGTCTGCGTCAGGCCGGGGTCCAGTTTCACTGTTTAGAGGATGTGGCTGCGGCCCTGGGGGTAGCTTCAGCCCAGCTGGTTCGCCTGGCTCCGGTGCTGTCGTTTTGCTACTACGACGATCACAGCGGTGCCCTACCCAGCCTTAGCCTGAACCAGGCGACGGTGGCTCAGCTCTGTGCGGTGCCGGGGATGCCGCCAGCGTTGGCCCAAGCGGTGGTACAGGAGCGATCGCACCGTGGACCCTACCGAGATCTCGCTGACCTGCAGCGCCGCCTGGGGTTGGCCCCCGATCTGGTGCAAACCCTCATGTATTACCTGCGCCCTTAGTCATTAGGGTCAACCAGCAGCTACACATAGCGCTGGCCAGTTTGCTTGGAACAAGTACCAATGACAATAGCCAAAACTGGCAAGGCGAATTGGCGTAAGTAAGTGGGTCTGATTATCTATAAACCGCATTTCGACTCCGCTCAATGCTCGATCCGTTGCTGGACAGAGGGTTGAGCGGCGTCGTTTACGACGTGTTTCCTGAAGGGAGAAAACCCGGAAATTTGAGCTGGGTTGAATTGGGTCAGCCTACTTATAACCATTGCGCACATATTACCCGTGCAAATGTTTTAACAATTGTGGCGGCGATAGTTGTAGCGAGGTGTGGCGAAACAGTTGTATCAATGCTGACAACAAATAATAGCTTGAACCTGTTTTATAGGGTTGTTCTAGACAAGTTTCAGGTTTGGTATTGGGTTATTTCTATGCAGCCATTTATGATCTTGACGTATGGCAACAAAACGATAAATTGCGATCGCGATTTGCGATCGCTGCACAGCCCTCAGTCCTTGCCTCGTGAGGCGTCCGGGGCGTTTAAAGAATCATAAGCCGAACTTAATTTCACCGAGGTATTGTGTAAACGAGAGAAATGTTTTAGAACTTCAAGCAAGTTCTAAAATACGGTTTTTGATTTCTTAAGAAAACAAGTAATTTCTGCTGGAGTTAGCGTCATGGTAGTAGCCTCACCTCCTCAAACGAAAACTCTGACTGACGAAGAGCTGCGCAAAATGCACGCCTACTGGCGAGCCTGCAACTACCTCGCCGTAGGCATGATTTACCTGCGCAGCAACCCCCTGCTCAAAGAGCCGCTCCGGCCCGAGCATGTTAAGCACCGGCTGCTGGGCCACTGGGGCGCTTCTCCTGCGCTCAGCTTTACCTACATCCACTGCAACCGGCTGATTAAAAAGTACGACCTGGACATGATCTTTGTGGCTGGGCCGGGCCACGGCGCGCCCGGAGTGCTGGGGCCGGTCTATCTTGAGGGCACCTATGCCGAGATCTATCCTGACAAGAGCATGGATGAGGACGGCCTGCGCCGCTTCTTCAAGCAGTTTTCCTTCCCGGGCCACATCGGCAGTCACGTCACACCCGAAACTCCTGGTTCAATTCACGAGGGCGGTGAGCTGGGCTACAGCATCTCCCACGCCTACGGGGCCGTGCTCGACAACCCCGATCTGATCGTTACCTGCGTGGCGGGCGACGGCGAGGCTGAGACCGGGCCGCTAGCCACCGCCTGGCACTCTAACAAGTTCATCAACCCGGCCCGCGACGGTGCGGTGCTGCCGATTCTCAACCTGAACGGCTACAAGATTGCCAACCCCAGCATTCTCTCGCGGGTCTCCCATGAGGAGCTGGAGTGTCTGTTCAGGGGCTACGGCTACACGCCCTACTTTGTTGAAGGCAGCGACCCCGTCGAGATGCACCAGAAAATGGCGGCGGTGATGGAAGAGTGCGTGCTTAAGATCAAAGAGATCCAGCGGGATGCCCGGATCAACGGCAATTTGGAACGGCCGCGCTGGCCAATGATTGTGCTGCGCACCCCCAAGGGTTGGACCGGTCCTAAAGAGGTGGATGGCCACAAGGTTGAAGGGTTCTGGCGATCGCACCAGGTGCCCATGGGGGGCATGCACAGCAACCCTGAGCACCTGCGCCTGCTCGAAGAATGGATGCGTAGCTACAGTCCTGAGGAATTGTTTGACGAGAACGGTAGCCTGATTCCCGAGCTGAGAGATCTGGCCCCGGTCGGCCACCGTCGCATGAGCGCCAATCTGCATGCCAACGGCGGCATGCTGCGCAAGGCCTTGAAACTGCCCGATTTTCGTGAATACGCCATTGATGTGCTCAAGCCTGCCAACGTGGAGTTTGAGAACACCAAGGCCCTGGGCATCTTCATGCGCGATGTGATGCGCAACAACCCAACCAACTTCCGCCTGATGGGGCCAGACGAAACGGCCTCAAACCGCCTGCATCCAGTGTACGAAGTGACGAAAAAAGTCTGGATGGCTGACTTCTTGCCGGAAGACCTGGATGGCAGCGAGCTTTCCCGCGATGGTCGTGTGATGGAAATGCTGAGTGAGCATACCCTGCAGGGCTGGCTAGAGGGCTACCTGCTGACGGGTCGCCACGGCTTCTTTCATACCTACGAAGCTTTTGCCCATGTGGTTAGCTCTATGTTTAACCAGCATGCGAAATGGCTAGACATTTGCAAAAACCACGTGCCCTGGCGGCGATCGG
The DNA here is from genome assembly GCA_003017855.1 of filamentous cyanobacterium CCT1. GTDB lineage: Bacteria > Cyanobacteriota > Cyanobacteriia > Phormidesmidales > Phormidesmidaceae > Nodosilinea. The sequence continues at coordinate 8,127 of PYER01000107.1, forward strand.
TGTCGTCCCTCAACATTTTGCTGTCGTCGCTGGTGTGGCGGCAAGACCACAACGGCTTCAGCCACCAAGATCCCGGCTATATCGATCTGGTTACCAACAAAAGTCCGGGCGTGGTGCGGCTTTACTTCCCCCCCGATGCCAACTGCCTGCTGTCGGTGGCCGACCACTGCTTCCGCAGCGTTGACTACATCAACGTGATTGTCTCTGACAAACAAAACCACCTGCAGTACCTGAATATGGATCAGGCTGTGCAGCACTGTACCAAGGGCCTCGGCATTTGGGACTGGGCCAGCAACGACGACTGCGGCACCGAACCCGACATTCCCGACGTGGTGATGGCCTGCTGTGGGGACATTGTCACTAAAGAATCGCTGGCGGCTACAGCCATTTTGCGCGAGGAATTTCCCTACCTGAAGGTGCGGTTTGTGAACGTGGTCGATTTGTTTACCCTGATCTCCCACGGAGAGCATCCGCACGGGTTGAACAATCGAGACTTCGACTCGCTCTTCACCCCCGACAAGCCCGTGATCTTCAACTTCCACGGCTACCCCTGGCTAATTCACAAGCTGGTGTATCGCCGCTCAAACCAGGAGCGCATTCACGTGCGAGGCTATAAGGAGCAGGGCAACATCAACACGCCGCTGGAGCTAGCGATCAATAACGAGATCGATCGCTTTAATCTGGTCATTGATGTGATTGATCGGGTGCCCAAGCTAGGTTCGGCGGCGGCTCACGTCAAGGAAAAAATGAAAAACAAGATTATCGAGTGCCTCAACTATGCCCACACCGAGGGCAAAGACCAGGACGAAATTGTTAACTGGCAGTGGCCCTACTAGGGGCGAGGTGGTTGTAAGCGTCAACTAGCTAAAGGCGGCCTGGTGTGCTGGGCCGCTTTTAGTGTGCAAAAATTTTGGCAAGGGGAGACAGGGCGATAGGTTCTAAATTCTAGGAAATTTTGCGTGCCAGCCTGTATGAGCAATTACTGATTGTGGATCGCCTGCAGATGTGTTAGATTCTTTTTCAATTCAATAGTTACACTGCCTAATCCAGCTTTTGCTGGAGCGGAGGAACCAACTCTTGGGGCTTATCTCAGGGCGAATCGTATCGCCAGAGAAGGGGATCTCTCACCCCTCGCCCGTCAGCTAACTCCGTCGGCCTTGGGAGAGAACGTACTGGAAGCTTTTTCTAGCGCTATCCGTAGTTCTCCTACGATTGTTGACCCCCTCGATGACGGCTGTTCATCGAAGGGTTTTTGTATAGCACCACAACAGGAGACAGGGTATGGAAACCTGGTCTGGGATCACCGCGTCGGTGGTATTTTTTGGGGTCTTGGCCCTGATCGCTACCGAACGAATGCACCTGACGATCGCCGCCTTTTTGGGGGCCATGCTGCTGATTTTTCTGCACGTGTTGACCCTCGATCAAGCGATCGCCTACGTCGGCCACAGCCACGCCACCCTGGCCCTATTCTTTGGGGTCATGGTGATGGTGCGCGCCTTTGAACCGACCAAAATTTTTGAGTACCTGGCAACTCAGATGGTGATTATGGCCCGGGGTGAAGGCAAGCGTCTGCTGCTGGGCATTGTGGCCATTACCACCCCGATCTGCGCCATGCTGCCCAACGCCACGACGGTGATGCTGCTGGCCCCGCTGATTCCGCCTATGGCGGCAGAACTCAACATCAACTTTGTGCCGCTGCTGATTTTGATGGTGTTTGTGGCCAACAGCGCTGGCCTGCTAACCATTGTGGGCGACCCGGCCACGTTCATTGTGGGCAGCTCGATCAATATGAGCTTTTTAGACTACTTGCTCAAGCTCAGCCTGGGGGGCGTGGTAGCGATCGCAACCATTGTGGTCATGTTGCCCATTCTCTTTCCCAACACGTGGCACAAGAAACTGGATGACCTCGACCATTTGCCCCGGCCGGTAGTCAACCATCCTCGCATGCTGGCCCTGGGCGGCGTGATTGTGGGGCTAGTGCTGGTGCTCTTTGTGATTGGTGAGAGTCTGCCGGTGCCCATTTCGCCTGCGGCGATCGCGCTGCTGGGGGCCGCCCTCTGCCTGCTGCTGACCCACCACAGCGGCATCGACACCGTGCAGAACATTCTGCGCGATGTCGACTGGAGCACGCTGGTCTTCTTTATGAGCGTGTTTGTGCTGATTGGCGGCCTGCAAGAAACCGGGGTGATCAGTTCGGCCTCAGGGTTGTTGGGGGTCGTGATCGGTCAAAACATTGCCCTGGGGTCCATGCTGCTGCTGTTTGTAACCGGCATTCTCTCTAGCCTGATTCCCAACATTCCCCTGGTGGTGGCCATGGTGCCCCTGCTGAAGGAATATCTGGTGAACGTGAATCTCGTCGGACCAGAGCTGCTGTCGCCCGACTTTGCTGGGCAGATACCGCCCGAGATTTTGCCCCTGTTCGCGGCGATGATGTTCGGGGCCACCCTGGGCGGCAACGGCACCCTGGTGGGCGCGTCGTCAAACATCGTGGCGGCGGGTATCGCCGAGCAGCACGGCAAGCCAATTTCCTTTGGGCTGTTCTTGAACTATGGTCTGCCGCTGATGGCGCTGCAGCTGATCGTCATCAGCGTCTACGTGGGGGTCCGGTTTTTGCTGTAGTGGAGATGGAGCAGAGGCAACTGAGGGGGAGCATCTCGGATTTGCAATTCATTATTTTGAAGGCTATCTGACCCGTCATTCCCGTGCAAACGGGAATCTATAACGGATATCTTGCTCCTGAATGGATTCCCACTTCCGTGGGAATGACCCAGACACTTGCAAAAGTGGGATGCACCCGACCTGAGGGATAGGATGGTTTTGCCCCTGTTTTATGGGGCAATTATCAAACTACCCCTGAAAGGCTCTAATGCTATGCCCACCAATCAGCCGACCTGGAGCACCTGGCAGGAGTTTAGGGCAGCCCAGCAGGAGATTGTCTTAGCGGCAGGTACCGCCGCCCACATTCCAGTCACAATTCGCTATATCGACCGGGGGGAGGCCAAGCTCGGTACCGTTTTGCTGATGCACGGCATACCCACCTGGGGCTACCTCTACCACGCCGTGATTCCGCCGCTGGTGCAGGCAGGCTACCGCGTTTTGGCCCCCGACTTTTTGGGTCACGGCTGGTCAGACCGCCGCGATCGCTTTGATCGATCGTTTCAAGACCAGGCCCGCATGATTGTAGCCCTGCTGTCATCGCTGGGCCTGAAGCAGGTGGATGTGGTGGGCCACGATACGGGCGGTGCGGTAGCGCTCATTCTGGCGATCGAGCACCCGGCGGTGATCAATCGCCTAGTCATTACCAACGCGGTCTGCTACGACCGCTTTGACGACGACATGCTCGACTTTGGCCATCCGCTGCGGTGGAAGCCGCGCCCAGTTGCCGATCTAGTTGCCGCCCTTGAGGAAAGCCTGGCCGCCGGGCTGTCTAACCAGAACCAGCTCACCGCCGAGTTTCGGGCGGGCATGATTGCGCCCTGGGCCAGCGAGGAAGGCAAACTGAGCCTGCTGCGCAATGCCTCTGCCCTCAATGCCAACCAGACGATGGCGCTGGTCGATCGCCACGGCACCATTGCCGCTCGCACCCTGGTTCTGTGGGGTATGGATGACCCCTGGCAGCGGGCAGAAGACGGCAGGCAACTGGCCAGCGAGATTCCCGGAGCCATATTTCAGCCCCTTGAGCAGGTCTCTCACTGGGTGCAACAAGATGCCCCAGAGCAGTTTTCTCAGGCGTTGCTAGAGTTTTTTGCTGGTTAACAATAGGGACAGGCATGCCCGCCGTCAAGGCTCCGGCGCAATTCACAATGCCGCAAGTGGTTGGTCAATTCTAAATTTGCAGGTTGGGTGGCTGTTACTTACTCTTTTTACTTTTCTTGGACTTCTTTCCCTTTTTCCCTTTCCTGCCGTTCCGCTGAAAATAGCTTGAGCCAGCATTGACCAGAATGGATTTCACCTGACTGACGGCCTCATCAATTACTTCAGCTACAGCTTCCTGGGTAGCGGTAGCGGTATCTTTGGTCACATCGACGGCGTTGTCTGCGGCGCGTTGCGTTTTATCGGCTGTGTTCCGGGTTCCAGCGATCGCATTCTCAATCTGACTGACCACAAAAGCTCTCGTCTGATCAGCCCTCTCTTCGGTGTCTTCGACCAAATCATCAACCTGATCTTGAGCAATACCTGCTGTCACAGCCGTTTTTTCTTTGACATTTTCCAGGCTCTGATCGACCCTATCTTTCACCGCAGATCGACCGTTGGTTACGGCACTTTCTGCCGTGTCAAGCGCATCGGCTGCCGATGGGGTGGCATCGGCGATCGCCTCCTTTAGCCCGCCAACAACGTTTTTAAGCGAATCGTTGATGGGGGTGAGCTGATTTTGCAGCGTCTCTTTAGGGTTGGATTGGGCCACCGACTTAGACATTTTGTTGATAGCAACCTGTGAGACTTCGGCAATCACAGCCGCCGCTACTGCCGCGCCTAGATCGCGCGGACTCATCCCCAGAATCGTAGTATCGCCCTGAGCGTTCTTGCTCTCTAGCTGATTAGATTTGGCCTTCTTTTTGCTCTTTTTCTTCTTAGACCCCATGGTGTAACCTCTCGTTCTTGACCGACAAGACATATTGTTTAAGGGCAGAAGACTGGAGTATAGATAGAGCCAATCGTGTCAGGACATTGTCAGACGAGTGTTCAAACGTTTGAACGTTTTTAGTCTTTGTCGATGTCCTAATCCAGGTGACTCTTGCTACAACTACCTGAGCGACTACGTTTGCTCAACAGGATATTGACGTACTGCCCTCGCTCCAGCTTCATGCCAGAGCTTTTTATCTTAATGCTGGCTTAACCTGGGTGTGTCTGTTAAGAGAGAGATGTATCCTTGGCGGATCTGGAGTATCCCGACCGGCAAAACTCTACTTTTGGAGCTGGTATAAAGACCCAATTTGGTGCAGATGGTACGCTTAGGGAATATTTTTCTTCGGGGCCGATCTAATGCGCGTAGAAGCTTGCTGTCAGGCCCTGCTTGAGCACCTGCTGCCCGATCTCGACCCTCAGCAGCAGGGTCTCTGTATTGATGTCGGGGTGGGTACCTTTGCCTTTTACTGTGAGCTGTTTGCTCGGCTGGGGTTTGCCACTGTAGCGGTAGAACCTTTCCCAACCGATAAGCTGCGGGCGGTTTGTGGGCAGTACCCAATTCAGCTGATAGAGCAGTGTCTGTCTGACCAGGTGGGTACTCAGACCCTGCACCTGGGCCAGTTTGCCAACCTCGCCAATAGCAACTTTAGCTCGCTGGCGGCCGACTGGTTTGGGGCGTCGACCAGCACCCGCTCGGTGCCCACCCTAACGCTTGCCGCCCTGCTTGGGCAAGTAGCCGCTATCCGCATTACCGTTCTCAAGATTGATATTGAAGGGTGGGAGCCTGTCGTGATTCAGCAGCTGGCTGAGCTCCCCACCGAGCTGCTGCCCCAGGTAGTCATGTTTGAGTACGGTGGCGGCAGCAGCCGCGCCCTCGGACAAAAAGGCTGGTCGCCCCGATTTTTTGAGGGTACGATGACCTGCCTAAAAACCCTGCAGCAGCTAGGGTACGACTTCAGCGTTATGGTTGATTACGCCTCGGGCACGCAGGCCAAGGTGTTTGACCTGCAATCTTTAGATTTGGCTCGCGATTCGCCCTTCTACGCGAATGGGGTCTATGGCAATATTCTCTGCTTTTATCGACAGCGTTTTGCGATCGCAACTATTCACCGAATCTGTGCCCCCTATGGCGGCGGCTTGGCCAACTGGTTTATCAGTCGGTTTGTATCGTAGACCCAGAGCTATCGCCCCAGCCCGTCCGGAACCTGCTCGTTGTAGTAGTAGTTCCATAGGGAGGCCACCGGCTCTTCAGCTTCTACACTGGTGCCAACCGGGTCGCTGCCAACTGGGGCATCGGCGGCGGCAACTAGAAAGGCGTTGGGGTCTGCCTGGTAGGCGGCCAGCAGGGCTTTTTCTTCGATTGAAAGGTCGGGAGAGCTATCTTGCTCTATTTCTAGAAAGGTGGTTTCGACCAGCTCCATTTGCTCTTCGGCAACGCTGAGTTCGTGGTTGGTCTCACCGTTGAGCAGCTGCTCCAGGGGTTGCAGCTCCGCCACGTGGCTGGAGAGAGCCTGCAACCGCTCTTCGTAGGTTTCCGTCAGCTGCTGCAGCTCTTGGCGATGCTGGGCGGCCTGCTGGTCGAAGCGAGCCTGAAGCTCAGCTTTTTCGGCTTCTACGGTCTTGAGTTTGGCTTGGTGAGCTTTGAGCGCCCTGAGCAAGGGCACGACCTGCCCTTTTAAGGTCATGTGGTCGACGTCGAGCTGGTGAAACCGCTCGGATAGGCTGACGTAGGCGCGGCACAGGCGAGTGTAGCGCTCCACCATCTGATTGACGTGCTGAAAGTTTCTCACTGCCGTCTCCAGGCGATCGGTGGCCATAACAACATCCTGTCCGTAGGCGTTAGGGGAACCAGGGCGAAATTCTTTTGCCAGGATGGCAACGGCTCCGCACTGTTAAGTAGCTTCTTAACTACCACGGTTATCCCTAAAATTTCAAGCTACAGAAGATACATTGACGCCAAAAATTTAGGGACTTGACCAGGTTACTAAATATAGTTACCCGAGCCAGTTGTTTTTCAGAAGCGGTTTTGGTTAATGTGTCAGAATGATTGGGTTACTACCAGCCCATTTTTGCCCCCCCACTGGCAGTGCTGTGCGTACCTACAAAAGCCAGAAGATCGACCAGAACGCTGATTATCCCTGCCCCTGTCGCCGGAACGGCTGCATTAAGCCCATTACCCTGACCGAGGCCTTTGGCTGCGATCGCTGCCAGCAAATTTTTGTCGTGCAAGACGACGGCTACGTGATTGAGCAGCTCTCCACCCACTATCCCTACAAGCGCATCTGGCGGTGGACGGGGCAGCAGTGGCGGCTCGATCGCTCCTCCCTGAGCGTCAGCTACTTGCCCCTGGTGGTGCTGGCGGCCTTTGGGGTCATGGTCTTCTTTTTGCTGCTGGCTACCCTGCAAACCCCCGATGGGGCCCAGTCTATAGCGCGGTTGTTGACCACCCTGGCGGTGTCGCTGGCGGTGGTGGGCATGTTCTGGCTGGCCTCACGGCGTTAGCACCATGGTAGAACTAGCCACCCAGGCAGACTTTAGCGCTGCAGTCGAGCAGGTGCGTCAGGCCAGCCACGCTCTGGTGGCGGCTGGGGCAGAGACCCAGAGCCGTTTGCTTGAGGCCGTAGCCAACGCCATTGAGGCCAGCCTAGACGACATTCTCGAAGCCAACACCCTCGACCTGGAGGCCAGCCTCGACATGGCCGTGCCCGAGCGGGTGTTGGATTGGCTCAAACTCACCCCCGAGCGGCTGCAAACCGCCGCTAAAATTTTGCGCCGACTGGCCTATCTCGGCGACCCGCGCGGGCTACTGCATCCTGCGCCCAGCCGCTTGAGCAAGGCGGTGGCAGGCTACGGCCAGATCGTACCCCTGGGCGTGGTGGCGCTGGTCTATGAAGCGTTTCCAGAACTGGCGGCGATCGCGGCGGGGCTGAGCCTGCGTACGGGCAACGGACTCATTCTTAAGGGCAGCAACGAGGCTAGCCAGACCAACCAGGTGATTTTGCAGGCCCTGCACCAGGCTATAGACCAGGTGGGCCTGCCCCAGCACTGCATTTTTTCGCTCACTGAAGAGCAGGGCGATGTCGCACGCTCCTGGCTGCTGCAGGACCCTGGGGTCGATCTGATCATTCCCTACGGGCGACCGGGGCTGGTGCAGCAGGTCGTGCGCCAGGCCGGGGTGCCGGTGCTGCCTACGGCCATGGGCAACTGCTACCTCTACTGGTCGGCCTCGGGCCAGCTCGACACCGTGACCCACATGATTTTAGACAGCCACCGGGGTGAGCCCGACGCCGTCAACGCGATCGAAAAGGTGCTGGTGCACCGGGGCTGTAGCCCCTCGGCCCTGGCGCAACTCTGTCATACCCTGTGGGATCAGGACTTCGAGGTGATTGCTGACGAGGCCCTGCTGGCCGATCTCCCCAACGTTAAACTAGCGACCGCCGCCGACTGGAGCCGCCCCTTCCTGAGCAAAACCGTGGCCTTTGGCCTGGTTGAAAATATTCAAGCCGCCGCCGCTCTAATCAATCGCTACAGCAGCGGTCACGCCAACGCTATTGCCACCGAAGCCTATACCGAGGGCAGCCGCTTTACCCAGCTAGCCACCAGTGCGGTAGTCTACGTCAACACCTCGCCTCGCTTTGTGCGCAACCCGGCCCAGGCCGCCGCGATCGCCCTGGGCATGACGGCTCAGCGCGGCCGCTGTAGCGGGTTTGTCGGCCTGAGTGCCCTGCTCACCACCAAGCATATTTTGCAGGGCCTAGAGTAGCTTGAGGGTGTTAGCCGGGCTAGGTTAAGGGTGTTAGCCGGGCTAGGTTAATAGATGACGAAACCTGCTCAGAGGCTCGCCGCCCAGCCGTCTACAGCTTCAACCGCAGGGCGTTAATTTCGTCGGCAATATACTTGCCAACAACTTGCCCACAGCATTTGGTTTCCCACCAGTCCAAAGTTTGTTGATGGAGTGATTGCAGCAGCGTTGGGTTGTTGAGCAGTTTGGTCAACACCGGCTCTAAATTTTGCCAGCTGCCAATTTGAATGATGGGGGCACCGTTGTAAAACCAGCGCGACGGCAGCGATTCTGCAATAATGACACAGCCGTAGCGCATGGCCTCAAACAGCCTATAGGTTTCCAAGGTAGTCCCCCTTGGCGCCAAACAAATTTTGGCATTCATTAAGTCTTGGCTGTAGGTATTCTGGGTGGTGTAATTGGCCCCAGCGAAACCGTCTACCAGGGCCAAGTGAACCTGAAACTGAGGATTTTCGTCCTTGAACTTTTTGAGGTTATCAACCATTGCCTCGCGTGAGTAGGCTTTTGGCGTTTTAGACCAGTACCGCAGTGACCAAACAGGATACTGATGCTGAACAACGCTACCGTCAAAAAATACGTCGCAGGTACGGTCTTGAATAGGCTTGATGGGCAAGTCTTTGGAATTCAAATAGCCCGGCGGAATATCGTAAATGGGAACTACTTTGCTGTGTTCTAAAAACAACCACTTGACTTTTCTGAGCCTGTATCGAGCCTTTTTCGCAAAGCGATGGGCAAAGTTCTTGGTCGATTGACCCAATACCAGGACTTTGAAGTAGGAAAGCTTTAGCAGGGGGCGATAAAGATTTAGCTGTTCGCGAATTTGACGGGTGCCGTAGCATTTAAACACCCCACCAACTTTATCAATGTAGTCTGGAATTCGATAAAACTCGTCGCCCAGTATTAACACAAAGACGTTTTCACCATAGGAGGGCATTTCCTTCATCTCGACCATGGTGACATAAAAAGTCAACCCCTGGTTGGGCAACGCGCGATCGATAGCCTGGAGCACCTGGCCAAAGTAGTCAACAAAGCCGCAGCCCTCTGGCTCAGGTTCATAAATATCCCAGGCTATCAACTTTTTATCGATGTATTTGTAAAACTGATTGGCGCTCGAGCTGAGTAGATAGTCAAATCCTATGGTTGACGCTTCAGCAATAGTTTGATTGAGGGGCTTTCTCAACATGGCTTTGCCTAAAATATTATGCAGTAAGCACGATTTTTATGTTTGAGTTAAAACTTGAGAAAAAGCCGAGCAGCCATGCCAAATCTCATTTGCACCTACTTGATTTAATAGGGCTTCTGCAATTCAGCACTTTTACAAAATGCCTAGCTTTAAATCGGGGTAGCTCGATTCTGGTACTGCTTAATCAGTCACTCACCGTCTTTACCGTGCCGATCATTTCTTCCACCTTTTCAAATATGGGATCATTTTTTTGAAAATCTGAAATCTCAATCAAAACTTAGACAGATCTTTAAACGAATTTTCTTTTCTTTGCAAAGGGTTGAGCCGAAATATGCGCGTCAAGCGTATTCCAAGCTTTTAGAGCTTGGAATACTAATAGTTTTAAGCTAAACAGCGTTTTGGGCAAAACCTCAATTAAAAGCCAAGTATGTCCTTTTTTGGCCAAAGCTAGGCTCTTAAAAAGAATCAACGCGATCGCCGTTCAGATAGAAGTCTACCCCTGATTGACTTAAGCTGAATTTAAGCTTGGATGCTGGAATCCTATACCCAGTCAAACCTGCCAATAACGTTTTTATGTTTAGCTTCTTGTTCTATTAATCAACTTTCACGTTTTATTAAAATGCTATGAACTTATCTGCTGGCGCTAAAAAATGTGCAGCTTCAAGCCTGGCTCGGGGCCTGGAGTGTTTTCACAGACAGCACTCTACTTCTGGACTTGGTTTAGTTTTGCAAAGTTCCTTATGCCGCTACCGTCAAGCTTTATGGTGCGTTTGATCGCGACGGGGAGGCGTTGTCTAGGGGGCGATCGCCTGCTCCAGACGGTCAATTGCTCGCTGACCGCCGAACCGGGCGGCAATGATGTCGTCGTAGGTGTCAGCGATGGTGACTACCGAGAGAATGCAGGTCTGAAGCTCCATCAAATCCATATTTTCGCCGCCGAGTACGCTTTCGGCAAACAGCACCTGGTTAGCGTCATCGAGATGGAACGCGCCAAACCGCATACGCCGATTTTCGATCAGCAGAAAGTGCATCAGCTCATGGTCAATGGTGCTGCCGACGGTGACGCAGCTGGTGGCTCGCACCGTGGCTAAATCTGCGGTCTCCCAGGGGTGTACCTCCCAGGGCAGCACCTCGATTTCGACCAGAGTAGACCCGTACAGAATGTCGATCTGGGGAATGTCGGGGTAGGTTCGCAGGCTGTTTTTGAACAGGGCCGCGGTTTGCAGATACTCGGCGACCTTGGTGTAGGTGAGGGCCTGGACGTTGCTGGCAAAGGAGAGGGACATGAGGAGTGGATGGGTGGGAGGG
>PYER01000436.1 GCA_003017855.1 filamentous cyanobacterium CCT1
CTCCCCATGCCACTTCACCCCCTCCAGACTCCCCACAGCGGCTACCACTGGGATGGCCAGGCCGATCGCTTTTTCGAGGGCTGGTACTTTCGCGTCACGCTGCCGGGGACGGGCCAAACCTTTGCCTTTATGTACTCCATTGAGGACCCGGCGGGCGGGCAGCCCAACAGCGGCGGCACGGCCCAAATTCTTGGCCCTGATGACGGCTACTTTTGCCGCACTTTTCCCGATGTGTCGCAGTTTTGGGCCTGGAAGGAGGGGTTAGGGCTGGGGCACTGGCGAGGCAAAACCCAGATCAGTCCACGGCTGCTGTCGTCGTCGGAATTTGAGCGGTACGTTACTGAGGGGTATCAGGTGACGGCCACGCTGCACCAGGGGTGCTTGAATGATCCGGTGGCTGGCGCTGTAGCCTGGCAGTACCACACTGAGCCGGTGTACGGCTGGGCCAGTACAGGGCAGCCTCAGCAGTCTACCGCCGGTTTTCTCTCTAGCCTGCCCATTTTTGAGCCGGGCTGGCAAATTTTGATGGCCCACGGCTACTCTACAGGGTGGATTGAGTGGCAGGGGAAGCGGTACGAGTTTACCAACGCGCCCGCCTACAGTGAGAAGAATTGGGGGCGATCGTTTCCGCAAAAGTGGTTTTGGGTCAACTGCAACGCCTTTGATGGCGTTGCCGACCTGGCCCTGACTGCCGGGGGCGGTCGTCGCCAAGTGCTGGGCTGGATGGAGTCGGTCGCGATGGTAGGCGTTCACCACGGCGGTCAATTTTACGAGTTTGTGCCCTGGAACGCGCGAGTTACCTGGCACATCGACCCGTGGGGCTACTGGTACATGCGCTGCGATCGGCCCAACTACGCGGTTGAAGTGACAGGTACCACCGCCCTCTCTGGCATTCCGCTTCGTGCTCCTACCCGCCAGGGGATGATTTTCTGCTGCCGCGATACGGCGTTGGGGGATGTTAGCCTCAAACTGTGGCGGCGGCAGGGGGAGAATTTGGAGCTGGTTGTGGCGGCGAGCAGTGCCCAGGCGGGGTTAGAGGTCGGCGGCGGTCCCTGGGATCAGCCCTGGATCAAAGAGTGAGAACGCCCCCCTACCAGGGCAGCACCTCTCCGTTTGAGTGCCAAAAGGTGCCAGAGGTTTCCTGGGTCAGGTCATCAATGCGGGCTAGGAGACCTTTGACAGCCTCAGCAGGGGTAATGCCGCTCTTGGTGAAGCCGGTCATGCGGGTTTCTACCAGGCCTGGATGCAGAATGGCTACGGCGATGCCCCTGGGTTTGAGGTCGTGGGCCAGCGATTTGCCCGCCATCGACAGCGCCACCTTTGACATGCGGTAGCCGTAGGATCCGCCAGAGGTGTTGTCGGCGATCGAGCCCATGCGGCTCGTCATTAAGGCGACCTTTGAGCCGCTCGAAAGGTTGGGTAACAGAGCTTTGGTTACCCGCAGGGGGCCGATCGCATTGACTTCAAACTGCTGACGAATGCTGTCAATATCGAGGTCATCCAGAGTGACGCGGTGGAGAATGCCAGCGTTATTGATCAACACATCTAGCGCTGTGCCCTGAAGTCGTTGAGCCAAGTCGGCTACCGAAGCCTCATCGGTGATATCAACGCCTGATTCTATCTGTATACCCAGGGCTTTTAGCTCATCGGAGGGCTGGCGGCAGACTGCGATCGCGCGATCGCCCCGCTGCTGAAGCTGCCGACAATACTCGTAACCAATGCCGCGATTTGCGCCGGTAATTAGATAGGTAGCCATGGGTTGAATTTCGCTTGCGTCTTTGCTTCACTGTCGCAAAATAGCGGCCCTTTGCATAACCACCCTGGGGCAGTCATGACCGAGAGGCCAAAGCTAAAGAAGCTACAGCTTCGCTTAACACTATTTTTCTATCAGTAGCGAGAAGATAGGGCTGGACGATTGCATCCGGAGAAGGAGAGCGACGATGATCCAAGCCTATGCTGTTAAAACTCCCGGCGGTCCGCTAGAACCCTTTGACTACGAGCCCGGCCCTCTGGGCCAGGAGGAAGTTGAAATTCAGGTAGAGTACTGCGGCATTTGCCACAGCGATCTGAGCATGGCCAAAAACGATTGGGGCATCAGCCAGTATCCGCTGATTCCGGGCCATGAAGTTGTGGGTACGGTGGCGGCAATGGGCGATCGCGTCACTACCCTAACCCTGGGTCAGCGAGTGGGGCTAGGCTGGTTTTCGCACTCCTGTATGCACTGCGAGTGGTGCATGTCAGGCAACCACAACCTTTGCCCCACGGCAGAGCAGACCATCGTAGGTCGCTATGGAGGTTTTGCCGACAAAGTGCGGGCTCATCAAGAGTGGGTGCTACCCCTGCCCGAGGGGCTGGATCCGGCCAAGGTAGGGCCGTTGTTTTGCGGCGGCGTCACCGTGTTTAGCCCCATTGTTGAGCTTGATATTCAGCCTACTGATCGCGTTGGTGTCATTGGCATTGGTGGATTGGGGCATATGGCGCTCAAGTTTTTGCGCGCCTGGGGCTGCAGTGTCACCGCTTTTTCCAGCAATCCAGCCAAAGAGGCCGAAGCCCGTGAAATGGGGGCAAACCATGTGATTGACTCGCGCGATACCAGCGCCCTTGAGGCGGCGGCCAGCACCTTTGACCTCATTTTGTGTACGGCCAATGCTGATTTAGACTGGGGCACCTATATCAACGCCCTGCGCCCCAAAGGCAGGCTGCACTTTGTCGGAGTCGTACCGAGCGCTATTTCCGCCTATGCTTTTCCGCTCATTCTGGGGCAAAAGTCAATTTCGGGTAGCCCTCTCGGTAGCCCCGCAACAGTGGGCAAAATGCTGGAATTTGCGGCCCGCCACCAGATCGAACCGATCACCGAAACCTTTTCCTTTAGCCAACTCAATGAGGCAATGAAGCACTTAGAGTCGGGGAAAGCCCGCTACCGAATTGTACTGAAGCACTAGGGGCTACCCCCAACATCTAGCGCCATATCTAAAGCGAAGGGGAGCTGTCTTAGGCAGTTCCCCTTCGCTTTAGATGAGGTTATTTAGGGCTTCCTGAAAAAGGCTAGGAGGCTTGTAGGTTGGAGTGTTCAGAGTGGATCCGAGGTGATAAAGTGCAAGA
>PYER01000108.1 GCA_003017855.1 filamentous cyanobacterium CCT1
CAATATCGGTGCCGATGGGGGGCAGGGTAACGCCAGTAATCTCGCTGCCGTCCGGCCCCTGCCAGGTAAACAGGTCGTGGGGAAAGGGGTTAGTGTCGTTCCAGCGCAGCTTTTGGGTGGCAAAGTAGCGAATGCCGCCCTGGGCCAGGAGCTGGGGTAGCTGCCAGCAAAAACCAAAGGTGTCGGGCAGCCAAGCGATCGCGCTAATTCCCCCAAATTTCTCGGCGCAATACCGCTGGCCGTAGAGAATCTGGCGGGCGATCGCCTCTCCCCCCGGCAAATTCAAATCGGGCTCGACCCACAGCCCGGCATCGATGGCCCAGCGTCCCGCTTTCACCTGCTGCTGAATGGCGGCAAATAGCTCGGGGCGATGCTCTTCGAGCCAGGTAAATAGGGCTGGCGAAGAGTGGCTAAAGGTGAGTTCAGGAAAATCGCGTTGTAACGCTAGCACTGAACGAAAGGTATTTTCAGCTGCTTGCCAGGTATCGGCCACTGGCCAGAGCCAGGCCAAATCGAGATGGGCGTGGCCCAGGCAGTGCATAGTGCGCTGCTTCAGCCATGGGGAGAAATGGGCCAGGGATGTTCGCAGAGCGAGCAGGGACTGGTGGAAGCGTTCGCGTTCGCGGAGCGTCCCTGCAAGAGAAAGCTGGTGTAGCCCACAATCACGCTTTTCCCGGCGATCGAGATCCGCTTCAGCACCCGACTTTGTTACAGAATTGCCGCTCAGGCTCCAGTCAATACGGCTTAACGCTTCCGTCACAAGTGCCAGCTTTTCGGGCTCAAACTGGGCCAGATAGGTGGCCAGCACCGCTAGCTCATCGGCCACAAACCCCGGTTCCGGGCAGTTGTCCCCGACCGTTTCAAACACCAGCTGCGCCTGCACCAGCGCCCCTTCGTCGTGACCAGGGCTAAGCAGCTTCAGGGAGACATCCACTGATTCTCCTGGCACAACGCGATCGCTGAGCACAATTCGGGTCCAGCAGTCAAAAATATCCCCGGTTTGGATCAACTCACCGTTGACAAAAATATCGGCCTGGTTGGCCCACCACCGCAGCGCCAACCGCGCCGTCAGCCCCTCTAGAGGGTAGCCATTGAGGTCAGTTGGCCAGGTAAAGCGCTGGCGCAGCCACAGGGGGACGTTGCCTCGGGGCCAGGTGATGTAGCTGCGATCGTCGAGGGTGGCTAAGGGCCAGGTTTGCCCAACATCACCACTGGGGATGGTCTGCATCTCTGGCAGGGAAAAACTCTGGTGCCAGGTATCTCGCACATCCTTCTGGCTCAGGGCACGCAGGCGATCGAGGGCATCTAAAATCGACTGCGGCAGTACGGGGCAAGCGGTGGCGAGGGACATGGCTCCGGTATGATCAAAAGCAGTCCCCCCAGTTTAGGCAGAAGTGTAGGCAGAGTTATGGCCACTTCGTCGCGCCCGTTCCAAAGTCAGACCGTGGCCCGCCTGGTAGCGAGCTACCGACAGATGGCTCGCGGTGCCGGGCATTGGCTGCGGCAGGGGCGCACGGCGGCGGTTTGGGGGCTTCAGGTAGCGGTTTACCCCCTCTATGTCGCGGTACAGGGGTTGAGAATGGGCTACCGGCAGCTGCGAGCCGCCCATCCCTGGCGGCCCCTGTGGGCCAAGATCAGCGGCCAACATCTGCCTGAGCTGGTAGAGGCCGATACGCCAATTCGTGCCCTGTTGTCTGTGATTCAGCCGCCGGTCGTGCAGCCCCCAGTCGGGGCAACTCTGGCGAGACAACCAGGAGGGCCGAACCTGGTCAACCGATATGGTCAGTGGCTCCGGCAGTCGCGGGCCGGGGCCGTGCTCACCCCTGGGCAGTGGCACCTGATTCCGTTTCAGGCTTCCATTCGCGGCATTGCCTCAGACCTGGTCACTCGACAGGTGGTACTGGTCACCGTCGACAACGACATTTTTGCCGAGCTGACCCACGACCAACAGCAGCGGTTGCAGCAGGCGATGGTGCTCATGCTGGCCGAGTACGGCCGCCTGCGCCATCGCCATGCCCTAGATCATATGCTTCAGCAGCCCTGGCTACCCCTACCCGAATCCAGACCCACCGCCCTGCCGCCCCTGCGCTGGCTGCCGCTGGCACTGCGCTGGCTGCAAAACAGCCCATTGGCAGCCGCCACCAGCCTGTTTGGCGAGGCCAGACAGCAAACTCAGGCAATTTCAGAACGGACAGTCGTTCCGAGCCAGGTCTCGTCTCCAAAAGGCCCCAGGCTATACATTATGCAAATCGCCCGACACCCGACGATGACGACAGTCCCAGTCGAGGGATTCGACTTCAGCCCTCGCTTGCATAGAGGAACCCCAATCTACGGACCACCTCAGTTTGACAGCACACCATCGCTTCAACAGCTTCACGCCAGCCCGTCGGAAACTGAGTCTCTAACCCTGACCGTGGCTGCATCCCGGGCAGTTGTAGAGCACCTGTCATGCCCCCTGGGTATCGATGGGACGCAGGGGACTCAGGCCTCACTACGGGCGGCCAGTACCGGGAACGTCGCCATTTCAGCAGACCCTTTACCTCCATTAGATGCATACCCTACCGACCAGCGGCAGCTCGCTCCTGCCAGCGCTATAGAGGCCCAGGTCACCCAGGTTGACTACATCGACGCGCCGCTGGTGGCGGTGCTGCGGGGTTTAGACTGGGTCCTCTATGCGATTGAAACCTGGCTGCGCGGCTTCTGGGCCTGGCTGCAAAAGCAGTGGTAATGCTCAGGACAGTTAGATAGGCGAACGTTTGGCGATATGATAGTGCAAGCTTAGTCCTGCACCGGAGCCGTTTCTATTGATGGAACGCTGATGCTGTTTGGGGCAGGTCTGGGGCCTACTCTGCTAGCGGTTTGGAGACCTAACTCATGCTGACCCTCAAGATTGTGGTTTACCTCGTGGTTACGTTTTTTGTAGCCCTGTTTGTGTTTGGCTTTTTGAGCGGCGACCCCTCCCGCAACCCCGGCCGTCAAGATATGGACTAGGGCTTTACCCAGTCCGGCTCTAGAACTGGAGTTTTCCCATCGGCGAAACTTCACTTCTGGATTTAGATTTGGGTTACATCCGCATGCGTTAGGTATCTGTGCGGGCCAGCCACGCTCAAGTTCAACTGCCTAAGCTCAGTCAGTCGCCTTCAACTCCTGCGGAACTTAAGGCCTTTAAGTTGGTCTTTAGTCTGGCGGTAGTTCACAACGCTGCCGCCAGAAATATCATTAGGTGCACGGTTTACCCTGGGGCCAGTTCACACTGGCATGAAGCGGTTGACCACAGCCTAGTCAAGCCCGCAAGTCGGGCTTTGTTTTTGCTTTGGTAATGCCAACCCATGCCTCTGCCGCCGATTTTGCCCTCTGTGCCTCCGCCCCCGCAGCTGGCTGAAGTCGTGCTGGCATCGACTACTATCCAGACGCATCAGCCGATAGAACCTGGGTCAACGGCGGTTGAGAACCAGCCCCTAGGGGCGATCGCATCTACTCAGCCCGTTGCTCCTGGCCCTATTGACCTGGGTCAGGCTCACCTGCTGCTCCCCCTGGCCCAGGCCTCACCTCGCCCTGGTGCTCCTGCCAGTCCAACTGAGCCGCTGAACCCAGCGACGCCAGATCCGGAGTCCTTAG
Source organism: filamentous cyanobacterium CCT1 (assembly GCA_003017855.1). GTDB lineage: Bacteria > Cyanobacteriota > Cyanobacteriia > Phormidesmidales > Phormidesmidaceae > Nodosilinea. The sequence goes on from PYER01000108.1 coordinate 3,619, forward strand.
AGTCGCCTCAGCCAGAGGCGCCCCCCGCCAGTTCTAATTCCCCCGCCGTTGAGCTAGAGCTAGAACCAGAATCGGACTCCGAGGCCTCCCCAATCACTCCACCAGAGCCAGAAACCCCGCCAGACGCACAGCCAGAGACCGCCAACACCATTTTTCTCCGGGCAGACCAACAGGTTTTTGAGCCAATACGGCAGATTGTTACCGCCAGCGGCGACGTACTGGTGCAGTTTGGCACCGGCCAGCTGGCCGCCGATCGCCTGTGGGCAAACCTGGCCAATCGCTACCTGCGCGCCGAGGGCAACGTGTTTTTCAACCGCAACAATCAAATTATTGAGGGCGAGACAGCGACCTACAGCCTGCTCCAAGGAGCAGGCAGCATTACCGAAAGTCGTGGCGAGCTGGAGATATCGACCTTAGAGGATGACTTTTCCACGCTGCCGCCCCGCCCTATTGCCGGGTTGCCCCTCGACTATCGTCTCCAGACCCAACCCACTATCTCCCAGGCTACCAGCCCCGGCGGTATTGCCCTGGCCACGGGCAATACTCAAGCACTGATAGGTGGTGAGCAGGGCAGCATTGAACGGCTGCGGTTTGAGGCCGATCAGGTTTCCTTTGACGCCGACGGTTGGTACGCCGAGGGCGTGCGGCTTACCAATGACCCCTTTTCGCCGCCTGACCTGGAGTTCAGGGCCAACACCGCCAGACTCACCCCCATCAACGAATTTCAGGAAGAGCTGGTTTTTGAGAATCCCCGGCTGGTGTTTAACCAGAGCCTCAGCATTCCTCTGTTCAGAAATCGCTTTTTGCTCACCCAGGGGCAGCTGCCGGCCAACGCCCTAAACCCCCTACCCGCTGGCATTGGTATTGATGGCCGCGATCGCGACGGGCTCTTTGTTGAAGCCCCTATTCCGATTGGTGGCACAGGCCCTTTCACCGTTACGGTAGCGCCCCAGTTTTTTGTCTCGCGCTGGCTGGGCAGCTCAGATTTCAACATCGCTGACCCGGCCAACTTTGGCCTGGCCGCCCGCATCAACGGTCCACTGGGACCGCGTACCTCCGTCTCAGGTAGCTTTAACCTGGCTGGCTTCGATTTAGCCAACCTGAGGAATCGCCTGCGGGCCAGCTTTCGGGCCCAGCGGCTGGTGGGTACGCACCGGCTCAACCTGGAGTACAGCTACCGCGATCGCCTCTTCAACGGCTCTCTGGGCTTTCAAGACGTGCAAAACAGCCTGGGGCTGCTGCTAGAGTCGCCAAACATTGTCCTGGGCAATACGGGCCTCAACCTCAACTATCAGGTCTCGGGGCAGTACGTCACCGCCAACACCGATCGCCCCGATCTGCTCAGCCCAGGGGAAACCATCGGGCTGACCAGCCTGTTTCGATTTCAGGGCACAGCCGACCTCAGCCGCAGCTTTTTGCTGTGGCAGGGGCAACCGCTGCCGGCGACCCAAACCGAAGGCCTACGCTATTCACCTCGACCCGTGATACCTAACCTGGTGCTGGGCCTGGGCCTACGCGGGGTCGGCACCTACTACAGCAGCAACGACCTGCGAGAAACCCTCGAGGGCAGAATCTCTCTGGGCGGACAAGTTGGTCGGCTCCAGCGCAACACCTTTGACTACACCCAGTTCAATGTTGGCTTTAGCCACAATATCTTTGGCGGAGCCACCTCGCCTTTTCTCTTCGATCGCCAGGTTGACCAAACCGTGCTGTCGGGGGGCATCATTCAGCAAATCTATGGCCCCTTTTTGGCGGGTTTTCAGACCGCTATCAACCTGGACAACGGGCGCATCATCGATACCAACTTGATTTTTGAGTATCGTCGCCGCGCCTATGGTCTACTCTTTACCTATAGCCCTAACCAGGAAACCGGCTTTTTAGGATTTCGTATCAGCGCCTTCGACTGGGTTGGACGCACCGCTCCCTTTGATGCTGCCCCCGGTACTCCAACAGATGCGGTCGTTCAATAAGGTAGTGCAAGAAACAGCGCCATCACCATTCGTCAACGGTAATAAACCTTACGATGCTGGCCGTTGCCTCAGCTTATAGTTAAGCTAAAAAGAAAACTTTTTAATACCGTGGCCGATGTGGGTTAACGCATAGGCATTCACCATGACTCAATCCAGCCATATTGCCGATATTGAGGCTGTTCATGAGCTGCTGACCAGCTACAGCTTTGAGGTCGAATCTTACAAAACCAAAGCCATAGTGGCTGGTTGGCTAGCCGAATTCGGTCCCGTTTGGGTCAGTCACGCCATCACCGAGGCGCTCTACCAGGGCCGCTATAAACTCATCTCTGTCGACCAAATTCTCAGGCTCTGGCAGCGACGGGGGCAGCCCATTCGCCACTTCAACCGCGAGTTTGAGTCAATTATTCTGGGCCAGACGCTGCTTTTTTCCACCGGTTACGGCGATGGACCAGAGCCGTCTAAGCCTCGTCGCACAGCGACTCCAGCCTCCCCAGAGATCACCCCTGACCCCGTACCGCTCACCTCAACACCAGAAACAACTATCGCAGCCCCTAGTCAGGCAGAATCCAGTCAGACAGTCCCCACCAGCCGCGATACCGCTACCCAGGATACGCCCGGCACCCCTGCTGTAGCGAGGGTAAGCGAGGGCGTTGACGAGCCTGCTGCTGCCCCGTCCTTTGGCAATAATGAAGGGCAGCCCGCTCTGGACGACTCTGCCAGTCAGGCAGCGCCTGAGAATAAGAGCGCTACAACCGATGGGCCTGACGACGCGGTTCCTGATTTTCGTCCGGTCACCCCCGGCGGGTCATCGCGGTTGCCGCAGATCGAGGTTATTCAAACCTTTGTGCCCCGGCGCGACGAGTCAGAGCTGCACGAGCGGCTGCGGGCCGTGGTACAAGGCGGTATGCGGGAGTAATTCTCAGAGATAGCCCATCAGCGGCAACATAGCCACGGTGTCCAAATAGCGTATACTAAGCCATAGTACACACGACCTATATCTATGGTTCAATATACCCTGGCCCAGAGCCCAGACGTTGTCCTCACGGTAACCGGCAAAGACTCTCGCAAGTCCCGCGAAAAGGCGCTCGACCAGCTCATGGCTATGCTGGATGAGGGCACTTTGCCCACCGCATTAGCCGATGGCTTTAGCGCCGAACAGCTGGTCGAAGTCCAAGCCCCCACTACCTCCGCCGCCGTGCAGCAGCAAGAAGATTCCGTCGTAGAGGCTATCCAGGTGCTCAACCAGCTGGCCACCCTCAAAGTGAAGGTGCAGGCCAGCCGGGACGAAGCGCTGGAGGTGCGGCAGCTGGTGGATCTGCTGTTTACCGATGAGCCGATGAGTGAAGAACAGCTTACCGAACTGAAAGACGGCTTCAAGGTGCTCAAATCATTTGCCCAAAGCAATTTGCGCTTCAAAGAAGCTCGCGCCCAGGCCGAAGAGGCCCGACAAATTCTGGACCAGGCGCTGGACAAGTAATTAACAGACGCATCCGCGAACCGTGGGAAGGCTACCAGGTGGGCAGCACTGCTCTGCCCCCTATTGTTTTTATTTGACTACAATAAAAACAACGCTCTTCCACAGGTTCAAGCACTATGTCAGTTTTCAAATTTTTCACCCGTGGCGTTGCTGAGCGTCTGGCGATCGCTGTCCTAGTCGGTCTCCTCTGTTTCACCTCTGCCCTGTGCGCCCCTGCCTACGCTTCAGAGTCAGCCGATGCGAAACGCTATATTGCTGCCGATGGCACCGATCTAACTGCTGTAGCCCAGTGTTTGCCGCGAGAACTCAGTCAGGGCAACTTGGCACGCGCCTTAGCAGAATCAAAGAATGACTTTTTACAAAAAGTCTTTGACGTTAAAGACAACTACAGCGACTACAAGCTGGGCGAAAGCGAAACCAGGTATCTAGCATGCTTGGAAAGCAAGGGGTTTATATCCCAGGTAAACCGTTAAGCAACAGCTACAGCTAGGGGCACCTGGGCTAGGACATCAATAAAACCTGCAAGCGTTCAAACGTTTGAGCGCTTGCTTGACAGAGCCCCTAATAGCAAATCCGAATCACAAACCCCCGATTCCCAAAAAGCCAAACCGTAGGGGCGAATGGCATTCGCCCAGAGGTATCGGGGGTATTCAAGCAGGAGTTAGTATAACCCGATTGGCTACAGCTATAGTTGCTGCGATATCGCTCACTGTTGATCCATACCTCACCTATGCAAAGCCCCCTGCACAAGCGTCGCGGCGTTGCGTATGGCCGCGTCAGTTTAGTGGCAGATCCCGATGGGTAAAGGGCTTGGCCTCGCTGCCGCTATAGGTGGTTGAGATATGGCCGTCGCCCACCAGCTGGTACTTGTAGGTCACCAATCCCTCTAGGCCCACGGGTCCACGAGGAGGCATTTTTTGGGTGCTGATGCCGACCTCGGCCCCAAAGCCGTAGCGAAACCCGTCGGCAAAGCGAGTCGAGCAGTTGTGGTAGACCCCGGCGGCATCAACGCGGTCCATAAAGTAGGCAGCGATGGCAGCGTTGCGGGTGACGATCGCCTCCGTGTGGCGCGACCCGTAGGTATTGATATGGGCGATCGCGCCCTCCACCGACTCCACCACTTTGACCGAGAGAATCAGGTCGCTGTACTCCGTGCTCCAGTCCTCTTCGGTGGTCGGCACCAGATACGACACGATGGCGCGGGCCTGCTCGTCACCCCGCAGCTCAACCTGGGCCTCCCGCAGGGCGGTCATCAGGGTTGGCAGGGCCTCAGCGGCAATATCCTGGTGAATCAGCAGCGTTTCGATCGCATTACAGGCGGACGGATAGGCGGTTTTGGCGTCGATGGCGATAGCGATCGCCTGCTCCAGATCCGCCTCGCGATCGATGTACAGGTGGCAAATGCCATCGGCATGGCCCAGCACCGGAATGCGGGTGTTCTCCTGTACGAACCGCACAAAGGCATTGGACCCACGCGGGATGATTAAATCAACGTAGCCATCCAGGTCGAGCAGGGCACGGGTTTCTTCGCGGGTAGTCAGCAGCTGCACCGCCGCCGGGTCTACGCCCGCCTGCTCTAGCCCCTGCTTAATTGCCTGCACCAGCGCAATACACGAGCCGATCGCCTCTTTGCCCCCCTTGAGAATTACCGCGTTGCCCGACTTGATCGCCAGGGCCGAAATTTGCACAACGGCGTCGGGGCGCGACTCAAAAATTACCCCCAGCACCCCCAGGGGCACCGTCAGCCGCTTCAGCACCAGCCCTTCGTCGAGCTCGCGGTGCAGCTGCACCGCGCCAATCGGGTCATTCAGACGAGCGACGTCGCGCACCCCGGCGATCGCCCCAGCCAGCTTCACTCGATCGAGCTTTAACCGCCCATAGAGAGGCTTGGCCAGGTTATTGGCCTCTGCTGCCTCACAGTCAGCCTGATTGGCCATCACGATATCGCTGGTGTGGGCTTCTAGAGCGGCAGCTACCGCTTCGATGGCGCGATTTTTGTCGTCGGCAGAGAGGCTGGCCAGGGTTTGAGCCGCCTGACGACTGGCGCGCGCGATCGCCAGCAGCGGTTGGGCAGCAGTATCTTGAGGCAGAGAAAAAACAGTCATGGCGGCACAGAAAAACCCGGTACTTCTAGTTTACCGCCTGCCCCCGTCGATCCTTGAACAGCCCCCGCCGCTCCTAAAATGAGATCAGAGCCCAATCAGAGAGTGTTTTTGAAAATGGCGCAAAACCCAGGGGCGCAAAAAGCCGCGCAAAACGACCCGAACCGCGTGCTGCGGCTGTTGCCGCTGGTAGCCGGAGGTCTGGGTGGCACTCTGCTGCTGCTCAACCGTGTGCTGACCCCGGCCCTGACTGAATCGCAGGCGCGATCGGATGTGATGGGCGTCATCTTAAGCACGCTGCTCATTTTGACCGGTCTGCTGTGGCAGCGGGTGCAGCCCATCGCCCCAGAAGCCGTCATTTTGGCGGGCGAAGAGGGGTTTGAGCTAGACGATGCTCTCTCCGATGGGGTAAGAACCGAGCTGGCCTGGGCCTCTCATCTGCTGCTCACCAACACCGTCACCCGTTCTGTAGTGATCTACCACCAGGGGAAGACTCTGCTGCGACGCGGTATTTTAGCCCCCAAAGCTGAGGTTACCCCTGGCCCCATTTTGAAGCGGGTGCTGGAAACCGGCAAAGCCGTGTACTTAGTCAAACTCAGCATTTATCCGGGTCGAGTCGAGTTTGACTACCTGCCCGAAAATACCCAGGGCGTGATCTGCCAGCCCATGGGTAAGGATGGAGCGCTGATTCTAGCGGCCAATGCCCCCCGCAGCTACACCCGTCAGGACGAAGCCTGGGTGGCAGGCATTGCCGATAAGCTGGGCCACAGCCTGGATGAGACACTCAATACAGCTCGTACTTGAGCCACTGGCAAGGCAGGGAACCGTTATATACCGCCACCCGCTGGGCCGACTTCAACCCAATGTGCTGGGATAGCGCTTTGTTGCCGCTGAGCACAAAGGCCGTCCAGCCCTTGAAGCGCTGCTTCAGTACGTCGCCCAGCAGCTTGTAGAAGGCTCCTAGATCTTCCTCGGCACCCAGGCGCTCACCGTAGGGGGGGTTGCAGAGCAGATAGCCGCTGTCGGCGGGGGCCTCCAGATCGGCCAAATCTTCGGCCCAGAAGTTGATTTGCTCGGCTAAGTCGCAGCGCTGGGCATTCACGCGGGCCTGGTGAATAATGGCGTGGTCGCGATCGCACCCTCCCACCCAGGTGCCTAGCTCTGGCTTGCGGCTCGCTTCGGCCTCCTGATAGAGCTGATCCCACAGGTCGGCGTCAAAATCGGGCCAGGTATGAAAGCCAAATTCTTCGCGAAACAGGCCAGGGGCAATGTTTAAGGCCATCAGGCTGGCCTCTAGAGGCAGCGTGCCAGACCCGCAGAGAGGGTCAAGCAGGGGCACATCGCCCGACCAGTCGGTGAGGCTAACCAACGCAGCGGCCAGGGATTCTTTCAGTGGTGCGGCCCCGACGGCAGGGCGATAGCCGCGTCGATGCAGGCTGCTGCCCGAGCTGTCGAGGCTGACGGTGCAGGTGTCGGCCTGCAGGTGCACGTTCAGGCGCACCTCGGGGTGCTGGGTGTCGATGGTCGAGCGATCGCCCCAGTGCTGGCGCTGCTGGTCGACCACCGCATTTTTGACCTGCAGGGCGGTGAAGTGGGTGTGGTTGAGGCGGCGATTTTTGCCCGTGGCATCGACGGCAAAGGTGGTTTCGGGGGGCAGGTAGGGCCGCCAGTCGATGGCCTGAATGCCGCTGTATAGATCGTCGGCGTCACAGCAGGGGAACTCGGCCAGCTTGAGCAGCACCCGAAAGGCCAGCCGTGACCACAGATTGACCCGGTAGAGCAGCGCGCGATCGCCCTCAAAGGCCACCCCACAAAACCCTGGCTCGACCTGCTGAGCGCCTAAGTTTTTGAGTTCGGCGGCGGCTAAGGCCTCTAGCCCACGGGCTACGGTAGCGAAATATGTGGCCATAGGGCCTCCTCTAAAAATGTTGCGTTCTGCCCCTGGCTACACGGCCCAGAGCGGCGGGATCAAACCCAGGCTTGATAAGGCATTTACCAATTTGTTAAGACCGGATATTTGGACACAGCTCTGGCCCAAAAGCTAAGCTATTCTATGGATATCTTGATGGATAATACCCCTGCTGGGTGTATGGCTGCTCGGCCAAAGCAGCCCTAAGGGCGTCTCTGCCCTGGCCATCGCCCCGGCCACCTGTCGAGTTTTGAGAGGAAAGACTTATTTCTAAGACGCAACTGGTAAACCGGCAAATTCGCTCACCTCAGGTGTTCCTGATTGACCAGGAGAACCAAAATCGGGGGCTCATCGATACTCGCGAGGCGCTTACGCTAGCCGAGGATGCAGGGCTTGACCTGGTGGTGGTTTCTAACGGCAAAGATGCCCCTGTAGCCAAAATTTTGGACTACGGTAAGCTTCAGTACCAGCAGAGTAAGCGGCAGAAGCAAAGCTCCAAGCCGTCTTTGAAAGAGGTCAAGCTGCGCCCTAACGTGGGTGAGTCTGACTACCAGCTCCGCATTCGGCGCTCGATTGAGTGGCTCTCAAAGGGAGACTCGGTTAAGTTTTTGGTGCGTCTGCGCGGGCGTGAGCACCAGCACCGCGATCGCGCTGGAGAGCTGCTTGACAGAATCGTCAAGGACATCGGCGACGCCGGTAAAGTCCAGGCGCTCGACAAAAAGGCTCTGGTCCTCATGATTACCCCCGCCTAGGGCACACCGAGGACAAGCGAGGGTCTGTTTCTGCTCAGGGCAGGCGTTTCGTCATACGCCCATCCTGTTTGCTGCTCCTCAACCCACCCTGGTTTACTCAGAGATCTGCTCAGGTGGCCCAGCCTAAAATTTGGGCCACCTGCTGCCATACCGTGACCGGGTTAAAGGGTTTAGTAATTACCCCGGCTACGCCCAGGGCCGCAAACCGTTCGCGATCGCTGGGCAGCACTTTGGCCGTCAGCAAAACGACCGGTATGGTCCGCGTCCTGGGCGTAGCCTGAAGCTCGTCAAACACGGCAAAACCGTCCATGTCAGGCATAGATATATCCAGCAAAATGGCATCCCAAGCAGCAGTGACAGCCTTTTGAATGCCAGCCCAGCCCGAGCCTGCGCTGTCGGTTTGCCAGCCGCCAAACTCCTCCAGCGACAGGCAGACCACCTCCCGGATGTCCAGCTCGTCGTCAATGACTAAAATACGTTTGCTCATAACCCCTTCAGCGGCAGCGTGAAGTAAAAGGTGCTTCCCTGACCGAGCTGGCTCTCTGCCCAGATTTTTCCACCGTGCTGCTCGACAATCTGCCTGCAGATCGCCAGCCCCAGCCCGGTACCACCCCGCTGGCGCGAGTCCGACACATCCACCTGCTGAAAGCGCTCAAAAATACTCTCCAGCCGATCCGCCGGAATCCCCCGGCCCTGGTCTTGAACCGCCACCCGCAGCAAAGACGCCGGTAAAGGTTCTGGCCCTGCGTCCCGGGCCTCGGCGTCTGGGTGCGCCACCATTTCGGCCATCAGCCCTATTTTGCCCCCGGGTTCAGAAAATTTAATCGCGTTGCTCAGCAGATTGGTGAGGGTCTGCACGATCGCATCTGGGGCCACCATTACCACAGCGTCAATGGGCATTACCTGAAGGTCTACATCGGCCTCTAGGGCGATCGCCTCTACCCCGTTGGCGGCCAGAACCATCAGGTCGGCGATGGGGTAGGGCTCTAGCTGGAGATCGATGCGGCCCGAGGTGAGCCGCTCCAGATCGAGAATATCGTTGACCAGCCGAATCAGCCGTTCGGTGTTGTTAAGAGCCATGTGCAGCATTTGCCGAGCCTTCTGAGGGCGATTGTGCAGTACCCCCGTCTCTAGAATGCCCAGGGCACCGCGAATAGCCGTTAGGGGCGTTCGCAGCTCGTGGCTCACGATCGAGATAAATTCATCCTTGAGTCGGTCAATTTTGTGGCGATCGCTGATGTCGCGCACCACCACTAGCACCTCATCCTCCGTCACCGGAATAATCCGCGCCTCTTCGCAGAACAGCTGGCCCTGATGCAGAAATTCATACTCCTGCCGCTGAATCGTGCCCGTATCCAGAGCCTGCTCCACACACCGCTTGCGCTCCTGGGCGATCGGCTCCGGCAGGTTTTCGTACATGGTGGCTCTGTAGGGCTGGGTGGCATCGCCAATCCATTGCACGGCCTCCAAATTGTAAATTTCTCGCGGCAGGCCGTCGCGACCCAGCCGCATGAGCAGGTCAGGAATGGCATTGATCAGCGCCTGCTTGGTGATCTCGCTGGCGTACAGCGAGGCCGTTTGCTCAGCCACCTGCTGCTCTAGCTCGCGCTCGTAGTTCGCCCGCAGCCGCTCGGCCTGGCGTCGTTCGGTAATGTCTTGAAACGTGTTGATGGAGTAAATCACCTGCCCCTGGCCGTTCAGCACTGGAATTGTATGTACTTCCAGGGGAATTCGGCGATCGCCCGTGTCCACCTCAATGTCGTCGGTGTATGCGGTTTCGCCGCGCAGGCCCCGCACGACCGGCAGGTCTTCAGTCGGGTAGAGAGCATCGCTGCCAGCCCGGTACAGCCGGTAGGTTTCAGCGAGCTGATCTGAGTTAGCCAGGGCAATGCCATTGACCAGGAGTTCCTTCCCCTTGGCGTTGAGAAACAGCATCTGGCCCATCTGGTCGTGGACGCTGAGGGCAAGGGGCACGCTATTGAGAAAGGATGCCAGAGTATTTTCCCGATCCTTGAGGTTTTGGAAGGAGGCGGTCAACTGTCCCACCATATGATCAAAGCCCCGCCGCAGCGATTCCACCTCTTGAATGGAGGTGGACTGAGTAGAGGGAACCTGGGTAGTTCCTTCGGTCAGGGCTTGGGTAGCCCGCTGGAGGGAGAGAATAGGCCTGGTAATGTAGTCTGCCGTCCACAGGCCCAGACCGATCGCCCCCAGCAGCGTCAGCACGCAGAACAGCACGGTGCGGCCCACGTTGATATAGATTGCCGTCATAAATTCGGCAGCGGGCACCACGGTGATCAGTCGCCAGTCCAGGTCCCCCTCCAGGGGAATGAGGTTGACAAAGTAGTGGCGCGACTCGTAGCGCACCGGCAGGAAAATCGGCTGTTGCAGATGCTGAAAATCTGGGGAGGTGCCCTGGAGGGCAGCGGCGACGGCCTGGGTGAGACCGTCGCTACTCTGGGTGATGGACATGCGTCGGGGCTGTACCGCCACATTTTGAGCGTAGTCGGCCCTGGCCTGGGAGTCAAAGGGCTGTTCACCCGTGGAGGTGGCTACCAGATCGCCATTGGGTTCAATCAACAGCAGCTGGCTGCCATCCCCCAAGGTCAACTCCTGTAGCAATGCCCCCAGGGCCACCAGTTGGGTTCCAGCGCTCATCACGCCTTTAAACTCGCCATCCACCCCATAGAAGGGCATGAAGCGCACCATCACCAGCTTGGGTTTATCATACCCCTGCTCCAGACTGACCACCGGCCGCCAGAGTCCTTCGGGGTTGGCCCTGGCAGTGGCATACCAGGGGTTTTCTGGCGGAGCCCGGCGGGGGTCATACTGACGGCGGGGCAGATCACTGGGAACAGGATTTAGCCCGTCGGTATCGAGGCGATAGTGGTACAGCCACCCGTCCTGCTGGCGGACGTAGCGCTGGCGCATGGCGAAACTCTGGTCGGCCTGGCGGGTGACGTGGAGAAAAGCCCCCGCCTCATTGGCGATCGCCAGGTCGGTCAACGCGGGGAACCGCTGCAGATGCTTGACGAAGTACTGCTCCATGGGCACTAGCTCATCGTCAGACAGGTGGCCTGCCTCTAGCAAATAGGCGGTGCTCTCCACCACAAACCGCGGCCCCTGGAAATACTCCTTCAGCCGCGCGTCGGCCTGCTGAGCAGTTTCGGCCATCAGTCGCTGGGTCATCTCAACGACCGCTCGTTCTCCGCTGCGGTAGGACAGATAGCCCACAATTCCGGTCAGCCCAATCACCTGAACCAGGAACTGCACGATCAGCAGGTTGCGCAGCGAGAATTTCATCCCTGGTGCCCTGGCTAGCTACACATGGGATACAGGCAGAAGGTGTTGCCACCCCGCACTTTGGCGTCTTGCAGGGCCTGATCGGCGGTTTTGAGCAGGTGATCGCTCGATAGCGTTTTAGTGGGCGTAGTGCCGCCAATACCCAGACTGATGGTAATGTGCTCGACGGGGGCGGCAGGGCAGGGAATTTTGAGATCGCTAACCGCCTGCTGCATGCGCGAAACGACCCGCAGCGCCCCGTCCAGGTTGGTGTTGGGCAGTACCACCGCAAACTCGTCGTCACCGCAGCGGGCCACCAGATCAATATTGGGGTTAACAGTGCGATACAACGTGCGAGCAATGCGGCGCAGCGCGACATCTCCGGCCTGCTGGCCGTAGATCTGATAGTAGGTGCGCAGGTGGTCAGGACTGCACAAAATGAGTGAGATAGGAGCCTGATCCTGGCAGTGGCGCTCCCACTGCTGCCGCAAAAAAGCGTCAAAATGGGGACCGTTGGCCACCTGGGTGAGGGGGTCGGTGGTGTTTTGCTGATCCCAGTAGAGGGCCTGCTGGTGGCGCATTTGCTCGATTTGCTGGCGCAGCCGCGATCGCTCAATTCGGCTCAGCACCCGCGTCACCAGCTCTGGCCCCACGATCGGTTTACCGATCAAGTCATCGCCCCCGGCTTCAAACACCTGGCGCACAGTGACCGTATCGGGATGGGCCGCCACCATTAGAATGGGCAAGTTGCCAAAGCGCGAGTCTTGGCGCACCACCTGACACAGGTCGATACCGCTAAAGGTGGGCATTTCAAGGGCCAGCAGCAGCAGGTCGGGCTGGGTTTGCCGCAGCACCTCCCAGAACTGGCTGGGGTCGTCTAGCTCAGTGACCTGCAGCCCCCAGGGGGTGAGCAGTTCGGTAATGGCCGCGCAGGTCACCGGGTCGTTATCCACAACCATGACCTGCGACTCGGGGGTCTGGGCATCGGGCAAGAGCTGATCGAGGCAGTCGAACACCTGACGCGGAGTGGCCGGGGCCACCAGGTAGCGATCGCCCTGTAGTCGGGCCACCTGAACGCGCTCCTCCAGGCTTTCGTGGCAGGTTAATACCATCACCGGCAGCCGCGGGTAGCGATGCTTCACCTCCCGCAGGGGCGCCAGCTTCTCGGCCAGAGCCAGCCCCTGATCGAGGGTAATAACCACCGCCTCGGCCTGGCCCTGGGCCAGCACCTGCATGAGTTCGGTCAGGCTCGTGGCGCGATCGAGGTGCCAGCCCCAGTCCGCGGCGTCGGCCTGTAGCCGGTTGAGCAACTCCGGCTCCACCGACAGCGCCACCCCCCGATGGCGAGCCGCCGGAGCCATACTGGCCGGGCGAGTGGCGGCCAAATCGGGCAACTGCTCGGGCGCCTGTTCTGGAGGTTTGCTCAACGTCAGGGCTTGCTTTAGGGCCAGCAGCGATCGCGAAAGCTGATCAATCTGTTCCCCCTGCAGATCGCGATCGCCCAGCAGCCGCTCAATTTGGCGGGCGTGGGTCGAACCGTCCTCGTAGCCAAAGGTGCCCAGCCCGCCGGCCAGGCGGTGGGCCTCGTCCTGGGCAATCACGCGCTGCTGGGGGGGCAAGTTACCCGCCTGCAGCGATCGCACCGCCGCCTCCACCAGCGCCAGCCGCGCCTGTAGCGAGGCTTGAAACCGGGTCGCGATCGCCTCCAGACTCTGGGCTGCCGTCACCTTCCCGGGAGCGACCATCACCGCTGTTGCCCCTTGCCTCTGTTTGGGCTGAACCATCTGTTTGTGCTGAACAGAGGCCTGAGAGCCGTTAGACTTATCCGCCCCACTCGAATCGCTGGCGCCATTTTCCCCAGCCGGTGGAGCTGCCGCCAGCGCAGGCGGTAAGTCTCGCAGACGATAGCCCAGGCCGTACACCGTTTGAATCACGTTTTCAACCACGCCGCTGCGCTTGAGGCGGTTGCGCAGGTCTTTCACCAGATTGGTCACCGCCCCCTCGGTGGGCGAATCATCAATTGTCCACAGGTGGTCGAGAATAGTGCTGCGGCTAAACACCCGCTGGGGATGGCGCAAAAACAGCTCCAGCAGGCTGTACTCTTTGGGGGTCAGAGGCACCACCTGACCGTAGTAGGTGACCTGGGCCAGGGTAGGGTCGAGGCGCAGCTGCCCCCACACCAGCGAGGGAATCGTCGTTGCCCGTGCCCCCCGTCGCAGCAGAGCGCGAATGCGGGCCAGCACCTGCGACACCTCAAAGGGCTTGGTCACGTAGTCATCAGCCCCAGCATCCAGCCCGGTAATCACGTCCTCATCGCCAGCCTGGGCCGTGAGCATCAAAATAGGCGTCGACATCCCCTGCCGGCGCAGCCAGCGGCACAGGCTGAGACCATCCAGGCGGGGAATATTGACGTCGAGCAGAATCAGGTCGTAGTTCCAAAGCGCCGCCAGTTCCCGGGCGGTTATGCCGTCGGCGGCCTGTTCAACGGTGTAGCGGGCCGCCGTCAGGTGAAACACCAGCAGATCTCGAGTGGCTAGGTCATCCTCAACAAGTAAAATTTTCATGATGAGGCGCATCCCTACGTGTAGATAGCATCGCGGGCTTGAGGCGGTGCAGAGTCCTTTACCAGAGCTAACCTGTGGGCACGCTTGGGCCAGTCCCCAGGCGCAAACGGCTTGTGATGCTTCTTAGCATATCGTTAAGTTTCAATCTTCTCTACCCAAAGTGACTTGCATTGGCGGCAAAGGTGCTGTACGAAACGCACGCCAAAGGCTATCCAGGCAAAGCCATTTATGTAATACGAGTGGAGGCCCCTGATCGGATTCGCCCCGTTTGTCATTCACCCTAGCTGTCAGGCCAGGAGCGATTGCGCAGGGCTGTCTGCACGGCCTGGCGCTGGTCGCGGTGGGTAATCCAGCGGTGGTAGGTGCGGTTGTGAATGGCAACGGAATGCCCCATCATGCGGGCCGCAACGGTATCGGGCAGACCAAAGTGAATGGTGCGTACCGCCCAGGCGTGGCGCAGATCGTAGGGCGAAAAAGGCACCCCGTAGCGCTTAAACTGAATCGCCACCTGCTGGCCCACCCGCTGTAGCGTCGTGGTGGTCAAATCGGTGTTGATAGGCGGCAGATCGCCCTGGCGCAGACTAAAGCGATCGATCCATTCGGGATAAAAAGGCCAGACGTCATGCAGGCCCGTTTTGGTGGTTTCGAGCACGGTAATGCGGCCCTCGGGGTCACCCTGACGCAGTTCTTGGTAGTCGCAGAAAAATACCTCGTGGTTGCGCAGACCGTAGGTGGCCATGACCCCATAGACGTAGCGCCAGGCTGGGTTAGGAATGCGATCGCACCACTCAACAATCACCTCGTCGGAGGGCAGCAGCCGTCGCTGGGCCTTGCTGCTGCCGTACTGGCCGCCCAGCTTATCGATATCTTCAGGCAGCGCCACCCCCTGAAATTCGGCAAAGGCCTTCAGGGCCGTACAGGCCACCTGGCGACTGCGCGAGTGGGACGGCAGGGATGCGAGCGTAGCGACAATCGCGGCATCTAGAGCCTGTCGAGGCTGCTGCTCGACCTGGGCCAGCAGTTTTTTCAGGTAGGGGGCGTAGGCCTTTTCCCAGGTGGTCTTGCGCGAGGCCAGGGCAGCGGCACCGGGGTCAGATTGGGCCAGCATGTGGGCCTCGAACAGAGCGATCCGCTCGTCTAGGGGCAGCTGGTCGGGCTGAAATGCTTCAGCCTGAGGCAAATAATCAGCCCAGCTGAAGCGTCGCTCGATCAGCTGGGCGGCAATCACTTTGGCCTCGCGCTCAATCTGCTTGAGCCCGGCGGTGGTAGCGGGCAGCTTGAGGGGAATGCGC
>PYER01000437.1 GCA_003017855.1 filamentous cyanobacterium CCT1
CAACCGGACTAACGATTATCTACATTCGATTTTGCCGGCCTCCGTTCAAAGCCCTGATGATTGCAGATGCCCTGGGGCTTTCTTTCTTCACTATCGCTGGGGCTCAGATTGCGGAACGGGGCAGCTATCCGGCTATCACCATCGTGATTATGGGGGTGATGACCGGCGTAGCCGGAGGGGTTGTGCGAGATGTGCTGCTGGTGGAAATTCCCGCGATTTTGCGGCGAACTAAAATCTACGCCACTGCAGCGGTGGTTGGGAGTCTCGTGTACGTCTACCTCCAGAACTGGGGATTGGCAGCCCCGGCCGCTGCTTTGATGGGGATGGGAACGATTGCGGCGATCCGATTTGCGGCGATTGTTTGGGGGCTGACCTTACCCACCCTCCAACTGCTCAGGGACTTTGAGAAAGATGGGTGATCGCTCCGGGACGATCGCCCCGCCCTATTGCGTTGGCCGGGCAGGTCTAGACATAGATATTGCTTAAAAGCCGATGACCGGGGCACTGCCCGGTGCGCAAGTGTCCAAACCAGTTATGGCTGAATCTGGACGATGACGCCATAGCCAGCACCGATAGAGCCATCAGTCATAGAGCCATGGCTGGCCCAATGTCCCGTCAGCTAAGCTAGCTGTCCTACTTTTGTTCGGGATGATCGGTTTCGGGATGCTGGACTCCCACATCACAAAGCCGCCGGATGAGCTGATGGAGCCGACCAAAGTCCCTGTGGTTAAAATGCATCACCAGTCGGGGGAGATGGCTGGTTTCGTCTTTGAGTTCCTCTGGTAGGGCAGAGCTTTGGCGAATCTGGCCTTCTGTCAAGATATCGCTGAATTCTTGATTCAGCTGGGCGATCGCCTCTGCCGAAAGCCCACATTTCAGCCGCATGACCAGCTGACCTCTGACGTAGCGACAGGAGTGAAAAACCCGATAGAACCGGGAAATCTCCTCACAGGCATCCTCAACATTGTCGACAATCGTGTAAATGCTGGGATCGTCAGGGCTGATCAAGCCCCGTTCGAGCAGGTTGTTGCGAATGTAGGTGTCCCAGTCATGCCAGTAGCGTTCTCCGGGGCTATCCACCAGGACTAGGGGCATGGGGTCGGCCTTACCCGTTTGCACCAGAGTTAGTGACTCAAACGCCTCATCCTGGGTGCCGAACCCCCCGGGGAATAACACCAGCCCGTCGCTTTCCCGTAAGAAAAACAGCTTGCGGGTGAAAAAATATTTAAAGTCAATTAGCTTTGGATCCGCTGCCATCACCGGATTGGCCCCCTGCTCAAAGGGCAGCTGAATGTTCAGCCCGAAGGATCGCTCCGGACCAGCTCCCTCATTGCCCGCCTGCATGATGCCCCCCCCGGCTCCGGTCATCACCATAAAGCCCAGCTGGGCCAGTTGATGGGCGCACTGCGATGCCAGCTGATAGGTGGGATTGCTGGGTTCCATGCGGGCAGACCCAAAAATTGTCACTTTCCGCACGTGACGGTAGGGATAAAACACCTGAAAGCCCTGCTCCATATCCAGCAGAGCATAATTGAGGATCTTCCAGTCCAGGCGATCGGCCTCCCGTCCCATCATCCGTAAGATGGTCTCTAACACCTGCCGGATGAGCTTGCCATGTTCCATGGTCGGCAGCTGTTCGAGCACGGTGATCAAATCGGCTTGAAGATTGGCAGGGAGATTGGGAGGGAGCGCAACCATAGGTACTAGGTTAATCCTAGACAGCAATTAATTTTATCGGGGATTGATACGCAACGGCGAATGGGCCCATCTCCATAGAAAATCAAAAAGCGGGCTATCAGCCCGCTTTCTATGTGGTCGTCCTAGTGGTCGCCCAATGCTTGTGTCTGAGGCGCTGATCAGCTTAGCGATCGCCCCTAGCCTAGAGATATTTCTCCAGCGTGTTGGCTAAGGTCGTCTTCGGAACCGCGCCCACAACCATGTCTACCCGCTGACCTCCCTTGAAGATCATTAGGGTTGGAATACTGCGAATGCCATACTGGCTAGCGATGCTGGGATTTTCGTCCGTATTCACCTTGACGACCTTGACCTGACCCTCGTACTGCTCAGAAATTTCCTCTACAACTGGTGCGACCATGCGGCAAGGACCACACCAGGGAGCCCAAAAATCTACGAGAACGGGCTGATCGTTCTGAATTACTTCGCTTTCAAACGTATTTTGGGTGACCTCGGCAACAGCGGCCATGGGCATACCTCCGCGTTATTGGACTATCAGGTTTGGGATGATTCAATTGTTCGAAATTATCGAACAATTAGACCTTAACGTGCTCCGTGGCATAATGGCAACTATGCGACCGATTTATCATCCTGATTGCAAAGACATCACCATCGAAGGGGTGCTCTATGCCCTTGGTGATCCCATTCGTCTAGAAATTGTCAAGCGCCTGGCTCAAGAGGACGAAATTCCCTGCTCGGCTCTGGATCTGCCGGTAGCCAAGTCTACCCTGTCCCACCACTTCAAAATTTTGCGGGAAGCAGGGGTAATTACCTGCCGTAAGCAGGGCACCCAGCATCTCAATTCCCTGCGTCTGCAAGAACTCCAGGCTAAATTTCCTGACCTGCTGGATACGGTGCTGCGGGCCTCTAATGGGACATCCCCTTATGCGCCGCTCGATAGGCCAGGCAATCACTAAGCTGATTGCCAGTGAGCCCATCAACGAATCCTGCAGGGTCTATCGCTCCCAAATATTTCCGCACGACGTTTGAAGTCGGGCCGAGTCAAGTGTATAAAGCTGGCGTTTAGACGAAGAAACGAGCGATCGCGCTTATCAAACGCCTGAACGTTGGGGTGAAAGATTGAGGTTGGGGCCATAACCGTTTTTTAGATGGGTATGGGTATGGGATGCGACCCTCAAAGAGTGGCCGAACGGGAGTCAAAGAAAATCCCCCAGCTCTACCACCCTGGGGGATAACGAACATCGTCTTTACCTTCAGAGGAGACCGAAGATGGGAGAAAGATAGCAGTCTTTCTAAAATCGGCAAGTCTCTGTAAACAAACAGCGTCCAGCTAAAGGAAGGCCGTTTCGACTTCAGTAGAGGTGCTGATAATCTTTACCCCCAGGTCCGGAACCGGGT
>PYER01000438.1 GCA_003017855.1 filamentous cyanobacterium CCT1
CCCCAGCGCTGCTCCCCCCAAAACCTCAACGGCGCAGCCCCTCAGCCTCGCCTTTGACCCTGCTCTGGGTCAGATTCCTCCCGAGCGACTCCATCGCCTGCCGCCGCCCCAGCTAACCCAGGCGCTGCTCAACCAGGTGCTTACCGAAGGCATTGGCCGACTCTACCTCGAGCGCCGATCTACCCAGGGTCGCATCCTCTGGAGCAAAGACGGCGTGGTACAGGCGGTGCTTACCGATCTGAGCACTGAGCAAATTCAAAGCGTCATCAACGAACTCAAGCGGCTTACCCATCTGCCGCTGCTGCCCACCACTCAGCCCAAGCAGGCTGATATTGAAAGGCTTTATCAGGGCGATCGCGTGCTGCTACGCCTGCGGCTGATGGCGGGTACCCACGGCGAAGAAGCCACGCTTCAGGTGCTGAGAGGGGCAGCGCTAAAGTTCTATGAGCAGCAGCAAATCCGCCAGCTGGGGGAAGAGGCCCTAGACGTCGCCCACACCCTGCAAAAGCGCATCAGCGCTATTCGTCATCGAGCCCAGCAAACCCTTAATATTGAGGCGCCTTCGGCGCGCACCCTCGACGACCTGGTGAAAATGCTCAAGACCATGGAAGAGCAGATTGAGCAAATTATGAAATCGTCTCACCCCTCAGACCCTAAAAACTGACCCAAGTAGAGTTGTGTCAGCGATTAAAAACGCTACGGCCAGGAAACCAAAAGCCTTGCCTGGAAATTCTATCTGCCGCTCAAGGTCTTTGCCTGGCAGACTCTGCGAGGCTGTATGCCAGCCTAGCGCTCTGACTTAGCGCCCCAGGCACTGGTCACACGGCCAAAATTGACCTTAAATTCGTCTAGCCCCACCAGGCTCCCCGGCCGCCCCTCATCCCATGAGGCGGAAAGCACGCCGTAGGTCAAACCGATTACCCCCAAGCCGAAGCAGCCCAGGGTAACCAGCAACACAAAGTAAGACGGCAACTCTACTACCTGATTGACAACCAGGTAGTAGCTGACTACAAACGTCAGCACGCCCGAAGCCGTTGGAACGCCAGAGAAAACCAGCATTCGACGCAGCATGCGATCGCTGACCTCTGCTGGAATAGCTGCTGACTCAGTGGTGGCTTTTTGAGCAGAGCCCGTCTTTTTGCCAGTCGTCTTTTTGCCAGCCACCGCTGGCTTGGGTGCTTTTTTAGCGGGGGCTGACTTAGCTGCTTGCTTAGACTCTTTGGCAGACTTGTCAACGCCCTTGCCGACAGGCTCAAAGGGCAGCCGCTTGCAGGAAGACTCCGGGGCCATAGGGCTACATAATGACAACAAGCAACACCTTAACCTAGCTGAGTTCGCTGGCCTAGCCGCGAATGCCCAGCTTTTGAATCAGCGCCCGGTAGCGCTCGGAGTCTTGTTTTTGCAGGTAGGCCATCAGGCGCTTGCGGTGGCCAATCATTTTGAGCAGGCCACGGCGGGATGAATAGTCTTTCTTGTTCTTCTGCAGGTGAGCACTGAGCTGATTGATGCGGTCGGTGAGCATGGCAATCTGCACATCAGCAGAGCCAGTGTCGGTGTCATGCACCTGATAGTCGGAGATAAGTTCCTGCTTGCGCGCTTGCAACAGAGTCATGGGACAGACAGCTTCTCTAGAAGGATTATTTTGACCAGGATTTTTCACTATAGCACAGGGCTTGCCGCACCCATCCACCCTATCTGGAAGAAAGGTTTTAACTAGCCACCGATGGCTGAACCCCTGCATGGGTCATTGCTTGACGTACAGGCCTCCGGGCATTGCTAATACTAGAGCATCGGTACAGTATCCAAGTAAAGCACACATTCTGGTGCCCTAGCTCCGCTTGGGCATCCTGGTCTTGCGGCTTTGCCGCTCCTTTGAGGAGGCAGAGCCTCCAACGAGCATTCCAAGGCAGAGCATTGGAACGAGGGGCAGCACATACTGTACTGGTGCTTCAGGGCAGAGCCTTGCATAGCATTATGGTGCTGGAAACAGAGGCATGAATCAAAACTACAACGTCTCTTGTAGGGGCAAACGACCAAAACGTCGATGGCTTGGCTTTGCCTATGCCTCCAGCCAAGTTCACGCTTCAATTCAGCAACACCGCGTTATGCACTCCAGTTGATTCCAATATTACTGGCTCAACCACGCGATCGCCTCGCGAACCCAGCTTTCCGGATCCGCTGACTTCTGTAGAGTAGAGTTTTGCCCCACCGCCTGGAGCGCCTTGAGAATTTCGCTCTGGCTATACCCCAATGCTGTCAGGGTAACTTCTACCTCTTCGTAAAGCGTTGGGACTGGCCCGGCACTGGGCACCAGGCCCACCCCAGACTGAGTTTGCCAGTCTTGCAGCTTGGTTTTTAGCTCTAGTACCAGGCGCTCTGCGGTTTTGCTGCCCACTCCGGGTGTTCGCGACAGCAAGCGCGTGTTGCCGCTGACGACCGCCTGAGTCAGTTCGGCTTCGCCCAATGTGTCGAGCAGAGCCAGGGCCATCTGAGGGCCAATGCCGCTGACGCTAATCAGCAGCCTGAACAGGTCGCGTTCCTGGCGCTGGCCAAAGCCAAATAATACCGCCTGATCTTCACGAAAGTAGAGATGGCTAAAGAGCTGCACTACTTCGCCCAGCGGAGGCAGGAAGGCAAGCTGGCGGGCGGGCACCTGCAGGTCGTAGCCGATCTGATTGACGTCGAGGGTGACGATAAGCTTGTGGCTGCCGGGTTTTTGAACGTCGGCCAGCACCCCTTTGAGGTAGCTGATCATGGGTCAGCGGCAGACTTTTTAGGGGGCCGGGGGCGCGCTGTCGGGCGATCGCCTGCAGCCTCGGGTCGGACCTCTGAGGTGGGTGCACTGGGAGGACTCTTACTAACTTTGGGCCGTTGGGTAGGGGTAGAGACCGGTGTCTCTTTAGCGGGTTGCAGGTGGCTGCGACCGTTTTGAATGATCCGCAGCATCTGTGAAAGCTGCTGTTCTACGTTAGAGAGCACCTGATCGGCGTAGACATCGGCCTCCTGCTGAATCATATCTGTCTCTTATACACATCT